>DATNHQ010000091.1:0-12975 GCA_035604915.1 Solirubrobacteraceae bacterium
GCGATCCTCGACGGCCGCGCGCTCTTCGTCGCGGCCGAGGAAGCTGAGGAACACGGCGACCATCGCGACCCCGAAGATCAGGAACTCGAGGAAGCACATGCCGGCGCCGGCGAGGTGCTGGTCGGTGATCGCGCTGATGCCGTAGGCGCGCGGCGCGGCGACGTAACGCGGGTAGGCGGTGGCGGTCATGAACGTCAGCGGCAGGCAGACGCCGGCGCTCGCCAGGCGCGTGAAGCCGAGGTAGACGAGCCGGCGCGGCCCCGGCTCGCGGCGCGCCGAGGGCAGCGGGTCGACGATCAGCCACCACATCGCGAGGCCCGTGTAGAAGAGCGTCGCGTGCTCGAGCGCGTGCACGAGCGGGTGCGCGGCCGAGTAGTCGAAGATGGCCGGGATCGCCCACAGCCAGGTCGCCGCGGCCCACAGCGGCAGCGCCACGAACGGGCTCGTCAGCGTCGCGACGATCCGCCCGGCCCGCCCGCCGGGGGCAACCAGTCGCAGACCGCCGCGCGGCAGCCCGAGCGGCAGGATCGGCGCGCGCAGCCCGAGCACGAGCAGCGCCGGCGCGATGTCGGAGAGCAGCAGGTGCTGGCCCATGTGGGCGGACAGGAGGTAGCCGTCGCCGATCGCGTCGAGCGGTGACATCAGCGCGATCGCGAGCACGAGCAGCCCGAGGCCGTAGGGCAACCAGTGCGAGACGCCCGGTCCGCGCCCACCGGCGAGGCGCTGCGCGCGCCGGTAACCGCGCGAGTAGAGCCAGGCCGCGGCGAGCAGCACCACGATCAGGGCGGGATCGGCCATCCAGCTCGACCAGCTCGGCGCATGCATCGCCGCGGATCCTACTGCCCGCCCGCGCCGCCTGCCCCATACTCTGCAGCGCGATGAGCTCGCGCAACCGCGTGCTGTCCTTCGGCGGCTCGGCGCTCGTGATCGTGCTCGGCGGCGTGATCGCGCTGATCGTCAACGGCACCACCGGCGAGGCCATCTCGCTGGCGCTGGTTTCGCTCGGGTCGATCGCGATCGTCTCGCTCGTCTTCCTCGAGGTCGGCCTCAGCGAGGACCGCGAGCGGGAGCGCGAACGCTCCGACGCGCGCGAGCGCGAGCGCCGCCCGCCGCTGCACCGCCGCCGCCGCCCCGACTGAGGCGCGCAATAGGATGCGCGCGACGATGAGCGTGCGCGAGCGGGTGGTGCAGGCGACGGTCAGGTTCGGCGAGGCGACGCTGCCGCCGCTCGAGCGCTGGCTCGGTCGCTCCTCGACGGTCGGCGACCAGCCCTTCTACGACAACGACACCTTCCCCTGGGCCAGGGCGCTCGAGGCCGACTGGCGCAAGATCCGCGCGGAGCTCGACGCCGTGCTCGAGGACCAGGAGCATCTCCCGAACTTCCAGGACATCTCGGTCGACCAGGCGACGATGACGACCGACGACCGCTGGAAGACCTACTTCCTCTACGGCTACGGCTTCAAGTCGGAGGCCAACTGCGCGCGCTGCCCCGAGACCGCGCGGCTGTGCGCGCAGATCCCCGGCATGAAGACCGCGTTCTTCTCGATCCTCGCCCCCGGCAAGCACCTGCCGGCACATCGCGGCCCCTACAAGGGCGTGATGCGCTACCACCTCGGCCTGCTGATCCCGGAGCCGGCCGACCAATGCGGCATCCGCGTCGACACCGAGACGCGCCACTGGGCCGAGGGCGCCTCGATGATCTTCGACGACACCTACGAGCACGAGGCCTGGAACGACACCGACCGCACGCGCGTCGTGCTGTTCGTCGACTTCGTGCGGCCGCTGCGCGCGCCGGCGCGCTGGCTCAACGCCGCCGTGCTCTGGGCGATCGCCTTCTCCCCGTTCATCGGCGACGCCAAGCGCCGCCACAACGACTGGGAGAAGACGTTCGAGGCGATGAAGGCCCGCCGCGCGGCGGCCTGAGCGCGCCTCTCGCCTTTTGGGTGTCGGCGCGGTTCGCGGGGCGCTCGCGATATTGAGACTACGGCTACTTGTTGCGCCCGGTGACGGCGAGCCCGACGCCGAGGCCGACGAGCATCACACCGCCGGTGGCCGAGAGGCGCTCCAGGCGCCGCGGTGAGCGGCCGAGCCACTGCCGCGCGCTGCCCGACGCGAGCGCCCAGGCGCCGTCGGAGAGCACCGCGATCACGACGCAGATCAAGCCGAGCGTGAGCAGTTGCAGCGTCGCGTGGCCCTGCGCGCGCTGGATGAACGGCGGCAGGATCGCCGTGAAGATGATGAAGCCCTTGGGGTTGGTCGCGCCGACGACGAAGCCCTCGCGCAGGGTCCGCCGGACGCTCCGCGGCGCCAGCGCGCCGGCCCCCAGCAGCGCGGCGAGAGCCCTGCGGTCGCGGATCTTGCGCACGCCGAGGTAGACGAGGTAGGCGGCGCCGAACAGCTTGAGCGCGACGAACACCGTGTCGGAGCTCGCGATCACGGCGCCCAGCCCGACCGACACGAGGATCAGCTGCAGCGCCAGGCCGCCGGCGTTGCCGAGCACCGTCGCCAGCGCCGCGCGGCGCCCGAGCGCGAGACCGCGGCTGACCACGAAGATCACGCTCGGCCCGGGGATCAGGATCACGACGTAGACCGTGACCAGGAACTCCCAGAGGTGATGGGTCGGCAGCACGTGCCGGACTCTAGATTGCGAGCCTCGCGCGCATCACCGCGACCGCCTGCGGGTTGGAGTCGACCAACACGTAGTGACGGCCGAGCTTCGCGCAGACGGCGCCGAGCGTGCCCGAGCCGGCGAAGAAGTCCAGGCACCAGCCGCCGGGGCGCGAGGAGGCGGCGACGATCCGCCGCAGCACGCCCTCGGGCTTCTGCGTCGGGTAGCCGGTGCGCTCGGGGCCCGATGTCGGCACGATCGTGTGCCACCAGGTGTCGGTCGGCCGCTTGCCGCGCGCGGCCTTCTCCGGCGAGACCAGGCCGGGCGCCATGTAGGGCTCGCGCTCGACCGCCTCGGCATCGAAGAGGTAGCGGTCGCGGTCGCGCACGTAGACCAGGATCGTGTCGTGCTTGGCGGGCCAGCGCCGCGCCGGCTTGGCGCCGTAGTCGTAGGCCCAGACGATCTCGTTGAGGAAGCAGTCGCGGCCGAAGATCGAATCGAGCGCGACCTTGACATAGTGCGCCTCGCGGTAGTCGAGGTGCACGTACAGCGTGCCCTCCGGGGACAGCAACTCGCGCGCGCGAGCGAGCTTGGGGGCGAGGAAGCCGACGTAGTCGTCGTAGCTGTCCTCGTAGTCCATGCTGCTGCGCTCACTCGTGCGGTAGCGGTGGCCGCCGAAGCCGACCCGCGCCGCCGAGTCGTCGCGCGCCACCTCCACGCGCCGGTGCCGCCGCGTCGAGCCCGTGTTGAACGGCGGATCGATATAGATCAGCTCGAACGCTCCCTCCGGCAAACGCGGCAGGACCTCCGCGCAGTCGCCCTCCAGCACGAGGTCATCAACCAGGACGATCGCACCCCCAGCGCCGGCGTCGCGGTCGGACTGCGGCCGGAGGCCGGATCCGATCGCTCTAGGAGAACTCGATGACGCTGCGGATGCCGTCCTGCGCCTCCATCAGCTCGAAGCCGTGGTTGACCTCGTCGAGGGTGAGGCGGTGCGAGATGAACGGCGCGACGTCGATCTCGCCCGCGAGCATCCGCTCGATCAGCGCGGGAACGTCGTCGCGTCCCTTCAGCCCGCCGAAGGAGGAGCCGCACACGCGGCGGCCGGTGATCAGGTAGCGCGGGATGATGTCGAGCGTCTCCCCGCGCCCGGCGACGCCGGCGACGGTGCACAGCCCCCAGCCCATCCGCGCCGACTCGACCGCCTGTCGCATCACCTTGACGTTGCCGGTCGCCTCGAAGGTGTAGTCGGCGCCGAAGCCGCCGGTCATCTCGAGGATCGCCGCGACCGCGTCCTCGCCGCCGGGCAGCGTGTCGGTGGCGCCCTGGCCGCGCGCCAGCTCCAGTCGCGCCGGCGAGAGGTCGACAGAGACGATCCGCTCCGCCCCCGCCAGGCGGCAGCCGGCGACGGCACCGAGGCCGACCATGCCCGCGCCGAACACGACGCAGGTCGAGCCGGGCGTCACCGCCGCCGTGCGCAGCGCCGCGCCCAGGCCCGTCGAAAGCCCGCACGCGAACAGGCACGCCGCCTCGAACGGCGCGCGCGGGTCGATCTTCGCCAGCGCGATCTGCGGCATCACGGTGTACTCCGCGAAGGTCGAGGTGCCCATGAAGTGGCGCAGCGGCTCGCCGTCCAGCGACAGCCGCGTCGTGCCGTCGGGGAGGTAGCCCAGGTTCTGGCGCTCGCGGATCGCAAGGCAGAGGTTGGTGCGCGGGCTGAGGCAGTGCACGCACTCGCCGCACTGCGGCGAGAACAGCGTCACGACGTGATCGCCGGGGGCGACCATCGTGACGCCTTCACCGACGCGCTCGACGACCCCCGCGCCCTCGTGGCCGAGCACCGTCGGAGCATAGCCCGACGGGTCCACGCCCGAGGCCGTGTACATGTCGGTGTGGCAGATGCCGCACGCGCGCAGCGCGACCAGCACCTCGCCCGGACCGGGATCGGCCAGCTCCACCTCCTGTACCACCAGCGGCCGGCCGAACTCCTCGAGCACCGCGGCGCGCATTCTCACGCGCCAGATCGTAGTGCGTGGGGCGGCCGCCCGGTCAGCTCTCGAGATGCGCGTTGCGCGCATAGCCGGCGACGAGCATCGCGCAGGCGAAGCCGAGAACGACCGACACCGCGATGCTGGCGCGGTAGCTCGCGGGCGCGATCAGGACGCCCCCGCCGGCCGTCCCGAGCGACGCGCCGACGAAGATCGCCGTCGTGTTCCAGGCGAAGGTCTCAGTCAGCGCGCCGGGCACGCTGAAGCGGTCGAGCAGCAGGTAGGAGCCCGCGAAGGCGGGCGCGATCGGGAGGCCGCTGACGAAGATGCAGAGCGCCATCAGCGGGATCGACGGCGCTGCGAGCAGCGGCACCACAAGCAGCGAGTAGCCGCACAGCGCGACCAGCAGCCTTCGCGCCGGCGGGATGCGCGCAGCGCGTGCGCCGAAGATCAGCCCGCCGCAGCCCGACCCGAGCGCGAGCGCGGCGAGCAGCAGCCCGGCCGCCGGCCGCGCTCCGTGCAACTCGCAGAAGGCCGGCATTGCGACCTCCGTCGCGCCGAAGCCGCCGCCGAGCAGGAAGCTGAGGGCGAGCACGCGGCGCACGCCCGCCGAGCGCAGCGCGCCGCCCGCGCGGGCGGTCTGGACGCGGTGGCGCCGCGCCAGCGCGACGAACGCCGCGGTGCCGGCGCCGCCCGCGGCGGCCGCCGCGAGCAGCGCCGCCTTCGGGCTCGCGATCGCGACGATCAGCGCGAGCAGCGGCGGCCCGGCGATGAACGGCAGCTCCTGGAGCGTCGCGTCGATCGCGAACGCCGTCGGGCGCAGTGACTCACTCGAGATCAGCCGCGGCCACAGCACGCGCATGCAGGCGCCGAGCGGGGGCAGCGCGGCCCCGCTCAGTAGCGCGAGCGCGACCGTCACCGCGGCCGGCGCGCCCGCCGAGGCCGCGAACGCGAAGGCGACGACCGTGGCGGGGAAGACGATCGCCAGCGGCGCGAGCACGCGCGTCATCCCGAAGCGGTCGATCAGCCGGCCCAGCGGCGGCTGCATGATCGCGACGCCGACCGCGTAGGCGCCGTCGGCGACGCCCGCGAGGGCGTAGCTGTCGCCGAGCGCCCGCAGCAGCAGGATGATCCCGAGCGGGACCATGCCGACCGGGAGCGAGCCGATCCCGCGCGCGGCGAGCAGCCCGCGCGCCTGCGGCGAGCCGGCCACCGCGAGCAGGCGGGCGAGGCCACGCGGCTCCCGTGGCGCCGCGGGCTCGGCTGAGAGCGGATTTTCGAGGTTTTGCAACGGCGAGCGGAGTCGGTGGCGCCGGGCGAGCGCACGGCGTCGTATGCTGCCCGCGGATGCTCCCAGACGAGGGCAGGCGGCCATGAACGGAAAGCTGCTCGTTCGCGTGATGCTCGTGCTCGCGCTGATCGGGCTCGGCGACGCGACCTATCTCACGGTCGTCCACTACGCCGGCCTGACCATCGTCTGCGCCGGCAAGGGCAACCCCTGCGCGACGGTCCAATCGTCGAAATACTCCTTCCTCGCGGGCATACCGGTGGCGCTGCTCGGCGCGATCGGCTACGTCCTGATCATCGGCTCGCTGCTCGTCCGCGATCGCGAGTGGACGCGCCTTGCGACGCTGGCGCTGGCGCTGTTCGGCTTCGGCTTCAGCGCCTACCTCACCTACCGCGAGACCTTCACGATCATCGGCCACCCGATCTACTGTGAGTGGTGCGTCGGCTCGGCGATCATCCTGACGGTGCTGCTGATCCTCTCGCTCTTCCGCTACCTGCGCTCGCCGCTGCCCGGGCAGCCCTTGCCCGCCGGCGCCGGGCCGGCGGATCCCCCCGCGGCCGCAATGCCGGCGCCCGTGCCGGCGGCGCGGCCGCCGGCGCGCGGCCAGCAGCGGCGCAGCCGTCGCTGACCGCGGGGCGCCCCGGGGGCGCGGAGGCGGCCTTAGCCAGAGCGGCCCCGGGCGCGGAGGCGGCCTTAGCCAGAGCGGGCGCGGAGGCGGCCTTAGCCGGAGCGGCCGCCGTCCCAGCCGCCGCGTTCGCCGCGGTAGAGACCGCCGCCGTGCAGCAGCGCTCGCAGCGTGCGCGCGAGGATCCGCGCGTCGAGCAGCGGCGAGCGGTGAGCGATGTAGTAGAGGTCGAGCTCGATCCGCTCCGACCACGGCAGCGAGGCGCGGCCGTTGACCTGTGCCCAGCCGGTCAGCCCCGGCTTGACCGCGAGGCGCCCGCGCTGGCGCTCGTCGTAGAGCGCAACCTGGGAAGGAACGGTGGGGCGCGGACCGATCAGCGACATCTCCCCGCGGATCACGTTGACGAGGTTCGGCAGCTCGTCGAGCGAGCTGCGGCGCAGCAGGGCGCCGACGCGCGTGATGCGCGCGTCGTCCTCGTCGACGGCGAGCCCGGCGCCCATCCGCTCGGCGCCGGCGACCATCGTGCGCAGCTTCAACACGTCGAACTCGCGGCCGTCCTGGCCGACGCGGCGCTGTCGATAGATCGCGGGCCCGCGCGACTCGAGGCGGATCGCGATCGCGGCGAGCGCCAGTAGCGGCGAGGCCAGCACGAGCACGCCGGTGGCGACGAGCACATCGAGCGAGCGCCTGATCACCGCGTGCCCTCGGGCGCTTCCCAGCCCGCCGGCGTGCCGTGGCGCAGGTAGTCCCACAGCCCGGCCGCCAGCGAGGCGTTCATCAGCACGTAGTAGCGCGCGAGCAGGAACGGCCGCGCGCGCACGCGCGCCGCCGCCGCCGCCGCGAGCAGCAGCGCGAGCTGCGCCGCCAGGCACGCCTGATAGACGACCCCGCGCCCGACGAGCGCGATGTTGGACGCCAACGCGACGAGGTGAAGCGCGGGCGCGGCGTAGCGCAGCACGCGGTGGCTGAGGATCATCCAGCCGTAGCGCAGGCCGTAGCCGCGCAGCGAGAGCATGCCGCCGCGCAGGACGATCGGCCAGGCGTGGCTCATCATGCGCCGCTTGCGCGTGAACTCGCCGTCGATCGAGGGCACCATCTTCTCGCTGGCGCGCGCGCTCGGCACGTACACGGCGCGCCATCCGCGCTTGACCATGTTGAAGGGAAAGCTGAGGTCGTGGCCCATCCGCTCGTCGACGACCAGATACGCCTCGCGGCGGACGGCGTAGATGCCGCCGTTGCCGGCGGTCACCGAACGCAGCCGCGACTCGCCAGCGCGGACGGCCATCTCGTAGCGCCAGTAGAGCCCCTCCTGGTTATCGGCGGCGGCGCCCGCGGCGGCCTGGACGAAGCGGATCTGGCCGCAGGCGTAGCCGACCGCCGGGTCCTCGAAGGCGGCCGCCAGCTCGCGCAGCGCGTCGGGCTCCCAGCTGGCGTTGGCGTCCGAGAACGCGAGCAGCTCCCCGCGCGCGGCGGCGACGCCGGCGTCCTGGGCGCGCACCTTGCCGGAGCGCGGCAGCTCGAGCACGAGGTCCGCGCCGGCCGCGCCAGCAACGGCCGCCGTGTCGTCGCGACAGCCGTCGCAGCAGACGACCACCTCGAGCTGCGCGCGCGGCCAGTCAAGCGCAAGCGCGTCGGCGACCTTGGCGGCGATCACCTCGCGCTCGTCGTGGGCCGCGACGATCAGCGACACCGAGGGCGTCGCGCCGGTGTGCGCCTGCGGGCGCTCCCCCACCGCGCGCGCGGCCGCCAGCAGCAGCAGCGGGTAGCCGCCATGGGCGTAGAGCAGCAGGGCGACACTTACCCAGAAGACCACCGCGAGGGCGTTCACGAGCGTTGATTGTCACCGACCGGGCGCTTAACCGGCGCCTAAGGCCGACCGATAAGATCCTCGGGATGGCCAGTCGAGCCGAACAGAAGGCTGCTGCGCGCGCTGCCCGCGAGGCGCGGCAGCGCGAGACGTCGGCGGCGCAGGCGCGCCGGATGCGGCTGATCTGGCTGGCCGGCCTGGTCGCCGCCGCGGCGCTCGCGATCGTGATCATCGTGATCGCGGTGGGCGGCGGCAACGGCACCAAGACCGTGAACGCGAAAACCGCGCAGGCCAAGGTCGCCGCGCTTCTGAAGGGAATCCCGCAGAGCTCGAACGTGCAGAACGGGATCGAGCTCGGCGCTGCGAGCGCGCCGGTGACGGTGACCGAGTACGGCGACCTCGTCTGCCCGGTCTGCCAGAGCTTCGCGGTCGGCGCCGAGGAGCAGCTGATCGCCAACGAGGTCCGCCAGGGCAAGGTCAAGCTGGTCTACAGGGCCGAGGAGACCGCGAGTCAGACCGCCAACAACGGCGAGTACAGCGCGGGCCAGGTCGCGGCACGCGCGGCCGGGCTGCAGAAGCTCGGCTGGAACTACATCCTGCTCTGGTACGAGCAGCAGCAGAGCGAGGACACGCCGTACGTGACCGCCTCGTTCCTCGCCGGTCTCGCCAGGCAGATCCCGAGGCTCAACTACTCCGCGTGGAACACCCAGCTGCAGAACCCGAACCTGAGCGGCTACGTGACGACCGACGGCCAGCAGATGAACCAGCTGCTCGCCAACCACGTGATCTCCCAGCTCGCCACGCCGACGATCCTCATCAGCGGGCCCAAGGGCTCGCTGCCGGCCATCCAGGGACCGCCTTCGTACTCCTCGCTTCAGGCCAACATCAAGGGCGTCAGCTAAAGCAGCGAGCGGTATAGCGCCGCCGTGCGCTCCGCGACCCGCTCGAAGGACCACTCCCCCTCGGCGAGGCCGCGAGCCGCCGCCGAGAGAGCGTCGCGCGCGGCCTGATCCCCGAGCAGCCCAGCGATCGCCGCCGCCAGCGCGCCGGCGTCGCCGGCGGGCACGAGCGCCGCGGCGCCCACCTGCGCCACCTCGCGCAGCCCGCCGACGTCGCTCACCAGCAGCGGCGAGGCGAACGCCAGCGCGGTCGCGACGACACCTGACTGCTCGCTCTCGCGGTAGGGCGCGACGACGAGGTCGGCGCGACGGAAGCAGGCGGCCAGCTCGCCGTCGCTGACGAAGCGGGGCACCCAGCCGACGCTCGCGCCGGCGGCCGCGCGCAGCGCGGCGATGTCGTAGCGCGGCAGGCCGACGATCCACAGCTGCGCGCCCTCGACCCGCCGCCATGCCTCGAGCAGGACGTCGATGCCCTTGTAGGGGCGGATCAGGCCGAAGCAGAGGACCACCGGTGTGCCGTCGTCCGCGAGCTCCGCCGGCAGGGGAGCGGGCGGCGTCGAGGCCAGGTGCGCGAAAGCCCCGTGAGGGATGGTGTGGACGCGCCCGCCCGGCAGGCCGAGCTCCTCGAGGAGGCGTGTGCGCCCGTGCGCCGAGTGCGCGATCACCGCGTCGAAACGGCGGTAGAGCCGCCGTTGCGCGGCGCGCTGGCCGGGCGTCGCGTAGCGCGCGAGGATGTCATGCGCGGTCAGCACGAGCGGGCGCCCGCGCGGCAGCAGCAGCCCGTCGAGCTGCGGCAGCGCGAGCCACTGGAAATGGACGACCTCGGCGGTGCGCGCGGCGGCGCGGTAGCGCAGCATGTCCGGGACGTGCTCCGCCAGCTTGACGGCGCGGCGCGCAGACGCGAGCGCCCGGTGGGCCGGCGTGGGCGCGCCGGCGGCGGAGCGCCCGACGGCCGCCCCGCGGGCGAGCCTGTAGAAGATCTCGCGCCGCCGATAGCCCGCCGGCACCGGCGCCGCTCCGTAGGCGAAGCGGCTGGTGTAGAGCTCGACGTCGAGGCCGGCGTCCGCCAGCGCGGCGCAGAGGGCGTGGTCGTACGGCGGCGTGTACGCGGAGGGGTCGACGACGTGGACCTTCACGGAGCCCGACAATACGCGGGTGGCCGTCGATATCTCCTTCTGCGTGGTCAACACCGGTGGGCGCGAGCTGCTGATGCGCTGCCTCGACGCGATCGGCGCGCAGCGCGCGGAGCTTCCCGGCGACAACGAGGTGCTGGTGCTCGACAACGGCTCCGACGACGGCTCGGCCGACGCCGTCCGTGCGCGCGGGGAGGAGATCGAGCTGATCGCCCTCGGCGAGCGGCGCGGCAAGGCGCTCAACGACAGCGAGCTGATGGAGCGCGCGCGGGGGCGCTACTGCCTGCTCCTGAACGAGGACTCGGAACTGATGCCCGGGGCGGCGGCGGCGCTCCTGGACGCGCTCGAGCACGACGGCCGGGCCGCCTGCGCGGTCGCGGCGCTGCGGCGCCCCGACGGCACGCCGCAGGCCTCGGCGTGGCGGTTTCCGAGCGTGACGACGGCGCTCGCCGCGGCGTTCGGCCTGGCGCGGCGCGCCAGCGTGCAGAGCACCGGCACGCGCGTGCGCGAGGTCGACTGGGGGCAGTCGTGCGCGCTGGCCGTGCGGCGGGAGGCGGCGGCGGCGGTCGGCTGGATGGACACCGGCTTCTTCGTGTACAGCGAGGAGGTCGACTTCCAGAAGCGCCTCGCGCTCGCAGGCTGGCACACGCTCTACGTGCCCGCCGCCGTCGCGATCCACCACGAGCAGCTGTCGACCGGAGCGCTGCCGCTCGCGCGGATCGTCGAGAACGCGCGCGGCCGCGATCGCTACGTCCGCAAGCACCACGGCGCGGCGGCGGCGGCCGTGGTGCGCCTGTTGACGGCCTGGACCTACGCCCTCCGCGCGCTGGCGGCGCTCGTGCTGCCCGGGCACGATGCGGCGCGCTACCGCGCGCACGCGGTCGCGGCGCTGCGGCCGGCGCGCGGCGAGGGGCTGCGCGAGGCCGCAGACGCCTACAACGCGACGCGGCGCTCAGGCGTCGCGGCGGCGGGCGCCGATGAGCCTGAAGGCGAGCGCGCCGAGGCGGGCCAGTTCGGCGCGGCTGAAGAAGCCGACGACGCGCAGCAGCGGCCAGATCGCGCACCAGGCGAGGCCGCGCAGGATGAAGCCGCCGGCCCCGGCGGTCGGCAGCAGCAGCTCGCCGGCGACGGACACGCCGACCAGCACGGCCAACAGCCGTCCTAATCTCCCCCACTCGAAGCCGACGCTGAAGAGCGAGCGCGTCAGCATGTAGATCACGCCGATCATCACGGCGTAGGCGAGTACGAGCGCGATTCCGGCGCCAGAGATCCCCAGCGCCGGCACCAGCACGACGAGCGCCACGACATTGACCGCGAGCCCGGCGAGCGCCGCCGGCAGGTTGCGCCGGGTTTGCCGCGCTCGCCCGGAGATCACGACGAAGATCAGGTAGAGCCCATACAGCGCCCAGCCGAGCGCCAGCCACGGCAGCGCGTCGTGGGCCCCGTACTTGTGGTAGAGCAGCAGGCGCACGGCCCAGCGGCCGAGCAGCGCGACGCCGGCGACGACCGCCCCGGTCGCGAGCACGTAGTAGGTCGTGACGACCGCGTAGAGCTGCGCAGCGACCGCGTCGTCGGTGACGGAGTAGGCCAGCGGCGGCCACGCGTACTGGAAGCCGCGCACGGCGACGAAGACGACCGTCGCGAGCTTGGCCGCGAGCGCGTAGAGGCCCGCGGCCGCGGCCGACTGCGCCCGCAGCAGATACCAGCGGTCGATCACCTGCAGTGCGTAGACGCTCGCGTCGGCAGGCACCGTCGGTAGGCCGAAGGCGAGCATCGCGCGCAGCCGCCGCCCGGGCGTGCGAACGCGCGCGCGCAAGGGAGCGAGCAGCCGCCGGCGCTCGCCCCACCAGAGCCCGACGAGGACGAGCGCCGACGCCGTGTAGTTGCCGGCGAGCAGTCCGCGCGCGCCGTCGTGGCGACCGACGACGAGATAGATCGTCAGGCCGATCGTGATCACGACGTTGACCAGCGATGCGCGCATGTAGGTGCGGGTGCGCTCGTCGGCGCGCAGCAGCGCGTAGGCGATCTCGAGGTTGGTGAACGCCCAGACGCCGAGCATCGCGAAGTCGAACAGCACCGGGTCGCGGACGCCGAGCAGGCTGCGCGACAGCGAGGCCGAGAAGGCGACGCCCAGCAGCGCCGCGATCGTCGTCGTCACGAACGCGAAGGCGACGGCCCCGGCGGCGATGCGGTCGCGGCGCTCGCTGTCGTCGTCGTCGTAGTAGAAGCGGATGAAGGCCTCGCCGACGCCGAGCCGCAGCACGATCGAGAGCAGGATCACCGCCGTCAGCAGCGTCTCGACGTAGCCGTAGCCGGAGGCGCTGACGTAGCGGGTGTAGAGCGGCAGCGTGAACACCGCGACGCCCTTGGAGAGGATGTCGCCGGCCTGGTAGGCGAGGCCGGCGCGAACGAGGCGCTTCAGATAGCCGAGCACGTCACGCGCGCGGCGCACCCGCACCGCTCGGGGCGCGCGCCAGGCCCGCGCCGACCGCCAAGAGCGCCCACGCGATCGGGTCCTCGAGGAAGTCCGCGTAGGCCCAGGTGTGCACGACGAGGCCGACGAACGCGGCGAGGATCGCCACGCGCGCCGGCGCCGAGCGCAGCCCGCCGCGCGCGAGCGTCAGCAC
>DATNHQ010000092.1:0-3871 GCA_035604915.1 Solirubrobacteraceae bacterium
CTCGCGTCCGAGGAGCCGATCTCGATCGACGACGTCCTCAGCCACCCGCGCTTCGACCGCGAGTTCGCCGAGCAGACCGGCTACGTGCCGCGCAAGCTGACCGTCTACCCGCTGCTGCACGGCGAACGCTCGCTCGGCGTGCTGAACGTGCTCGACGCGGGCGCGAGAACCTCATTCGGGCTCGCCGGCATGGATTCACTCGGCCACTTCGCGGCACATGCAGCAATCGTTCTCGCCGCGGTCGAGGCCGCGCGGCGGGCGCAGGCGCTGATCGAGGCAGACGGCGGTGAGCACCCGCTCGCGCGCATCGCGGGCGCGCTCGACGCGCTCGAGGACGACCGCCGTCAGGCTGCTCTCGCCACGCTTGAAGCGCTCGCCGCGCTGCTGCGCGCCGGACCCGCCTGAACCGCCGCCCGCGCTCGGCGCTCCGCTCAGCCGCCGCTGTAGCGGCCGTGGCTGACCCAGACCGCGCGGACCTCGTCGGGGCCCTCGTTGTGCAGGCGATGGGGCACCGTCGAGCAGAACGTGATCGAGTCGCCGGGCTTCAGCACGTGCTCCTCGAAGCCGACCGTGACGTGCAGCGTGCCGCTCAGCACGAGCCCGAACTCGCGGCCCGCGTGGCGCATCAGCGTGCCGTCGGGGCTCGAGCTGCCACCGACCGCGTAGACGGCGATGATGAACTCGACCTCGGGGTCCTCCCAGGTCGTGATCCGCTGCCATTCGACCTCACCCTCGAGGCGGATCACGCGGTGCTGGTCGGCGCGGAAGACGCTCGCCGCGCCCGGCACCTCCGCGGACAGCGGTCCGTCCGCGCCGGCGGCCTGCGCGGGCGCCGCGCTGGCGGGCCCGCTGCCGAGGCCGGCGCGCTCGAAGATGTGGTCGACCGACAGCCCGAGCTCGGAAACGATCGCGATCAGCGTGCGCACCGACGGCTGGATCTTGCCCGTCTCGATCTGCGAGACGAGGCTCGGCGAGACGTCGATCCGCCGCGCGAGCTCGCGCAGGCTCATCCCGACCGCGAAGCGCCGCTCCCGCAGCTGCGCCCCGACCGAGGGCGCCGAGGCGTCCGCGAGCGTGAGATCGCGGCCTGCCGCGGCTGGCTGATCACCGACACTCATCCCAGCGGCGAGGATACGCGAGGATCGTCCTCGATGCCTTTCGGATCGGCGCATGCGCCGATCCGCGGGAGGGCGCATGCGCCCTCCCGAAATACCTGGGGGAGCTCAGTGAAGCGGCGCTGCAACCCCCTCGAGCACGCCCTTGACCCACTCGAGCTCGCGGCAGACGTAGTCGACGATGTCGCCGGTCTTGAGCTCCTCGGGGAGCACGTCCCAGGTGTAGGTCTCGATCTCCAGCTGCGCCGACAGCGGCTGGCGGCGGTGCACCTCGAGCGCGTCGGCGATCGCGTCGCGCGTCGTGCGAAACGGACCGAGGTCGTCGAGGAAGACCGGCACGTGGAAGTGCACGCGCCACTCGCGGGGGCCCGGGTCGGCCTGCCAGCTTGCGAGCGCGTCCTCGAGGTTGAGGTAACGCGTGATGCGGCCGTCGCGGCGCTCGAGTGTCTGTGTCAGATAGACCGTCTCGGCGAAGCGCGTCAGCATCTCGACAGCCTCGTCGGTGACCTCGGGGACCTTCAGCGCCGCCGCCTCCTGGAGCTTGAAGATCGGCACGCCGGCCTCGACCAGCGCCTCCAGCGAGTCGGCCATGTCCTCGTACTCGAGCGCGAGGTGGCAGGTGTCGAAGACGATGCCGAGGTGGCGGCGCAGCGCGACGGTGGCGTCGGAGACCGGGATCCGAGCGAGCTCCGCGAGCGTCCTCGCCGCGGCGCCGGTGTAGAGGTGCCCGGTGAAGTAGTCGACGGTCTCCTCCGTGGTCTCGAGGAAGCAGTAGGGCTCGGGCTCGATCGCGAGCGTCACGGTGCGGCCGGTGCGCGCCTCGAGCTCGACGAGGTGCGCGGCGACGCGCAGCACGTTGTGGGTGTAGGCGGCGACGACGTCTGAGCCGGTGACGTTCGGCTTGAAGCCGAGCGGCGCCGTCTGGATCGAGGGGTCGACGCTCGCGGGCGCGATCTCGGCCAGGATCTCGGCGACGTCGATCGTGTACTGCGTGCGCTCGAGCGTGCGCCAGTCGGGCTCGTAGACCTGCTCCTTGACCCGCTGCCCCTTGAAGGGCCCGTAGGGGAAGGCGTTGGCGGTGTAGACATAGAGATCGTTTGCATCGAGGAACGCACGAAGCTCGCGGCGGGCCTGTGCGTCGCCGACGAGCGTGCGCGCGGAAGCCGCCGACAGCCGCAGGCAGACGCCGAACGGCTCGTTGGGAGAGACGCGCTCCTTCACGCGCGGCACGTAGGTCTGCAGGCTCTCCCACATCTCATCCCACGTGTCGCCGGGATGCACGAGCGTCGAGTAGGTCAGGTGACCAAGTCCGTTATCTAGCTTCATGGGCTCCTAACAGGCCGGCTTGTGTGGGCGGGGGCATTCTCAGGGCACCTGCTCCGGGAGCCCGGATGCGGCCGAGCGGACCACGGCCTCGGTCACGGCGGCGCCGTGGACCATCTCCGAGAGCGGGATCGCGAACGGCGGCCCGCCGCGCGCCGCCTTCGCGAAGGCCTCGAGCGCGGCGCGCGTGACGTCGAGCTGCTCGGCCTCCCAGACCTCGGCAGGCCCCTTCAGCGGTTGGAAGCGGCAGGTGCTGAACAGGCCTGTGCGGCGCTCCTCCGACGACGCGCCGGCGACGTGCGTGCGGCCGTCGAGACGGACCCAGCCGGCCGAGCCGAAGACCTGGAAGCTGAAGCCGGGACCGGTCGCGGTGATCGTGCCGAGGTAGCCGGACATGCCCTCCTTCATCCGGAACAGCATCGAGGTCGTGTCGTCGGCGTCGATCGCGACGACGCGGCGGAAGCTCTGGCAGTAGACATGGTCGATCGGCCCGCAGAGGTCGATCATGCCGTCGATCGCGTGCACGCCCATCGGCGTGAGGCCGCCGCACGGGGTCTCCTCGCGCTGCGCGCGCCAGGCGTCGCCCGACAGCGACAGCGCGTTCGGGAAGGTCATCGTCGCCTCGACGTGCTCGATCACGCCGAGCTCGCCGGAGCGGATCCGCTCCCGCAGCTTCGTCATCTCGGGGTGAAAGCGGCGGTTGTAGCCGAGGCCGAGCGTGACGCCGGCGGCGAGGGTCGCATCGACCGCCGCCTGCGCCTCGGCCTTGGTCAGCGCGAACGGCTTCTCGCAGAAGACGTGCTTGCCGGCCGCGGCCGTCGCGATCACCTGCTCGGAGTGAAGCGAGTGCGGCGTCGCCAGCACGATCGCGTCGATCGCGGGCTCCGCCAGCAGCTCGTCGAGGCCGCCGGCGAGCCGCAGGCCGTTTGCCGCCGTGAAGGCGGCGGCATCCTCGGAGGCGCTGCGCGTGGCGGCGGCGACGAAGCGGATCTCCTCCGAGCCCTGCGCCGACTCGACGATCGTCTTGCCCCACCAGCCGAGGCCGACGATGGCTGCGTCGATCACGCTGCGCCTCGCATCGTCTCTGGATCCCCGCTCATGCCGACGGGATCAGCGACAGGCTGGCGTCGGCGGCGATGCAGCTGGCCTCGGGCAGGCCGAGCTCGCGGCGGACGATGTTGGCGCCGAGCACGAGCGAGACGATCTTGTAGAAGGCGTGGCGGCGGCTCATGCCCTCGCGCCCCATACCGCAGTCGGTGCAGAGGATCAGCCGCTCCGGCGGGATGTGAGCGAGCGCCTCGCGCGCGGTCTGCGCGACCTCCTCCGGCGACTCGACCTGCAGGGTGTGGTGGTCGATCACGCCGACGCCGATCTTCTTGTCGGCGATCACGCGGCCGATCTCGGCGAGCTCGCCGGTGCCGGAGCTGCGCGTC
>DATNHQ010000093.1:0-4051 GCA_035604915.1 Solirubrobacteraceae bacterium
TTGCTCGTCCGCGACCTCGCCGAGGGGCGCACGCGCTTCTGCGAGCTGGAGCGTTCGCTGCACGGCATCAGCCCGCGGACGCTGTCGCTGCGCCTGCGCGCGCTCGAGGAGGACGGCATCGTCGAGCGTCACACCTATCCCGAGGTTCCCCCGCGCGTCGAGTACTCGCTGACGCAGAAGGGGCTCGACCTGCTGCCGATCATCGACAGCATGCGCGATTACGGTCGCCGCTGGCTTTGCGAGGAGATCTCGCAGGCGCCTGAGCGCGGCACCGCCGTCGCCGCTTAGCGCCCGCAGGCGCCGCTCGCCCGGCGGCGCGCCGAGCACCGGGCTGCCGTCGCCGCTGGGGGCCGGGCTCCGCTCGTCCGGCGGTGCAACGACGAGTGCGCGGGGAGGATGCGAGCGCCTGCAGGCGAATCGCGCCCCATGCAGTCGCGCCAGCTCCACGCCTCGTTGCACGCGTTCGCCGCCCAGGCGAGCGCAGCGCTCGCCGGCCAAGTCGCGGGAGGCGACGAGATCGGCTTCGAGGTCGTGGAGGCGGGCGCGCGCGGGTCGCGCCCCGGGCTCTATTGCTACGAGCCGCTGACCGGCGAGTTCGTCGACCGCCACTGGGAGCTGTTGCTGACGCTTCCGGCTGCTCGCGACGCGCAGATGGCGCTGGCCCAGCTCGGCGGCGTCGAGGAGTACCTCGACACCCACGCCAAGGAGCACCGCGGCGGCGTGCCGATCATCCAGGACGCTTTGCGCTGCTTCACGCGGCGCGTGTTCGAGGGGGCCGGCGAGGAGTTCGAGCTGGTCTCCGAGCGATTCGAGCCGGCCTACCGCGAGCTGCACCCCGCCGCCGACGAGGCCGGCGAGCTGGCCGTGCTTGCGCTGCTGCGCGGGATCGGCTGCGTGTCGCCGGAGATCGCCCTCAGCGAGGGCGTCATGCTCGCGCCGCTGGCGGAGCTCGACGTGCTGCCGCCGGACTCCGCCTGGCGGCGCCAGAGCGGCCCGGCGACCGTTGTCGCGCTGGTCCCCCCGAAAGCGCCGGGGGCGATCGAGGAGGCGCTCGGCGCCCTGCGCGACCTCCAGACCGCGCTGCGCCTGTACGGCCCGGGTGTCGCGCTCGCCCCGCTCGCGTGGATCCGCTCGCAGCCCTCGGGCTGGCGCGCGCTGCCGATCCCCGGCGGCGGCCGCTGCGACGGGTGCATGTTCATCCCGCCCGAGCAGGAGGACGAGCTGCGCGCGTTCGCCAACCTGGTCACGCGCCGGCGCCCGACCGAGGGCGAGCTGGCGTGGGCACTCGAGCGCTTCGAGCTCGGGCTCGAGCGCGACGACCCCCTCAGCGGGCTGACCGACAACCTGCTCGCGCTGCGCGCGCTGCTCGAGCCCGAGGGTCCGCGCAGCGGGCGTCTCGCCGGTCGCGTCGCCGCGCTGTGCGCGCAGCCACACGCCCGCGCCGCCGTGACCGAGCGTGTCGCGCACGCGATCTCGCTCGAGCAGTCGCTGATCGCCGGGGTCAGCGTCGGCGCCGACGCGATGGCGCTGGCGGCGGAGATCGAGCAGCACCTGCGGGCGCTCCTGCGCGACGTCATCTGCGGTCATCTCTCTCCCGATCTGCTCTCGCTCGCGGACTCGCTGCTGATCGAGGCGGGCCCCCTCGAGCAGGCCGCCGCGGAGCAGCAGGCGCCCGAGGCGGCCGACTGGTTCGACTCGGCCTACGCCGAGGACGACTACTGCGCGACCGAGGGCGAGCCGACCGTGCTCGCGCCCGGCCGGCGCTCCAGATAGAAGGCGAGGCGATCCAGCGCCGCCAGGTCCTCGAGCTCGCCCGCGAGCTCGGGGATCACGACCGTCTCGAGTCCTTCGAACGCGTCGCGCAGGCGTGCCAGACCGGCCGCGTCGGCGGCCGCGCGCGCGTCGCGCTCGTGCACGCTCTCGCCGACCAGCGCGGCCAGGCGCTCCCCCACCAGCGCCTCGAGCACGCCGGCCGGCGGCGCCGGCGCGCCGGCCTCGTGGACGCGATTGACGACCAGCGCCGCAAGCGTGAGCTCGGCCTCGCGTAGCTGGGCCGCGAAGGCGATCGTCTCCTCCACCACGGCAGCGCGCGGCGAGCTGACCACGACAAAGGTGCTCGCCGGATCGCGCAGGAGCGCCTCGACCGCCGCCGCGCGCGCGGCGAGACCCTCGACCATGCCGCCGATCGCGACAAAGAAGGCCGTGATCTCGCGCAGCACACCGGTCCCGGTCAGCCGTCCGAGCACGCCCAGCAGCGGTGCGCTGGCGCGGCTCGCGACCCGGCTCGCGAGGCCGCCCTGGGAGATCAGCAGGCGCAGCGTGCGCCCGTCGAAGAAGCGCATCAGGCGCGCCGGCGCGTCGAGGAAGTCGAGCGCGTTGCGCGACGGCGGCGTGTCGAGGACGATCGAGTCGAAGTCACCGTTGCGGTCGAGCTCATAAAGCTTCGCCACGGCGCTGAACTCCTGCGAGCCGGCGACGGCGCCGGAGAGCTCGCGGTAGATGCGATTGGAGAGGGCGCGCTCGCGCACCCCCTCGTCGGCCGCCAGGCTCGCGATCAGATCGTCGAGCGTGCGCTTGGGGTCCAGGCGCATCGCCCACAGCTCGCCGGCGGTCTGCACGCGGCGCGGCTCGCTGCTCAGCTCGTCGAAGCCGAGCGCCTGGGCCAGGCGCGGGGCGGGGTCGATCGTGACGACCGCGACCCGCTGTCCCTGCCGGGCGCGCGAGCACGCGATCGCCGCGGCGACAGTGGTCTTGCCGACGCCGCCGGCGCCGACGCAGATGCACAGGCGCCCGCCGAGCTGGGGCTCCGCGCTCACGCAACCGCCGCCAGGAGCTCGGCGAGCGTCTCGAGCTCGGCGAGCGCGATCGGCGTGGAGATCAGGGGAAGCACGAGCGGTGAGGGCAGCCGCCGTAGCTGCGCTTGGTGGGCGCGGGCGAGCGTTTCCTCGGCGATCGCGGCGGCGAGCGCCTCGCGGGCGGGGTCATCGAGCCGCGTGCGCGCGTGCGCGCCGCGCAGCGCGAGCGCGTCGGCGGCGCTGAAGCGCTCGGCCACGACGGCGTTGGCGAGCACCGCGTCGAGACGGCCGTCGAGGGTGCGGCGCAGCGCCAGCAGCTCGTCGACAGCGGCGCTCTCGGGCGTGACCACGGCGGCGAGCGCGGTCAGTCCGCGGTCGGCGAGCGTTGCCGCGATACGCCGGCTCTGGCGCGCGATCGGGCCGGCGGCGGCGGCGTCGGCGAATGTTCGCGGCGCCTGCAGCAGCGCCATCGCGTGCCCGGTCGCGGGCGCGTCGACGAGCACCACGTCGTAATCCTGCGCCGCCGCTGAGCGCCGCCTGTGTTGCGCGAGCTCCCAGACCTTGCCGATCGTCAGCAGCTCGCGCAGGCCCGGCGTCGCCGCGGCGACGTAGCCGAAGGTCGTGCTCGAGCCGATCGCGTCGGCGAGCAGGCGCAGCGGCAGCTGGTCGCGCAGGTACTCCTCGAGCGCCTGGCGCGGGTCGACGTCGAGCGTCCACAGGCCGGGGGCGAGCTCGAGCTCGGCGCCGATCTCGCCCTCGCGCCCGAACAGCCGCGGCACGTCGCCGCGCCCGCTGACCTCGACCACGATCGCCCGCAGCCCGCGGCGCGCGGCGAGCAGGCCGATCGCCGCGGCGAGCGTCGAGCGGCCGACCCCGCCCTTGCCGAGCAGGAACACCAGACGGCGGTCGAGCAGCCTCGCGCCGGCACGCTCGGTTGTGTTCGCGGGAGGCTGGATCGTGCCCACAACCTAATTCACCGGCGGCGCCCTGATGAAGGATTCCTTTCAGCTCGTGCGAATAAGGCCGGGTGTGGGTAAGCCCTCGACGCTGGAGCGTTCCGTGAGCAAGCCGGCGAAAATCATTGCCTTCGCCAACCAGAAGGGCGGCGTCGCCAAGACCACGACGACGCTCAATCTCGGTGTCGCGCTCTTCGAGCGCGGACTGCGCGTCCTCTGCGTCGACCTCGACCCTCAGGGGAACCTGACGATGTCGCAGGGGATGAACCCCGACACGATCGAGCGCTCGATGTTCGACGT
>DATNHQ010000094.1:0-25047 GCA_035604915.1 Solirubrobacteraceae bacterium
ACGCCTGCCACGGCAGGCCCTTGCGCTGGACGAAGTACGAGCCGGTGACGGCGACCACGCCGAAGAACAGGAAGACGAAGACCTCGCCGAGGCCCTCGTAGCCGTAGGGGCGCGGGCCGCCGGTGTAGAGCACCCCGGCGAGGATCGAGGCCGCGCCGACCGCCAGCAGCGCCCAGCCCGCGACGGCGATCAGATAGACCCCGCAGAGCACGGCTGCGCCGAACGTCGCGTAGGTCGCGACCAGCACCTGGCGCGGTGGGATCAGCCCACCGGCCGTTACGCGGACCGGCCCGATGCGCTCCTCCGTGTCGGCGCCGCGGCGCGCGTCCGAGTAGTCGTTCGAGAGGTTCGTGCCGACCTGGATCAGCATCGCGCCGAGCAATGCCGCGATGAACGCGAGCGGGTGGAAGGTGCCGTAGTGGATCGCCAGCGAGGTGCCGACGAGCACCGGCGCGACGGCCGCCGGAAGCGTCCGCGGCCGCGCGGCCATCAGCCAGATCCTCACGGTCGGCGCGGGAAGCGAGAGAAGTCGGGAGGGCGCTTCTCGATGTAGGCCGTGCGTCCCTCGGCGGCCTCCTCGGAGCCGTAGAAGAGGAGGTTTGCGTCGTGCGCGAGCTGCTGCAGGCCGGCGAGCCCGTCCTCGGCGGCGTTGAAGCTCGCCTTCAGCAGCCGCAACGCGAACGGCGACAACGCGAGCATCTCGCGGCACCAGGCGACCGTCTCGCGCTCGAGCTCGGCGAGCGGCACGACGGCGTTGACGAGCCCCCACGCGAGCGCCTGGCGCGCGTCGTACTGGCGGCAGAGGAACCAGATCTCCTTCGCGCGCTTCTGCCCGACCTGGGCGGCGAGGATGCTGGCGCCATAGCCGCCGTCGAATGACCCGACGCGCGGGCCGCTCTGGCCGAAGCGAGCGTTCTCGGCGGCGATCGTCAGATCGCAGACGACGTGCAGGACGTGGCCGCCGCCGATCGCATACCCCGCGACCATCGCCACGACCGGCTTGGGCGTGCGACGGATCTGCACGTGCAGGTCGGTGACGTGGAAGCGGCCGACCGCGTCGGGGTCGCTCTGATAGCCGCTGTCGCCGCGCACCCGCTGGTCGCCGCCCGAGCAGAACGCCTCGGGACCCTCCCCGGTCAGCACGATCACGCCGACGCTCGTGTCCTCTCGAGCACGGGTGAACGCGTCGCTCAGCTCGACGACGGTCTGGGGGCGAAAGGCGTTGCGAACCTCCGGGCGGTTGATCGTGATCTTCGCGATCCCCGGCTCGCGTGAGAGCTGATAGCGGATGTCGGTGTAGTCGCCGCCGGCGACCCACTCGACCGCATCGCTGCCACTCGCTGGTCCTGACACGGTCGCAAGGCTAGCCTGTCGAGCATGCGAGTCGAGGCCTGGTTGACGCGGTCGGCGCGCCGCTTCGGGGACCGCATCGCGCTCGAGACGGTGGATCGCGCCGTCAGCTACCGGGAGCTGGACCGCCTCGCCGGCGCCGGAGCACGCGAGCTCGCGGTGGCGCCGGGGTCGCACGTCGCGATCGCGCTGCCTCCTGGGGTCGACTTCGTCGTGGCGCTCCACGCCTGCCTGCGCGCCGGCGCGGTCGCGGTGCCGCTCGATTTGCGCGACCCGCTGCGCGTGGGCCGCGCCGCCCGGGCCGACGTCGTGATCGACCGTCCACTGGACTGCCGCGCGCCGTCGCTGGCCGCGCTGGGGCACGAGCTCGACGCCCCGGCCGTGGTGGTGCGCACGTCGGGAAGCAGCGGCGAGCCAAAGGAGGTGCCGCTGACCCACGGCAACTTCCTCTGGAGCGCGATCGGCTCGGCGGTCGCGCTCGGACTCGACCCGCGCGAGCGCTGGTTGTGCACGCTGCCGCTCGTCCACGTCGGCGGTCTCGCGATCGTGCTGCGAAGCGCGATCTACGGAACGACCGCGGTCGTTCACGAGCGTTTCGAGCTCGGCGCCGCGCTGGCGGCGCTGATGGAGCGCGAGATCACATTGGTGAGCGTGGTCGCGACGACGCTGCGCAGGCTGCTCGACGGCGGCCTCGCGGAGCCGCCGGCGCTGCGCTGCGCCCTGGCCGGGGGCGGGCCGATCGCGAGCGCCCTGCTCGAGCGGGCGCGCGCGGCCGGCGTCCGCGTGAGCCAGACCTACGGACTCACCGAGGCCTGCTCGCAGGTGGCCACGCAGGCTCCCGGGGCGGGAACGCCGGCCGCCGGACCGCCGCTCTTCTGCACTCGCGTCGAGCTCGCCGGCGACGGCGAGATCCTCGTGCGAGGGCCGACTGTGAGCCCGGCGGTGCCAGGCGGCGTGGTCGTGACAGGCGATCTGGGCGAGTGGTTGGCGGACGGCTCGCTGCGGGTGCTCGGCCGCAAGTCCGAGACGATCATCTCGGGCGGCGAGAACGTCTCCCCGAGCGAGGTGGAGGCCGTGCTGGAGGAGCACCCCGACGTCGCCGAGGCGGCGGTGTACGCGGTGGCTGACGAGCGCTGGGGCGAGGCGGTCCACGCGCTCGTGGTCGCGCGCGGGCCGGTTGGCGAGGCGCAGCTGCGCGCGCACTGCGCTGCGCGGCTCCCCGCCTACAAGGTGCCCAAGGCGATCGCCTTCACGCACGCGCTTCCGCGCACCGCCTCCGGCAAGCTGCAACGCCACGGCCTCCCGGTTGACGGCGGCGAAGTGACTGCATAGGGTCTCGCGCATGGTGCGCGCCCGTAGGCTGATCGCCGCGCTCGCGCTCGCGCTCGTGCTCGCCATCGCGATCCCGGCGCTGGCATCCGGCGGTGCCCGCCGCGTCGTCGGCAACTGCACCACGTCGCAGGTTCGCCCGGCCACGATCATCGTCGCCTGCGCCGACGACAACCTGGCGCTGACCGCCCTTCACTGGATCTCCTTCGGGGGCGCGACCGCGAGCGCCAGCGGCAGCTACCACGTCAACGACTGTGCACCCAACTGCGCGGCCGGCCACTTCCACTCCTACCTGGTGCGGGTGGTGCTCTCTGCGGCGAAGAGCTGTCCCGACAAGCACGACGACTACCGCGAGGCGACGGTGACGTTCACGGGCCGGCGGCCGTCCGGCATGAGGTCGTCGAAGAGCACACTGAGCCTGCCAGGCTGTCCGCTGCCCGGATGAGCACTGGCGGCCCGCCCGGCGGCGACGCGCGCGACCACGACGCCGAACGCGCCACGCTGCACGACTGCTGGGAGGGCGCCGCCGCCGGCTGGGGGCGCCAGGCAGCGGCGTTCGGCGAGCAGAACGCCCCGGTCGCACGATGGATGATCGAAGCGGCCGGGCTCCTGCCCGGCCAGCGCGTGCTCGACCTCGCCGCTGGGCCCGGCGAGGTCGGCTTTCTCGCGGCCCCGCTGATCGAGCCCGGCGGCACTCTGATCTCGAGCGACCACTCCGAGGCGATGGTCGAGATCGCGCGCAAGCGCGCCGCCGAGCTCGGCCTGCGCAACGTCGAGTTCCGGGTGCTCGACGGTGAATGGATCGACCTCGAGCTCGCCAGCCTCGACGTCGTGCTCTGCCGATGGGGCTACATGCTGATGGTCGACCCGGCCGCCGCGATGCGCGAGACGCGGCGCGTGCTGCGTAGTGGCGGTCGCCTCGCACTCGCGGTGTGGGACACGCGTGAGAGCAACCCCTGGTCGGTGATCCCGACGAGCGTGCTGGTCGAGCATGGCCTTGCGGAGCCGCCTGTGCCGGGGGCTCCCGGCCCCTTCGCGATCACCGACAGGGCGCTGCTGCTCTCAATGCTCGAAGAGGCCGGCTTCACCGATGTCCTGATCGATGCCGTCGATGTCCCGCGGGTGGCGAGCGACTTCGACAGCTGGTGGGCGATGCACCTCGACCTCTCTGCCGCGGCGCGGGCCGCCTTCCAGCACGCCGACCACAGCCAGACCGAGGCGATCGAGGCCGAGCTCGTGCAGCGCCTCGCCCCTTACACAGCGCCTGACGGTTCGCTGAACGTGCCCGGGCGCACGCTGGTCGCGCGCGCGCTGGCTTGAGCGCCGCCGCCTCCGGCGACCCGATAGCCTGCGGCTCATGATCTATGACGACGACGCTGACCTGACGCTCCTCGCCGGCAAGACTGTGGCGATCATCGGCTACGGCTCGCAGGGCCACGCCCACGCACTCAACCTCGTCGACTCCGGCGTCTCGGTCGTGGTCGGGTTGCGCGAGGGCTCGGAATCGACGAAGGCCGCACGTGAGGCCGGGCTCGAGGTCGCCGGGATCGTCGAGGCCGCGAGCCGCGGCGACGTCGTGATGATCCTCGCTCCGGACGAGCTCCACCACGAGGTCTGGGAGCAGCTGCGCGACGGCATCGCCGAAGGCAACCTGCTGCTCTTCGCGCACGGCTTCTCGATCCACTACGGCGAGGTCGAGCCGCCGCCCGGCGTCGACGTCGCGCTCGTCGCGCCCAAGGGCCCAGGCCACCTCGTGCGCCGCCAGTTCACCGAGGGCTCGGGCGTGCCGGGCCTCGTCGCGGTCGCCCAGGACGCCACCGGCAACGCGCGCGCGCTCGCGCTCGCCTACGCCAAGGGGATCGGCTGCACCCGCGGGGGCGTCATCGAGACGACCTTCAAGGACGAGACCGAAACCGACCTTTTCGGTGAGCAGGCGGTGCTCTGCGGCGGCGCCTCGGCGCTCGTCCAGGCCGGATTCGAAACGCTCGTCGAGGCCGGCTACGACCCCGAGATGGCCTATTTCGAATGCCTCCACGAGCTCAAGCTGATCGTCGACTTGATGTACGAGAAGGGGCTTGCCGGGATGCGCTTCTCGATCTCCAACACCGCTGAGTACGGGGACTACACGCGCGGGCAGCGCGTGATCACGGCGGCGACGCGCCAGCACATGAAGGAGATCCTCGGCGAGATCCAATCCGGCGCCTTCGCGCGGGAGTGGATCGCCGAGAACCGAGCGGGGCAGGAGAACTTCAAGCGCATGCGGGCGGAGCAGGCGGCCACGCAGGTCGAGGACGTCGGCCGGGAGCTGCGCTCGCATATGGACTGGATCAAGCCGACCTTCTGATGCTCGCCTACGTCTTCTGGCACCGACCCGCTGCCGGGGTCGCGCCGGAGGCCTACGCAGCGTTGCTCGAGCGCTTCCAGCGCTCGCTCGCTGCCAACCCGCCCGCCGGCTTCGTGCACTCGGCTTGCTTCGCGTTGGCGGCGCCGAACTGGCTCGGCGAGGAGCCGGCCTTCGAGGACTGGTACGTGATCGAGGACTTCGCGGCGCTCGGCGTGCTCAACGAGGCGGCGGTCGGCCGCGGCCACGTCAGCGCCCACGACGCGGCGGCGCGCGCCGCCGGCGCCGGCACCGCCGCGATCTACCGCCTGATCGAGGGCAGCGCTTCGCTCGAGCACGCTCGCGTCGCCGCCTGGATCGACAAGCCGCGCGGTGCCCCCTCGCCGCTGCTCGCTGCGCTCCTCGGCGACGGGATGGACGGCGAGCGCGCCGGCCTCTGGCAGCGTCAGCTCGCACTCGGCCCGGCGCCCGAGTACTGCGTGCTGGCGGCCGAGGCCCCGCGCGGCGTCGCCGCGACCCGGCTCGCCCGCGGCTGGAGCGCGACGATCACGGAGCGCACGCCGCTTCGCGCGCGATGACGACCGCCGCGGCGCTCATCCTTCCAACAACCTAGGACACCGCATGACGCAGGCACCAACAGGCATCGACGCGATCACAATCCCGGCCTCACTGAAGCCCTCAGACGGCCGTTTCGGCTCCGGGCCGTCGAAGGTCCGCGCCGCTCAGCTGGAGGCGCTCACCACGCGGGGCGCCGCGCTGCTGGGGACCTCCCACCGCCAAGCGCCGGTGCGCGGGCTCGTCGCGCGGGTGCGCGGCGCCCTGCGGGAGCTGTTCTCGCTGCCGTCCGACTACTTCGTCGCGCTCGGCAACGGTGGGTCGAGCGCGTTCTGGGAGATCGCCGCGTTCGGCCTCGTGCGCGAACGATCGCTGCATCTAATCAACGGCGAGTTCTCGAGCAAGTTCGCCGAGGTGACCCGCGCCGCGCCGTTCTTGTCCGATCCGATCGTGCTGGAGGCGGAGCCCGGCGGCGCGCCCGCGCCGGCGGGCTCGCCGGAGGCCGATCTGCTCGCGTGGGCCCACAACGAGACCTCCACCGGCGTGATGATCGACGTGGCGCGCCCGAGCGACGCGGGCGACGCGCTGGTGGTGGTCGACGGCACATCCGCCGCGGGCGGCCTGCCGCTCGATGTCGCCGCGGTGGACGCCTACTACTTCGCGCCGCAGAAGAGCTTCGGCTCGGACGGCGGCCTGTGGTTCTCGCTGCTCAGCCCGGCGGCTGTGGAGCGCACGGCCGAGATCGCCGGATCGTCGCGCTACATCCCGGCGTTTCTCTCGCTCGCGGGAGCGCTCGAGAACTCAGCCGCCGAGCAGACCGCCAACACGCCCGCGATCGCGACGCTGTTCCTGATGGCCGAGCAGCTCGACTGGATGCTGGCGGCCGGTGGTCTGGCTTGGTGCGTGGCGCGCACGCGCGAGTCCTCCCGGCACCTCTACGGCTGGGCCGACGGGCACGCCCTGGCAACCCCGTTCGTCGCCGATCGGGCCCTGCGCTCGCTCGTCGTGGGAACGATCGACTTCGACCCGTCGATTGACGCCGCCGCGCTGGCGGCCACGCTGCGCGCGAACGGGATCGTCGACGTTGAGCCCTACCGCAAGCTCGGCCGCAACCAGTTGCGCGTCGCGATGTTCCCGTCGGTCGAGCCGGACGACGTGCGCGCGCTGACCGGCTGCATCGACTATGTGCTGGAGCGGCTGGCATGAGCGTGCGCGTGCTGGTCCGCGAGGACGTCGGCGAACCCGGGCTCGCGCTGCTGCGCGAGCATTTCGACGTCGAGACGGGCTTCGACTGGTCGGTGGAGGAGCTCGCCGAGCGCATCGGCGGCTTCGAGGCGATCCTGATTCGCTCGGCGACGAAGCTGACAGCCGAGCTGATCGAGCGCGGCGAGCGCCTGGTCGTGATCGCGCGGGCGGGCGTGGGCGTCGACAACGTCGACGTCGAGGCAGCCACCAGGCGCGGGATCGTGGTCGCCAACGCGCCGCAGTCGAACGTCGTCACCGCCGCCGAACACACGCTGGCGCTGCTTTTGGCCCTGGCCCGCAACATCCCGCAGGCACACGCGTCGCTCACGGCCGGTCGCTGGGAGCGCTCGAAGTTCTCGGGCGTCGAGCTCTACGAGAAGCGCCTCGGGATCCTCGGCTTCGGCCGCATCGGGCAGCTCGTGGCGGCGCGCGCACGGGGCTTTGGCATGCGCGTGATCGCGTTCGACCCG
The DNA here is from genome assembly GCA_035604915.1 of Solirubrobacteraceae bacterium. Classification (GTDB taxonomy): domain Bacteria; phylum Actinomycetota; class Thermoleophilia; order Solirubrobacterales; family Solirubrobacteraceae; genus Palsa-513. The sequence goes on from DATNHQ010000094.1 coordinate 7,291, forward strand.
CTCGTCTCCGCCGAGCGCTACCGCGAGCTCGGCGTCGAGAAGGCGGCGAGCCCCGATGAGGTCTACGCCCGCGCCGACTTCCTCAGCATCCATTTGCCGATCACCGACGAGACGCGCCGGATCATCGACGCCGAGGCGATCGCCAAGATGCGCGACGGCGTACGCATCCTCAACGTCGCGCGCGGCGGGCTGATCGACGACGCCGCGCTGCAGGCGGCGCTGGACAGCGGCAAGGTCGCGGGCGCGGCGCTCGACGTCTTCCCGAGCGAGCCGATCACCGACTACCCGCTCTTTCACGGTTACGACAACGTCGTCGTGACACCGCACCTCGGTGCCTCGACGGCCGAGGCCACCGACCGCGCGGGCCTGCAGAGCGCCGAGCAGATCGTGCTCGCGCTGACCGGCGGCGCGGTCACGACGGCGGTCAACATCCCGGCGGTTGGCGCCGAGGCGATGGCCGCACTGGCGCCGTTCCTGCCGCTCGCCGAGCAGCTCGGGCGGCTGGCGATGGGGCTCGCCCACGGCAGCTCGATCGAGCGGATCGAGGCCGCCTTCCTCGGCCGCATCGCCGACCTCGACACGCGCCTGCTGACGCTCGCGGTGATCACCGGTGCGATGCAGGGCCGCACGGAGCAGGCCGTCAACTACGTCAACGCGGCGGCCTTCGCGGCCGAGCGCGGGATCGTCGTCGAGGAGAAGTCCAGCCGCGAGGCGCAGGACTTCAACGAGCTGATCCGGGTGACGGTGCACACCGGCGACGAGCGCGTTTCGGTCGCGGGGACGGGCGTCGGGCCAAGCCACGTTCCTCACCTCGCCGAGGTCTGGCATCACCGCTTCATGGTCGAGCTCGAGCGCAACGTCTCGGTCTTTCGCTACCGCGACGTGCCCGGCATGATCGGGCACCTCGGCACCGTCTTCGGGCGCAACGGCATCAACATCTCCGCGGCTGCCGTCGGACGCCAGGGGGACGGCGAGCGCGCCGAGGATCGCAGTGCCCTCGCGGCGATGGTCGTGATGACCACCGAGGCGGTGCCCGACGCAGTCGTCGCCGAAGTGCTGGCGTCCTCGGAATTCGTCAGCGGGCGAAGCGTCACGCTCGAATGAGCGGGCTCGGACCGACCGCGCGGCGCTCAGCGGACGCGTTTGCGCGTCGCGACCCGTTCTGGCCGGCGCAGGTCACGGTCGCGGCGGCGATCGCGCTGAGCCTCGATCTGCCGAGCACACTGACGATCCGCCAGGTCTGGCTGATCCCCTCGATCGAGGGGGTGCTGCTGGCGGCGCTCGTGCTGAGCACCCCATGGGTGCCCGCTCACCACCACCACCACCGCCGGCGGGTGGCGCTCGGGCTCGTGGGCCTCGTCAGCGCGAGCAACCTCGTCAACCTCGGCCTGCTCGTACACGTGCTCCTGCATGGTCACGTCCAATCGCTCCTTCATGGTCAGGCCACAGCGTCCTCTCCAGGCTCCGAACTCGTGCTCGCCGGCGTCGAGATCTGGGTCACCAACGTGCTGCTGTTCACCGTTCTCTATTGGGAGCTCGACCGCGGCGGGCCGCTCGCGCGACGCGGCGACGAGCTTCGGCCGCCGGACTTCCTATTTCCCCAGATGACCGAGCGCACGCTCGGCGGCATGCAGTGGTGCGCCGGATATGTCGACTACCTCTACACGTCGTTCACCAACGCCACCGCCTTCAGCCCGACCGACACGATGCCGCTCAGCCCGCCGGCCAAGCTGATGATGCTGGTGCAGTCCGGGGCTTCGCTGGTCACGCTCGGCATGGTGCTCGCGCGTGCGGTCAACATCCTCACCGGGTGACAACGGCGCGGGCTGTGGTCTAAGCTTTCCTGCGCATGGCGTTCCCGCTTCACCTGTCGCTTCTTCTCCTCCCCCTTCGGGGGGAATAGCGCGTGGCGGCCGCGTAGCCGCAAACCGACCGAGAAGAAGCCGCAGCAGAAGCCCGAAAGGAACAGGAACATCATGGACACAGAATCTGACCGCGTACTGATCTTCGACACGACGCTGCGCGACGGCGAGCAGTCGCCGGGCATCTCGCTGAACGCCTCCGAAAAGCTCGAGATAGCGCAGCAGCTCGCGCGGCTCGGGGTGGACGTGATCGAGGCGGGCTTCCCGATCGCATCGCCGGGAGATTTCGAGGCCGTCCAGGGGATCTCGCGCCAGGTCCAGGGACCGGTCATCGCCGGCCTCGCCCGCACGCAGTTCGCCGACATCGACGCCGCCGCGCAGGCGGTGCGCGACGCGGAGCGACCGCGCATTCACACCTTCATCTCGACCTCCGACATTCACATCGTTCACCAGCTGCAGACCACGCGCGAGGACGTCCTCGGCCAGGCGCGCGCGGCGGTCGCTCACGCGCGCGAGTTCGTCGAGGACGTCGAGTTCTCGCCGATGGACGCGACGCGATCCGAGATCGAGTTCACCGCCGAGGTCGTCAGCGCCGCAATCGAGGAGGGGGCGACGACGATCAACATCCCCGACACCGTCGGCTACGCGATGCCGCACGAGTACGCCGCGTGGCTCGAGCGCCTCTACGAGCTCGTGCCGGCGCTCCACAACGTCGTGCTGTCGGTGCACTGTCACGACGACCTCGGTCTGGCGGTCGCCAACTCCTTCGCCGGCGTGCGCGCCGGCGCGCGCCAGGTCGAGTGCGCGATCAACGGGATCGGCGAGCGCGCCGGCAACGCATCGCTTGAGGAGATCGTGATGCTGCTGCACACGCGTGCCGCGGACATCGGCCTGCGGACCGCGATCAACACCCGCGAGATCGCGCGCACGAGCCGCCTCGTTTCGCGCCTCACCGGCTATGTCGTGCAACCCAACAAGGCGATCGTCGGGCGCAACGCTTTCGCGCACGAGTCGGGCATCCACCAGGACGGCGTGCTCAAGGAGCGCACGACCTACGAGATCATGGAGGCCACCAGCGTCGGCCTCGCTGCCAACTCGCTCGTGCTGGGCAAGCATTCCGGCCGGCACGCGCTGCGCCAGGCGCTCGAGAACCTCGGCATCGAGGTCCAGGGCCAGGCCCTCAACACCGCCTTCAAGCGCTTCAAGGAGATCGCCGACCGCAAGAAGACCGTCAGCGCGATGGATCTCGAGGCGCTCGTCACGGACGAGCTACGCGAGGACATCGCCGGCTTCACGCTCGAGGGCTACGAGCTCGAGGCCGGCACCGACCGCGAGCCGCGGGCCGCGGTGACGCTCCGCACGCCGGCCGGCGAGATCGTTCGCGGCGAGTTCCACGGCGACGGCTCGGTCGACTCGGTCTTCGGCGCCATCAACTCCGCGAGCGGGATCCAGGCGACGTTGCGCGAGTTTCGCATCGACGCGGTCACCGAGGGCCAGGACGCCCTCGGCGAGGTCTCGGTCGTGCTCGTCCTCGGCAGCCGCTCGGCGTCGGGGCAGGGCGTCGCCACCGACGTGATCGAGGCTGCGGCGCGCGCGTACCTGCGGGCGCTGACGACGCTCGCCCGCAGCGAAGACGCAGCGGCGCCCGCGGACGTCGACCTCGCGCCGGCGCCGTAGCGCGCAACAGCGCGCTGTCCGTGATAACGTACGCTTGTATGGCGCTTCCCGCCGACCATGAGCTCTACGACCCGACCGCCGTCGGGCCGCGCGTGCGCGCCCTGCGCGAGGCGATGAGCCTTTCGCTGCGGGAGCTCGCACTCCGCTGCGGCGTCAGCTCGGCGATGCTCTCGCAGGTTGAGCGGGGTGAGACCAGCCCGACATTGCACGTGGCCGCACGCATCGCCGCCGGGCTCGAGCTTCGCCTCTCACAGCTGTTGCGCCTCGATGAGGCCGGGTCGGTCACGATCGTCCGCTCCGGCGAGCGCCGCGTCGGCGGTAACGCCGGTCGCGGCCACCGCGTCGAGGTGCTGACCGCGCCGAACCCCGGCCAGCGTGCCGAGCTCTCGCTGCACACGCTCGCCGCGGGCGCTGCAACAGGCGGCTCGGGCGACCCGCCGATGCACGAAGCCGGCAGCCGCGAGACCGCGCTGGTCGAGGCTGGCGCGGTCGTGTTGGCGTGCGACGGCCAGCGCTACGAGCTCGCGGCCGGAGACTGCGTCACCTTCGACGCCGACCTTCCCCACCACTTCGAGAACCCAGGGCCCGGCGACGCGCGGCTGCTCGCGGTCGTATCCGCGGGCCTGCGCCGCAGCTAGCAGGACACAGAGGAGGCCGACATGGCACAGACGCTGCTCGACAAGATCTGGGAGGCCCACGAGGTCGCTCCCGGGCTGCTCTACATCGATCTGCACCTCGTCCACGAGGTCACGAGCCCGCAGGCCTTCGAGGGGCTCCGCCTCGCCGGCCGCGGCGTCCGCCGCCCCGACCGCACCCTCGCGACCGCCGACCACAACGTCCCGACCGACGGCACCACCCGCGCCGAGGCGATCAAGGACGAGCTCTCGCGCGTGCAAGTGCAGACGCTCGAGCGCAATTGCGCTGAGTTCGGAATCCCGCTCTACTCGATGGGCTCGGCGCGCCAAGGGATCGTGCACGTGATCGGCCCCGAGCTCGGCGTCACGCAGCCGGGCATGACGATCGTCTGCGGAGACTCCCACACCGCCACCCACGGGGCCTTCGGCGCGCTCGCATTCGGCATCGGCACCAGCGAGGTCGAGCACGTGCTCGCGACGCAGTGCATGGTCCAGAGCAAGCCGCGCTCGATGCGGATCCGCTACGAGGGGAAAGCCGGCTTCGGTGTTGGCGCCAAGGACCTGATCCTCGCGACGATCGGCCAGATCGGCGTCGCCGGAGCCGTCGGCCACGTCGTGGAGTACAGCGGGCCGGCGATCTCGGCCCTGTCGATGGAGGGCCGCATGACGATCTGCAACATGACGATCGAGGGCGGCGGACGGGCGGGCATGGTTGCCCCTGACGAGGTGACCTTCGAGTGGTTCGAGCGCGTCGAGCGTCCCGGCGCCGGCTCGGGCGCGCAGCTTCGGGCGGCGATCGAGAGCTGGCGCGAGTGGTGCAGCGACGGCGACGCGAGCTTTGACCGCGAGGTGCTCGTCGACGTCGACGCGATCTCGCCGCAGGTGACTTGGGGAACCAACCCGGGGATGGTCGTCGGCGTCGCCGGCAGCGTGCCCTCACCGGATGACTTCGAGGTGCCCGCCGACCGCGACGCCGCTGCGCGCGCGCTTGCCTACATGGGCCTCGAGGCGGGGACGCCGGTGGCTGACATCCAGCTCGACCGCGTCTTCATCGGCTCCTGCACGAACTCTCGCATCGGCGACCTGCGCGCAGCCGCCTCGATGATCCGCGGCCGCCGCGTCGCCGAGCACGTCAGCGCGATGGTCGTGCCCGGGTCGGCTGCGGTCAGCGCGCAGGCCGAGGCGGAGGGTCTCGATGAGGTCTTCCGCGCCGCCGGCTTCGACTGGCGCACCGCCGGCTGCTCGATGTGCCTCGGCATGAACCCCGACATCCTCGCCCCCGGCGAGCGCTGCGCCTCGACCTCCAACCGCAATTTCGAGGGCCGCCAGGGGCGCGGCGGGCGTACGCATCTCGTCTCCCCGGAGATGGCTGCCGCGGCGGCGATCGAAGGGCATTTCGTCGACATCCGGACCTGGAGCTGAAGATGGAGCCGATCAACGTGATAGCCGGCGGCGTCAGCGACCTCGATCGCAGCGACGTCGATACCGACCAGATCATCCCCAAGCAGTTCCTCAAGCGGATCGAGCGCAGCGGCTTCGGCGAGTTCCTCTTCTACGACTGGGCCAAGGAGCCGGGCTGGAACCTGCCGCGCAACCCGATCCTCACGAGCGGGCGCAACTTCGGCTGCGGATCATCGCGCGAGCACGCGCCGTGGGCGATCGAGGACTACGGCTTCCGCGCCGTGGTGGCGCCGAGCTTTGGCGACATCTTCTACAGCAACTCCTGCAAGATCGGCCTCCTGGCGGTCGCGATCCCGGAGGCCGATGTGCGCGCGCTCGCGGCCGCCGGCAGCGGCGAGGTCGACCTGCAGGCGCAGGAGGTCCGCTTCGCGGGAAAGACCGTGGCCTTCGAGATCGACCCAGAGATCCGCCGGCGCCTGCTCGGCGGCCTCGACGACGTCGCGCTCACGCTCGCGCAGAACGAAGCGATCTCGGCCTACGAGGGTTCGCGCGAGCGGGTCGGGCCGGTCACGACAGCGCTCTGATACGCGCGGCCAGCGGCCGCAACTCCGTCCCGTGGGCGCGTGTTCCAACGCACGAAGTCCCAAAATCGGGCGAGTCGAGGAGCACTGTGATGCGTTTGAAGATCCTGGGAATCGCCGGGGCGGCGCTGCTTGCTTCGCTCGCCCTTAGCTCGAGCGCGCTGGCGCGGGCCGGCGACCGCACGGTCGAGCAGACCTACCCCGTCGCGACCGCGCTGTGCGTGGGGGCGCACGCCGGCACGTTGCCGCCGAAGCTGGCGCCGCAGTCAGCGGCGGTGATCCGCGCGTGCGACACGCTCATCAACGCGTTCGCGCCGCTTCAGTCGACGGTTGACGCCGCCGAGGCGACGTTCCTGACGACGGTTTCACAGCAACAGGACCTCGTCGCCGCCGCCTGCAAGCGGCCGGTGAGCGATCACGCCGCGTGCGTCGCGGCCCGCGAGACGAAGCACACGACGATCACGAACGCCGCCAACACGCGGCTGAGCGCGGCGACGACATATCGCCAGTCGATCGAGGCCAACCGCACCACCTTCTGGTCGACGATCCAGTCGCTCCGCGGCGCCACGTCGAGCAGCTGAGGGCACAGCCCGCGCCGGCAGCACTCCCACCCGCTGCCGGCGCTGCTCGCGCCGCGCTCAGCAGATCTCGTACAGGTCGATCAGCACCGCCGCCGGCTCGCGCGCCGCGACGGCCACGAAGAGGCGGCCGTTGACCCACGCGTGCGCCGGCGCCGATGACTCGAGCGTGACGAGCGTGCGGAAGTAATACTCGGTGGCATCGACGTCCTCGCCCGCGAGCAGGCGCGCCATCACCGACGCATCGCCGTTTCGCACGCCGCGAGAGTGCACGAGAATCAAGCCGCCGTCGTCCGCGCGCAACGTGTAGCGGGCCTCAACCGCAACTGTGCCATCGGCAGCGATGATCTGCCAGTCGGCGCCGCCGGGGAGGATCTCGCCCTGCAGGTGCGGCCCCTCGACGCGGCCGCCCGCGATCGGGACGACGCGCCGGCGCCCGCCCGGCAGGAGACCGATGTCCTGAACCTCGCCGAGCTCGGCGTGCAGGCGACAGATCAGCCGCGTTTGCAGGCTCGGCGGCTTGCTCACAGCGCGAGGGATACCACGAACGGCTGCTACGGTGCCGGATCCATGACCGTCATCGCGACGCTGCCAGGAGACGGAATCGGCCCGGAGGTGATGGCCGCCGGCCTCGAGGTACTGGGCGCCGTGGCCGACTTCGAGATCGAGGAGCACATCTTCGGCGGGGCCTCGATCGACGCCCACGGCATCGCGCTGACCGACGAGGTGCTCGCCGCCTGCGCTGCCGCCGACGCGGTCCTGCTCGGCGCGGTGGGAGGGCCCAAGTGGGACACCACCGACCCGGCGAAGCCGCGTCCGGAGCAGGGCCTGCTGGGGGTCCGCAAGGGGCTGGGCCTGTTTGCCAATCTGCGCCCGGTACGCGCGATCGAGGCGCTCTACGCCGCCAGCCCGTTACGCGAGGAGCGGATCGCCGGGACCGACCTGCTGGTCGTGCGCGAGCTGACCGGGGGCATCTACTTCGGCGCGAAGACGCGCACCGCGCAGGACGCAAGCGACCTGTGCATCTACTCGGTCGCCGAGATCGAGCGGATCGCACGCGTGGCGTTCGCCGCTGCGCGCACGCGGGTCACGAGCGTCGACAAGGCGAACGTGCTCGAGACCTCGCGTCTGTGGCGCGAGGTGGTGATCCGCGTCCACGCCGAGGAGTTCCCGCACGTCGAGCTTGAGCATCTGCTGGTCGACAACGCCGCGATGGCGCTGATCAGCACGCCCAGCCGTTTCGACGTGATCGTCACCGACAACATGTTCGGCGACATCCTCAGCGACGAGGCGGCGATGATCACCGGCTCGATCGGGATGCTGCCGAGCGCCTCGCTCGGTGCCGACGGCCCCGGCCTGTTCGAGCCGGTTCACGGCTCCGCCCCCGACATCGCCGGCACCGGCGTCGCCAACCCGCTTGCGATGTTCCTGTCGATCGCGCTGATGCTGCGTCGCGGCCTGCAGTTGGAAGCGCAGGCCAGCGCGGTAGAATCGGCCGTCGACAGCGCGCTCGCGGACGGTCTGCGGACGCGCGATCTGGGCGGCTCGGCGACCACGGCACAAGCCACGGCGGCCGTGCTCGCATACCTATAGCGAAGGGAAACCGCAGGGCGTGATCGAAACCGACCTCATCTGGCACAACGGAGAGTTCGTCGCCTGGGAGGACGCCAAGGTCCACGTCCTCACCCATGGACTGCACTACGGCACCGGCGTTTTCGAGGGGATCCGCTGCTACGAGACCGCACGCGGACCGGCGATCTTCCGTCACCTCGACCACCTCGACCGGCTCGAGCGCTCCGCCAAGCTCTACTACATGGAGCTGCCCTACACCGTCGAGCAGTTGCGCGTCGCCACGCACGAGCTGATCTTGCGCAACGGCCTCAACTCCTGCTACATACGCCCGATCGCCTACCGGGGCTACGGCCACATGGGCCTGAACCCGCTCGAGGCGCCGGTCGAGGTCTCGATCGCGGTCTGGCCGTGGGGCAACTACCTCGGCGACGAAGGCACACGCGACGGCATCCGCGCGAAGGTCTCCTCGTGGGAGCGGATCAGCTCGCGCTCGCTGATTCCGCAGGCCAAGGCCTCCGGGCAGTACCTCAACAGCGTGCTCGCCAAGATCGAGTCGGTCAAGGCCGGCTACGACGAGGCGATTCTGCTCGACGAGCGCGGGCTCGTCGCCGAATGCTCCGGCGAGAACCTCTTCACGGTGCGCGACGGCGTGATCGCGACGCCGTCGCAGAGCGCCGGGATCCTCGACGGCATCAACCGCCGCTCGGTGATCCAGATCGCGCGCGACCTCGGCTACACGGTGCTCGAGCGCGACGTCACGCGTAGCGAGCTCTACCTGGCCGACGAGGTCTTCCTCACGGGCACCGCCGCCGAGCTGGTGCCGGTGCGCGAGATCGACGATCACGGGGTCGGCGCCGGCGAGCCGGGGGAGGTCACGCGCGTGCTGCAGCGCGCCTTCCTCGACGCTCTCAACGGGCGCAGCGAGCGCTACCTCGAGTGGCTCGACCTCGTCGTGGCTCCCGCCGTCGGCGGGCAGGCCGTTCCGGAGCGCGCGAGCGCGTGATGGCGCGGATGGCCCTTTCGATTCTCGTGGCGCGAATTATGCGGGCGGCCGTCTAGCGCTCCTGCGCGCGGCCGCATCCCGCCTCCCGCCCGACCATCTTTCGAAAGGAACCACCGCCGTGAACACGATTCAGCTATACGACGCAACCCTGCGCGACGGGATGCAGGGCGAGGGCATGTCGCTGTCGGCCGAGGAGAAGCTGCGTGTCGCGCACAAGCTCGACGAGCTCGGGATCGAGCTGATCGAGGCCGGCTTCCTCGGCTCCAACCCGAAGGACCGCGAGCTCTTCGAGCTGCTTTCGCGTGAGCGTTTCGCCAGCGCCCAGATCGCGGCGTTCGGCATGACACGGCGTCGCGGCGTCGCCGCGGCGGAGGACGCCGCGCTCGTGGAGATGGCGGACTGCTTCACGCCCGTCTGCACGCTGGTCGGCAAGACCTGGGCGCTTCACCTGGAGAAGCTGGTCAAGGTCGACCGCGAGGAGAACCTGAGGATGATCGCCGAGTCGATCGAGTTCCTCCGCTCGGCCGGCAAGCTCGTCGTCTACGACGCCGAGCACTTCTTCGACGGCTATCGCGACGACCGCGATTACGCGCTGCGCTGCATCCGGGCAGCCGCCGAGGCGGGGGCCGAGACCGTCACGCTTTGCGATACCAACGGCTCCTCGCTGCCGTCACAGGTCGCTGCGGCGACGGCGGACGCGCTCGAGGCGATCGGCGCGGCGGTGCGCCTGGGGATCCACTGCCACAACGACGCCGAGTGCGGCGTCGCCAACTCGCTGGCCGCCGTCGAGGCCGGCGCGCGCCAGGTGCAGGGCACGATGAACGGCTGCGGCGAGCGTACCGGCAATGCCAACCTCGTCTCGATCATCGCCAACCTGCAGCTCAAGCTCGGCTTCGACTGCCTCTCCGCCGAGCAGCTGGCGCGCCTGACCGAGACCGCGCACTTCGTCGATGAGATCCTCAACATCACGCCCGACCCCAACCAGCCCTACGTCGGCCGCAACGCCTTCGCGCACAAGGGTGGCATGCACATCGCCGGCGTCAGCGCCGACGCGACGACCTTCGAGCACATCGCGCCGGCGCTCGTCGGCAACCAGCGCGAGCTGCTGGTGTCAGAGCTGGCGGGACGCGCGAGCGTGCTCGAGAAGGCCGCGGCGCTCGGGATCGAGCTCGACGCGGCCGCTGCAACCCGCGTGCTTGCCCGGATCAAGGAGCTCGAGCACCGCGGCTACCAGTTCGAGGCGGCTGACGGCTCGCTCGAGTTGCTGCTCCGCCGTGAGGGCGGTGGCTTCGAACCGCTCTTCACGCTCGAATCCTGGCGCGTGATCGTCGAGAAGAGCGCCGACGGCGAGGTGCAGACGGAGGCCACGGTCAAGATCTGGGTCGACGGCGAGCGCCGCGTCACCACAGCCGAGGGCAACGGCCCGGTCAACGCGCTCGACGGGGCACTGCGTGCGGCGATCGGCGAGGTCCACCCGCACCTGGCCGACATCGAGCTCGTGAACTTCAAGGTGCGAATCCTCGACGAGGACAAGGGCACCGGGGCGGTCACGCGCGTGCTGCTGGACTCCTCGGACGGAACCACGGTGTGGGGCTCGGTCGGCGTCTCGGAGAACGTGATCGCGGCCTCATGGGAGGCGTTGGTCGACTCGCTGCAGCGCGGCATGCTCGCCGGGCCGCCCTCGTGAGCCCGGAGGAGATCCCGCTCGCGCGGCCGCTGCTCGGCGAGGCGGAGGAGCGCGGCGTGCTCGCGGTGCTGCGCAGCGGCCGGCTCTCGCTGGGCCCGCTGCTGGGCGAGTTCGAGCGGCGCTTCGCGGCGCGCCTGGGCGCGCGTCACGCCAGCGCCGTCTCGAGCGGCACGAGCGGGCTTCACCTGGCGCTTCGGGCGGTCAGCGTGAGCGACGGCGCCGAGGTGATCACGAGCCCGTTCTCGTTTGTCGCCTCGGCCAACGTGATCGTCTACGAGCGGGCGCGGCCGGTGTTCGTGGACATCGACCCGCGCACGCTGACGATCGACACCGAGGCGGTCGCGGCGGCGGTCGGCCCGCGCACGGCGGCGCTGCTGCCGGTGCACATCTTCGGCTGGCCCGCGGACATCGCTGCGCTCGAGCGACTCAACCTGCCGATCGTCGAGGACGCCTGCGAAGCGCTCGGTGCGGTGCACTCCGACGGCGTGGCGGTCGGCGCGCGCGGGCATCCCGCCGTCTTTGCGTTCTACGCCAACAAGCAGCTGACAACGGGCGAGGGGGGGATGGTCACCCTCGGTGACGCCGCCCACAAGGTGCGCATCGACAGCGAGCGCAACCAAGGCCGCGCTCCGGACATGGACTGGCTCGACCACGACCGGCTGGGCTTCAACTACCGCCTCAGCGAGATCGCGTGCGCGATCGGTCTCGCTCAGCTGGAGCGCCTCGACGGGATGCTCGCGGCACGCGCCCGTGTCGCCGCCGCCTACGGCGAGGCGCTCGCGCCGATCGAAGGGCTCGAGCTGCCCTGCCCCGATGAGGGCGGGAACGTGCGCGGCTGGTTCGTCTACACGGTCTCGCTCCCGCGCGGGAGCGACCGCGACGCGACGATTCGTTCGCTGCGCGAGCGCGGTATCCAGAGCAAGCCCTACCTGCCCGCGATCCACCTGATGAGCTACTACCGCGAGACCTTCGGCCACCGCCCCGGCGAGTTCCCGGTCTGCGAGGACGTCGCCGCGCGCTCGGTGGCGCTGCCTTTCTACCCGCAGATGGGGGAGGGCGAGGTCGCGCGTGTCGCCGAAGCCCTCGCCGCGGCACTCGGGCGCGCTTAGACTGGATCGACCGCGATGTCGCGCTTCTCCGAGCCCCAACACCCAGACTTTCAGGCGATCAACGCCTCGCTCGCGTTCGACCGGCGCCTGTGGCCGCACGACGTCGCTCAATCGCGCGCGCACGCCAGGATGCTCGCCTCGATCGGCGTGCTCGGCGAGGGCGAGCGCGACGAGCTGCTGGGGGGCATCGACACGGTGGCGGCCGAGCTCGAGGCCGGGAGCTTTCTCTTCCTGCCCGACGACGAGGACATCCACACGGCGATCGAGCGCCGGCTGACGGAGATCGTCGGCCCCGTCGGAGGCAAGCTCCACACCGCGCGCTCGCGCAACGACCAGGTCGCGACCGACGTGGTGCTGTTCGTGCGAGGTGCCGCGGCGGACGCCGAGCGGGCCCTCGGCGAGCTGGCCGCGGTGCTGCTGGCCCGCGCCGAAGCGCACCTCGACTGGCCGATGCCGGGTTACACGCACCTGCAGCGCGCGCAACCGGTGTACCTCGGCCACCACCTGCTCGCCTACTTCTGGATGTTCCTGCGCGACCGCGACCGCTTCGCGAGCGCTCGCGCCGCGTGCGACGTGCTGCCGCTCGGCGCGGGCGCGCTGGCCGGCGTGAACTTCGCGACCGACCGCGATCTGGTGGCGCGGGAGCTCGGCTTCGCGAGCGTCGCCCCCAACTCGATCGACGCCGTCTCCAACCGCGATTTCGCGCTCGACTACCTCGCCGCGGCGGCCACGACCGCGACGCACCTCTCGCGCCTTGGCTCCGAGCTCGTCCTCTGGAGCAGCGAGGAGTTCGGCTTCTGCACGCTGAGCGACGCCTGGACCTCGGGGTCCTCGATCATGCCGCAGAAGAAGAACCCGGACGCCGCCGAGCTGCTGCGCGCCAAGGCGCCGCGCATCGTCGCGCACCTCGCCGCACTGCATGGCGTCCTCCACGGCCTGCCGCTGACCTACAACAAGGACATGCAGGAGGACAAGGAGCACCTCTTCGACGCCGTCGACACGCTCGCGCTATCGCTCGCAGCGGCTCGCGGCATGCTCGCGACGGTCGCCTTCGACCGCGAGCGCCTCGAGCAGGCAGCCTCCGATGAGATGATCGCGGCGGTCGACGTCGCCGACCTGCTCGTGCGCAGCGGCATTCCCTTTCGCGAGGCGCACGGGATCGTCGCCGGCATGGTTCGCGAGGCGCTCGAGCAGGGCCGCTCGCTGTCGGGTTTCAGCGATCGGGAGCTGGCCGCGCTGGCGCCGACGCTGGACCCGCAGGCGCTGGTGCAACTGCTGGCACAGGGGTCCTGGCTCGAGTCGAAGGTGTCGGTCGGCGGGACAGCGCTCGTGCGGCTGCGCGAGCAGCTCGTGGCGGCGCGGGCGGCAATCGCCTCGGCGTGAGAAGCGTGTTCTACGAAGGCGAGGTCTGTGCGGTCGCGCGCGCGCTGATCGGTTGCGTCGTGCGCCACGGCGGGACCGCAGGGGTGATCGTCGAGACCGAGGCATACCACGAGCGCGAGCCCGCCTGCCACGCCTATGTCGGGCGCACGCCGCGGACGATCACACTGTTCGGGCCCCCCGGCTACGCGTACGTCTACCGCTCATACGGCGTGCATGCGCTGCTGAACGCCGTGGCCGAGCCCGAGGGCGTCGGTGCGGCCGTGCTGATCCGCGCACTCGAACCGCTCGAGGGGATCGAGCTGATGCGCGCACGGCGTGGCCGCGAGCGGATCGAGGAGCTCTGCTCGGGGCCGGGCAAGCTGACGCAGGCGCTCGGCATCGAACTGGCTCACAACGGCGGCGACCTGAGCCGCGGCCCGGTCACGATCACAGCCGCCGGCGCGCCGGTGCCCGAGATCACGGTCTCGCGGCGGATCGGCATCACCAGGGCGGTCGAGCTGCCCTGGCGCTACAGCCTCGCCGGCAGTCGTTTCGTCTCGCGGCGCGGCAGCAGCCTGGCCACGGCCGGCTAGCGCCGCGTTCAGCCGGTCGGGCCGATGGCGCCGCCGCCGGGCGCGGTGACACCGCCGCCCTGTGAGGTGGCGGGCGGGGGCGTCGTGGGAGTGGTCGTGGCGGGCGGCGGCGTCGGCGTGCCGGTCTGCGGCGGATTGGTCGCCGGCGTCGTGCCACCGGCGTTGGTGGTCCCCGTCCCGGTGTTGGTGTTGGTCGCGGGAGGGGTCGTCCCCGGCGAGGTGGTGCCGGTCTGTGACCCGGGATTGGCCGCGGTGCCGCCGTTCTGCGTCGTGCCGGTGGGCGTTGTCGTCGTGCTGCTTGCGGTTTGGGTGGCAGACGTCGAGGTCGCGCCGCTCGCGCCGGTCGAGCCGGCGCCCGTCGAGTGTCTGGCCTGGGCGCGGGCGATCGCGTGCTGGTGGACCGCGACGTTCTCCTGCTCAATCGTCTGGATCGCGTTGACGACGTAGTCGCGCCAGATCAGGGCCGGGTAGGTGCCACCGTAGACCGGCTTGCCGCCGAAGTTCTTCGCCATCGACCTGGCGCTATTGGGGTAGCCGACCCAGACGCATGCGGTCATCGACGGCACCTTCCCGTCGGCCGTGTTGAGGTTGGGCGTCGAGCCGCAGAACCAGGCGTCGGTGTAGTTCGAGGTCGTGCCGGTCTTTCCCCACGCGCCGACGCCGGGGATGTATGCATCCGCCGCCGTGCCGATCGAGGAGAGCGGTCCATGCATCATCGCGATCTCGGTCTGGTCGTCCTTGGCGGAGGGGAAGGCGGGAGAGAAGATGTAGCTGTGGTTGTGCCACGCGCTCGGCGACCTCGCGGTCTTGCCCGAGCCCTGCGCCACGAACCTGATGCCCACGGGGCCGGGGCAGCCCAACTGCCCGGGCGTCGGCGCGTTCTCCTGCGTGAAGCCCTTCGGCCCGCCGGCGCAGGCCTGCGAGGCGAGGGTGCCGGTGACGAGGCCGTCCTGCGCGAGCGTCTCATAGGCGTGCGCCATGTCCAGCGGTGTCACGCCCTCGGTCAGGCCCCCGATCACCATCGACGGGTTGAGCGAGATCCCGGTGCTGATCCCCCAATCCTTCGCCAGCGTGGCGATCCTGGTGACGCCAGTGCCCGGGGTATCCAGGCTGAGGCGCGCGAACACGGTGTTGTCGGACACGGCCAGCGCCTGAGACAGCGGGATCTTGGTGTAGGCGTAGCCTCCCTCATCGTCGTGGAAGGTGAAGGGCGGATAGAAGGGCGGTTCCGCCGGGAACGGGAAGGGCTTCGACAGGACCCTGTAGCTCGGCTTGTAGCCGGCCTCAAGCGCGACCGCGAGGTCGAAGACCTTCCAGGCCGAGCCGGGCTGGCGCTCCGCCTGCGTCGCGAGGTTGAAGGCGTGCGTCGTGTAGTTGTAGCCGCCGAACATCGCCTTGACATCGCCGGTGGCGTTGTCGATCGCCACGAGCGCCGCGGAGGGGCCGGAATACTGCGGCAGGTAGTGCTCGACCGCCCTTCTTGCAGCGTCCTCGAGCTTCAGGTCAAGCGTCGTGTAGACGCGCAGCCCACCGCCGTAGACCAGCTTGCCGAAGGTCGCGTTGGAGGCGAGCTGGTTGGCGACCCACGAAGCGAAGTAGCCGGTGATCGGGTTCGTGTTCTCCTCCGAGGGCGATTCGACGTACTGCGGCGAGGGCAGCGTGACCTGGATGTCGGCGTCGTATTCCCCCTGGGTCAGGTAGTTCTGCTGCAACATCGCCTGGAGCACCTCGTTGCGGCGGTCCAGGACAAGCTGCGGGTCCGTCGTGAGCTGGTCCACGTAGGTGTTGGGCGAGTTGATGATCCCCGCGAGCAGCGCCGCCTCGTCCGCGGTGAGGTTGGTCACACAGAGGCTCTCGAGGTTGTTCACGTTGGCTCTTTGCCCGCAGCCGAAGAGGTTCGAGTTCGGGTCGTTGCCGAACCACGCCTGAGCTGCTGCTTCGACGCCGGTCGCGACGCCGAAGTTGGTGGTGTTGAGGTACTCGGTGAGGATCTTCTGCTTATGCCACAGGTGGGTCAGCTGGAAGGCGGTGAACGCCTCGCGGATCTTCTCGACGATGGTGCGTTGGCTAGGCTGACCCTGGTCGAGCGCGGTCTTCACGAACTGCTCTGTGATCGTCGAGGCGCCCTGGGTGCCGCCGCCGCCGAAGATATCCGAGACGAGTGCTCGCGCGACGCTGCGGTAGTCGATCGCCGGCTCGCTGAGGAAGCGCTTGTCCTCGATTGCGATCACGGCGTGGGCGATCAGGGAGTCGAGCGGAATGTCGTTGGGCGCGAGGAAGAATTGGTTGTGGTTGGTGAGTACCGCAATCTGCTGGACGCCGGGGGGCGCGCTGTAGAGGACGGAGTTGGCGCCCTCGGTGTAGTGGGCCTTCAGGCTCTTGACCAGCGGCGCGATCTGCGGCTCGACCGCGAGCACCGCCCCGAACGCCATCGAGATCAGCGCGAGGAAGCAAAGCGGCGCGAGCAGCGCGAGCAGCCGCAGCCAGCGGATCCGGCGGTTGTAGCGCTTCTCGCGCCGAAACAGCCAGCGACGCCGGTGCCGGCGACGCTGTGGCGGCGCGAGCACGGCAGCCATGCGATCGGCCGCTGCAGCGCTCGAGTGTCCGGTGGGATCGTCCTCAGTCATCTGCTGGCGCCGCGAGTTGCGAGTCCGGCGTGGTGCAGGGACGGCGCATCTCGGGGGGTGCGGGCGGCGGCGATCCGCCCCGACTAACCGGGGCAGTCTAGCATTGGGCCCGTGAGGGGACCATCGCTGCGATGAGCCCGGCGGCCGACCAGGAGTTGGCGCGCGGCGCGGCCGAGGTGCTGCCGGCCGGCGAGCTGGCACGCAAGCTCGAGCTCGGCCGGCCACTGCGCGTCAAGCTCGGGATCGACCCGACGGCGCCCGACATCCACCTCGGGCACACCGTTGTGCTGCGCAAGCTGCGCGACTTCCAGGACGACGGTCACCTCGTCGTGCTGATCATCGGCGATTTCACGGCGCGCGTCGGCGACCCCAGCGGCCGCTCCGAGCTGCGCCCGATGCTGACCGTCGAGGAGATCGAGGCCAACGCCCGCACCTACCAGGAGCAGGCGTTCAAGGTGCTCCACGACGATCCGGCTCGCCTCGAGCTGCGCCGCAACAGCGAGTGGCTCGACATGGACATGACCGACCTGCTCGCGCTCGTGCGCACGACCACCGTTGGCCAGCTGCTCGAGCGCGACGACTTTGCCAAGCGGCTCGCGCGCAGCGAGCCGGTCTCGGTGCTCGAGCTGCTCTACCCGCTGATGCAGGGCTATGACTCCGTCGCGGTGGCGGCTGACGTCGAGCTCGGCGGCACCGACCAGACCTTCAACCTGCTGCTCGGCCGCGACATCCAGCGCGCGTACGGGCAGCCGGAGCAGGTCGTGGTGATGATGCCGCTGCTGACAGGGATCGACGGCACCGAGAAGATGTCGAAGTCGCTCGGCAACCACATCGGCGTCGCCGACGACGCCGGTGAGATCTACGGCCGCACGATGTCGATCCCCGACAGCGCGCTCGAGCAGTGGTACACGCTGCTGCTGGGCCGTCCCGTGCCCGGCGACGTCGGTCCGCTCGAGGCCAAGCGAGCGCTCGCCGCCCAGCTGACGGCGATCTACCACGGCAGCGCTGCCGCAGAGCACGTGGCCGCCGAATGGGACCGCGTTCAGCGGGCCGGCGGAGCGCCGAGCGAG
>DATNHQ010000095.1:0-3650 GCA_035604915.1 Solirubrobacteraceae bacterium
CCGCGATGCAGCCGCACCTGTTCAACGACGCGCGCCCGCCGGCCGTCCATCTGGCCGAGCTGGGCGACCTCGGCGGCGCGATCGGCGCCGCGCTGCTGGTGAAGTGATGGCGGAGCCGGCGCAGACCGACGGCCACGCCCACAAGCGCAAGTCGCAGCCGCAGCTGCCGCGCGACAAGCGCGGCTGGCAGGTGGCGCCCGCGCCGGACGGTCGCGGCACGCCGCCGAGCACGCAGCCGCCCGCGCACCGCACGCGCGGCTTCCTCTGGTTCGTGCTGGCGCTGCTGGCGATCAACTGGCTCTCGGTGCTGCTCTTCCAGCCCGCGAGCCAGCCGCGCGTGACAGTGCCGTTCAGCCCCTACTTCGTGACCGCGGTCGAGCAGGGCAAGGTGGCCTCCATAACCACCAAGGCCGGCGCGGTGCAGGGCAACTTCAAGGTCAAGGTGCGATACCCGCCCGGCTCGAAGAGCGCGACGCCGACGAAGCTGTTCGCGACACAGGTGCCGGCGTTTTGGAACGGCAGCCAGCTCGAGGCGCTGCTGACGGCGCACGGCGTGACGATCAACGCGCAGTCCCCGACGACGTCGACCTCGGTGCTGGCCGAGCTGCTGCTCGGCTTCGGGCCGACGCTGCTGCTCGTCGGCCTGTTCATCTTCATCGCGCGGCGGGCCGCGGCCGCCGGCGGCGGCATGGGCGCGCTCGGGCAGTTCGGGCGCTCGAAGGCGCGGCGCGTGGATCCGGCGAGCATTCGCGTGACCTTCGCCGACGTCGCCGGTATCGACGAGGCCAAGGCGGAGCTGACCGAGATCGTCGACTTCCTCAAGAACCCGGAGCGCTACGGGCGCCTCGGCGGGCGGATGCCGCACGGCGTGCTGCTCTCGGGCGCCCCCGGCACCGGCAAGACGCTGCTGGCGCGCGCGGTCGCGGGCGAGGCGCACGCCGCGTTCTTCTCGATCTCGGCGTCGGAGTTCATCGAGGCGATCGTCGGCGTCGGCGCCTCGCGCGTCCGCGACCTCTTCACGCAGGCGCGCGCGGCGGAGCCGGCGATCATCTTCATCGACGAGCTCGACGCGATCGGCCGCTCGCGCCAGGGGTCGGTGAACGTCACCGGCGCCAACGACGAGCGCGAGCAGACGCTCGACCAGATCCTGACCGAGATGGACGGCTTCGAGTCGACCGAGGCGGTCGTCGTGCTCGCCGCGACCAACCGCCCGGACGTGCTCGACTCGGCGCTGCTGCGCCCCGGGCGCTTCGACCGCCGTGTCGCCGTGCAGCCCCCCGACCGCGCCGGCCGCGCCGCGATCCTGCGCGTGCACACGCAGGGCATCCCGCTGGCGTCCGACGTCGACCTCGACGGCCTCGCCTCGACGACGCCCGGCATGGTCGGCGCCGACCTCGCCAACCTCGCCAACGAGGCGGCGCTGCTGGCCGCCCGGCGCGGGCACAAGGAGGTCGAGATGGCGGACTTCACCGACTCGCTCGAGAAGATCATGCTCGGCGCGCCGCGCGGGATCATCCTCTCGGCCGCCGACCGCGAGCGCACCGCCTACCACGAGTCAGGCCACGCGCTGATCGGCATGCTGACGCCGGGCGCCGACCCCGTCCGCAAGGTCTCGATCATTCCGCGCGGGATGGCGCTCGGCGTGACGCTCTCGACGCCCGACACCGACCGCGTCTCCTACAGCCGCGAGGACCTCCACGCCAAGATCCTCGTCGCGCTCGGCGGCCGCGTCGCCGAGGAGGTCGTCTACGGCACGGTCACGACCGGCGCCGAGTCAGACATCCAGCAGCTCACCATGATCGCTCGCCAGATGGTCGGACGCTGGGGCATGAGCGACGCGATCGGGCCCGTCACGGTGCTGCCGAGCGACGGCATGGGCCCCTACCTCCCGGGCGCGAGCGAGACCTCGCAGGCAACCCAGCAGCTCGTCGACGACGAGGTGCGCCGGCTCGTCGAGGACGCCCACAGCGAGGCGACGGCGCTGCTGACCAAGCACCGCGACCAGCTCGAGTCGCTCGCGCGCGCGCTGCTCGACGCCGAGACGCTCGACATGACGGACGCCTACGCCGCGGCCGGCCTGCCCGCGCACCTCGAGGCGGACGAGCCGCTGGGGGCCCGCGCGCCGGCCGGCGCCGCGGCAGCCCGTTTCGACGCCCGCGCCTAGCCCGCGCGCGATCCGCGCCACAGCGCCGGCGCGGCGCCACCGGTGCGCGAAGTATCCTCTGCACCCGCGATGCCGCCCGCGCCCCAGCCAGTCCCCGCCAACGTCGCCGAGCCGTCGCAGGAGCCGACGCCCAGCGGGCGCTGGGCCGACCGCCTGCGCGCCGAGTTCCTCGCCGCCTCGCAGGACCTCGACGAGATCGGCGAGCCGGGCGAGCTCTCCTTCCACCCGGACCGGACCTGGCACGGCTACACCTACATCCCGGTCACGGCGAGCACCGCGAACGCCTACCAGCTCTACGGCTACGTGCGCTTCGTCGCCGGCACCGACGGGCGCGACCCGGGCGACTTCAGCGCCTACGCGGACTTCACCGACGAGACCGCCGAGCGCAACCCCGATTGGCAGCTCGACCTCTGCGACGAGGTCGTCGGCAGCTGGCGCGGCCTGGACGGCGCGGTCGCGTCGATGACCCTGGTCTGGGGGCAGGCGCTGGTGAGCGGCGGCGCGACGGCGACGGCCGAGCTCGGCGAGCTGACCGTCGACCAGTGCACGCTCGTGGACGATCGCTTCACGCTGCTGGCGCCGGACGACTTCGACGGCGCGCTGCTCGAGGTGCGCCTCTACTCGCAGGCCGGCGAGGAGCTGGCGCGCGAGTCGCTCTACGACGACGAGTGAGAGCATTCACCGCGCCTTGCGCGCAGGGCCCTCGTAGTCCAATGGACAAGACGGCCGCCTCCTAAGCGGCAGATCCAGGTTCGACTCCTGGCGGGGGCATCGGCAGCCGTTGCGGTTCGGCTGGTGCATGCACCAGCCGGCGTGCGGCGCATGCGCCGCACGCGGATCGGCGCATGCGCCGATCCCCACGCCTCAGGCGGCCGGGCGATCCGGGTAGACGTCGTCGACGGTCGTCAGCGCGACGTAGGGCGCCCCCGCCGCCGCCGCGATCGCCTCGCCGCCGCCGCTCAGGCGGTCGAGCACGCTGATCACGCCGCAGATCGTGGCGCCCTCCTGCTGCAGCGCCGCGATCGCCGCGAGCGTCGAGCCGCCGGTCGTGACGACGTCTTCGACGACGACGCAGCGATCAGCGGGCTCGAGCGGCGGCCCCTCGATGCGGCGCGCGAGGCCGTGCGGCTTGACCTCCTTGCGCACGAAGAACGCCTTGCCCTGGAAGCCGGCGGCGAGCGCCGCGCAGGCGACCGGGTCGGCGCCCATCGTCATGCCGCCGATCGCGGTCGCGCCCCAGGCGCTCGCCTGCGCGGCGACCAGCTCGCCGAGCGCGGCGAAGCCCTCGGGCAGCAGCGTCGCGCGCTTTGCGTCGACGTAGTAGGAGGCGCGAGCGCCGCTGGTGAGCGTGATCTCGCCGACCACGAGGGCGTGCTCGCGCAGGAGCGCGATCAGTCGCTGGCGGGCGTCCACCGCGCGGATGCTAGACGCACGCCCGCGAGCACGAGCGTGACGATCGCCGCGCCCGCGGCGAGCAGCGCGATCG
>DATNHQ010000096.1:0-2791 GCA_035604915.1 Solirubrobacteraceae bacterium
TAGTCTCCACGTTGATGCCCGCGACGACACCGATCGAGATCGACGCGGCCAACGTGGCGGAGCTGGCGCAGCGCGAGCTGGAGGCGCTCAACGCGCGAACCGCTGCCTCGGCGAGGATGTATGAGCGTGCCCGTCGCTCGCTGAGCGGAGGGGTCGCGTCCTCCTACCAGCTGCGCGACCCGTGGCCGATCTACCTCGCCTCGGGCGAGGGCGCGCGCGTGACGGACGTCGACGGCAACGGCTACTGGGACTTCCACAACGGCTTCGGCTCGATGGTCCAGGGCCACGGCCATCCGGCGATCGTCGAGGCAGTGCGCGAGCGCGTCGCGCTCGGCACCCACTTCGCCGCGGTCACCGAGGACACGATCGCGGTGGCGGAGGAGCTCAAGCGGCGCTTCGGCCTGGAGCGCTGGCGCTTCGTCAACTCGGGCTCCGAGGCGACGATGGACGCGATCCGCATCGCCCGCGGCCTCACCGGCCGCGACACGATCGTGAAGATCTTCGGCTCCTACCACGGCCACCACGACGCGGTGATGGTCTCGATCGGCGTTCCCTACGAGAAGATCGGCGACCGCGACGACCTCGCCTCGCTGCCCTACGGCGCCGGTATTCCCGCCGCAGTCGTCGAGCTGACGATCGCGGTCCCTTTCAACGACGCCCCGGCGATGGAGCGGCGCATCGAGCGCCTGATCCGCGAGGGGCGTGCGCCAGCCTGCGTGATCATGGAGGCGGCGATGATGAACCTCGGCGTCGTGCTCCCCGAGCCCGGCTATCTCGAAGAGGTCCGCGAGATCACCGCGCGCCATGGCATCGTCCTGATCTTCGACGAGGTCAAGACAGGCCTTGCAATCGCCGCCGGCGGCGCGACCGAGCGCTTTGGCGTGACGCCGGACATGGTCACGCTCGCGAAAACGCTGGGCGGCGGCCTGCCTTCCGGGGCGATCGGCGCAACCGAAGCGGTGATGGCCGTCGTCGAGGACGGCAGCGTCTACCAGGTCGGCACCTACAACGGCAACCCGCTGTCGATGGCTGCCGCGCGGGCGAGTCTCGAACACGTGCTGACGCCCGAGGCCTACGGCCACCTCGACGCGCTCAACGACCGCATCGTCAGCGGCTGCGAGGCGGTCATCGAGCGCTATCAGCTGCCGGGCTACGCGGTCGGTGTCGGCTCGAAGGGCTGCGTCACCTTCTCGACTGAGCGCGTCGTCGACTACGAGACCTTCAAGGCCAACCAGGACGTCGCCGTCACCGAGCTGGCGTGGCTTTGGAACATGAACCGCGGCATCTACATGACGCCCGGCCGCGAGGAGGAGTGGACGCTGTCGGTCACTCACACCAACGAGGCGATCGACGACTACGTCGCCGCCTTCGACGAGATGGCGGCGGCGCTCACGGCCTGAGGCCGCACGGGCGATGGGCAGGCGCTCCAGGCGGGCGCCGACCGGCCCTGCTCTGCAAACGTTGGCGAGGGCCGCCGGGGCGGGTCGCTGCGACGACGCTACCCCGCTGAGAGCCCGACCGCGCGAAGGCGCTTTCGCCCGAGGCGGCGCAGCGCGCGCTCGGTGCTGGCGCGGCCGGCGTCGATCACGTCGGCGCGGCGGTCGCGCGCCATCATGTTCGGGCCCATCGCGGCGAGGTCGGCGAAGGCAGGCTCGAGCACGAGCACCTGGATCCCGCGTTCGCGCAGCTTCGCCACTTCCGCCGCGAGCTGCGCAGCGGACCGGCGCCTGCTGACCCCGGCCAGACGCTCGCGCAGGCCGCCGCCGCCCGCCACCCAGGCGGTTGAGGACATCGGGTTCAGTGCGATCACGGCGTCGAGCCCGGAATCGGCGAGCAGGTCGAGGTTCGAGTGCGAGTGGACGCCGCCGTCGACGTAGAGCCGGCCGCCGATGCGCATCGGCTCGTAGAAGGCCGGGATCGCGCAGGACGCGGCGACGGCCTGGCCGGGCGTGCTCGCCGGCTCCCGGGCGGGCCCGAGCTGCACGCGCTCGCCGCTCGCGTAGTCGCAGACGACGATCCGCAGCTCTCGCCCGCCCGGCCAGCGCTCGCCAATGACCGCGTCCACCAGCCGCCGCACGGGCTCGGTGCTGACGACCCCGCGCGGCAACAGGCCGGTCAGCATCGTGTTGCGGCTGCGGGCCGCGAGCGCCATCCGCAGCGATCCGGGTCCGAGGCGCAACGGCAGGCGGGTGAGCCGAAGCGCCGTCGCGTCGTGGCCGTCGAGCGCGGCCAGCGCGGCGCCCTGCTCGCCACTGGCGTAGGCGGCCATCGCCGCGGTCGGCACCTCGGCGGCGACCATTGCGGCGATCAGCGAGCCGACCGAGGTGCCGAGCAGTTCGGCCGCCGCCGGCTCGAATCCGCCGCGCGCCTCGAGCGCGTCGAGCGCACCGATCATCCAGGCCGCGCCGACGACACCTCCAGCTCCGAGTGCGAGCCCGACCCGCATGCTGCGCTCCTTCCGTGGACGCGGCGGCCGCTCGCCGCGCGCGTCCGTTGCCGCACCCACCCTAGAGCAGCGCTCGCCTCACTCGACGGCGGCGCGGCTCGCCCGAGAGGTCACGTGGCGATTGCTACAATCATTCGCGGCTTGCGGGAGCGCCGCGGCCCGCCGCGCTCCCGTGAGCGCCCTGCGCCAACGACCCACAGGAGGCCCCATGACGGTGGTGCGCGACGCGATGAACCCGGTCGGCGTGACGGTCGGCAGCAGCCACACGATGCGCGAGGCGGCGCGCCGCATGATCGCCGGACGGACCGGCGCCGCGGTCGTGCTGGACCCCGAGCTGCCGGCGCC
>DATNHQ010000097.1:0-34619 GCA_035604915.1 Solirubrobacteraceae bacterium
GGCCTGGCCTCACAGGCCGCCGGCTTCGTGCTCGGCGACACCCTCTCGCCGGACACGACGCTCGGGCCGCTGAACTCCGACCGCCAGCGCATGCGGGTCGAGGGGTTCCTCGAGCGCCGCCCGGAGCGCGCCGAGCTCATCACCGGTGGTCGCGAGCCCGACCGCCCGGGCTTCTTCCTCGAGCCGACGGTCGTCGCCGGCCTCGAGCAGGACGACGAGATGATCCAGCGCGAGATCTTCGGGCCCGTGATCACCGTGCAGCGCTTCTCCGACGAGGCGCAGGCGATCGCGTGGGCCAACGGCACCCCCTACGGGCTCGCCTCCTCGGTCTGGACGACCGACGTCGGCCGCGCGCTGCGTGTCGCGAAGGCGCTGCGCTTCGGCTGCGTGTGGATCAACGACCACATCCCACTCGTCAGCGAGATGCCCCACGGCGGCTTCAAGCAGTCCGGCTACGGCAAGGATCTCTCGATGTACTCGCTAGAGGATTACACCGTTGTGAAGCACGTGATGGCAAACATCGATTTCTGATCGAACGCACGCCAGCTTCGCGGAGTGATTCCGCCGTTCAGCGGTTCGGCAGCGCGGTCGGCACCGGCGTGCGGAGCGCGTCCGAGAGCAGCGCGAGGTAGCGCTGCCAGCTCGAGCTGTCGATCGTCGTAGCGACCATCCGGATCAGGATCGGCAGCTCCGCCGGGTCGAGGTCGGCTCGGAGCTGGCCGCTTGCTTGGGCGCGCGCCATCAGCTCGCGGAGGGGGCCGAAGACCCGCGTGTGAAGCTCGCCCTTGAGCGCTGTCAGCTCGCCGACCTGCGCGAGGATCTGCAGCAGCGAGGTGTTGGCGGCCTGCGCCTCGAGCACGGAGCGCAGCCCAGCGACAAAGCCGTCCCAGGCGTCCTCCGCGGCGAGAGCGGCGGCGATGGACGGTTCCAGCTGTGCGAGGCGGGCGTCGACAATGGCCCGCAGCAGCAGCGCCTTGCTGGGGAAGCGGCGATAGACCGTCGCCGGCCCGACCCCGGCGCGGCGCGCGATCTCCTCCATCGACACCTCGAGTCCCTGCTCGGCGAAGGCCTCATCGGCGGCGCCGACAATGCGGTCGTGGTTGCGCTGGGCATCTGCGCGAAGCGGCCGGGGGCCGGCTGTTGTTGCCATCTCGTAACAGATGTTACCAAACCGGAATGCCCCCTATCACTTTATGCTAGGGTGCCGCCAAAGGGGGGAGGCCACACACTCGGCGTGCGGAGGAGTCACAGATGAGAGCACTTGCGAGATGGTGCATCGCGCATCGGCGGTTCGTGGTGATCGCATGGGTGGTAGCCCTGGTCGGCGCAAACGCGATCGGCCAGGCGGTCGGCTCGACCTACAACAGCAACTACAAAGGCCAGAGCAGCGCCGGTTCCCAGCGCGCGATCGACCTGCTGCAGAAGAGCTTCCCCGTGCGCAAGGGCGACTCCGCCTCGATCGTGTTCGACGCCAGCGGCCCGGCCACGAGCCCGGCCGTGAAGGCCGAGGTCGACACGCTGCTCGCCAAGATCGCGCGCTTCCCGCATGTCTCCGGCGTCGTCTCGCCGTATGCACCGGCGTCGAGCGCCGTCTCCCCGGGCGGGCACATCGCCTACGCGACCGTGCTCTTCGACGAGCGCTCGTTCCAGCTGCCGACCTCCGCCATCAACCGCGTGATCGACACCGCCAAGGCGGCGCGCACACCAACGCTTCAGATCCAGCTCGGCGGTCAGCCGATCGAGCAGGTCGAGCCGCCGAAAACGGGTCCGGCGACGATCATCGGCATCCTCGCCGCGATGATCATCCTGCTGATCACCTTCGGCACGGTGATCGCCGCGGGCCTGCCTCTGCTGACCGCGCTGCTCGCGCTGGGAACGGCGATCGGCCTGATCGTGGTGCTCACGCACGCCTTCGACGTCGTCAACTTCACCCCCGAGCTCGCGGCGATGATCGGCCTGGGGGTCGGGATCGACTACGCGCTCTTCGTCGTCACGCGCTACCGCTCGGCGCTCGACGCGGGCGTCGAGCCCGATGAGGCGATCGTCACGGCGATGGACACCTCGGGCCGGGCAGTGCTCTTCGCGGGGATCGTCGTCGTGATCGCGATGCTCGGCCAGCTTCTCGTCGGCGTGAGCTTCCTGCGCGGGCCGGCAGTCGGATCCTCGCTGACGGTGCTGTTGACGATGTTCGCCGCGATCACGCTGCTGCCGGCGGTGCTCTCAAAGCTCGGTCACGGCATCGACCGTTGGGACCCGTTCGGCATCCGCCGCCGCTCTCATGCCCGCGAGGACGGCTTCTGGGAGCGTTGGGCCGCGCTGATCCAGCGCCGACCGCTGCCGGCGGCGCTGGCCTCGCTGGCGATCCTGCTCGTGCTCGCCTCGCCGATCATCGGGCTGCGCCTCGGCGCCGCCGACGCGGGCACCGACGCCAAGAGCACCACCACGCGCCAGGCCTACGACCTGCTGGCAAAGGGCTTCGGCGCGGGCTTCAACGGCCCGATGGCGCTCGTCGCCAAGCTTCCCAGCGCCAACGACAGCATCGCGGTGGCCGCGCTGCGCGCCGGCGTCGTCGGTCAGCCCGACGTGGCCAAGGTCGCTCCGGCCGTCTACAGCCCCGACGGGAAGCTCGCCCTGATCAACGTTTTCCCCAAGACGGCGCCGCGCGACGCGGCAACGGCGAATCTGCTGACGCGGCTGCGTAACACGGTGCTGCCGCCGCTCGAGCGGCGTACGGCGACGACCGTCTATGTCGGCGGCACGACCGCGCTGTTCGCGGACTTCTCGAGCTACCTCGCGAGCAAGCTCCCGCTCTTCATCGGCGCCGTGGTGCTGATCTCGGCACTGCTTCTGCTCGTGGTCTTTCGCTCGGTGTTCGTCGCCGCCAAGGCGATCGTCATGAACCTGCTGAGCGTCGCCGCAGCCTTCGGCGTCGTCGTCGCGGTCTTCCAGTGGGGGTGGCTCGGCGGCCTGATCGGCATCTCGACGACCTCGCCGATCGCGGCCTTCCTGCCGGTGATGGTCTTCGCGATCGTCTTCGGGCTCTCGATGGACTACGAGGTCTTCCTGATGGCGCGCATGCACGAGGAGTGGGAGCGCACCGGCGACGCGGCGCACGCGGTCCGCCACGGGCTCGCCGCGACCGGACGCGTGATCACCGCCGCCGCGACGATCATGGTGTGCGTCT
Organism: Solirubrobacteraceae bacterium; assembly: GCA_035604915.1. GTDB lineage: Bacteria > Actinomycetota > Thermoleophilia > Solirubrobacterales > Solirubrobacteraceae > Palsa-513. Next base: position 3,185 of record DATNHQ010000097.1, read on the forward strand.
TCGCGTCGTTCGTGCTCGGCGACAGCCTCACGATCAAGCTGTTCGGCGTTGGTCTGGCCTCAGCCGTCTTCCTCGACGCGTTCCTGATCCGCACGGTGCTGGTGCCGGCGCTGATGATGCTGATGGGCCCGCGCGCGTGGTGGTTGCCGAGCGGGCTCGCCCGCCGGCTGCCGCACCTGAACGTGGATCCGGAGCCGCCAGAGGGGCAGGGAGACGCGCCGCCGCCGGCGCGGGCCTACGCTGGAGTGAGCCGCTGACCGGCGCGCCGGCGCCGAGACCGCCACGGCGGTCTGCGAGCATGGAGGCACACGGCGGAAGGAGATCCACGATGAAGGCTTCATGGAACGGCGCGATCCTCGCGAGCAGCGAGGACACCGTGGTCGTCGAGGGCAACCACTATTTCCCGGCTGACAGCATCAACCCGCAGTACTTCGAGGAGTCCGATTCGCACACGTTCTGCCCCTGGAAGGGAGAGGCCTCCTACAAGGACGTGCTCGTCGCCGGCGAGCGCAACCCTGACGCCGCCTGGTACTACCCGGCACCCAAGGACGCGGCCGCGCAGATCAAGGACCGCTTCGCCTTCTGGCACGGCGTTGAGGTCAGCGACTGATCGCGTTGCCAGCGATCACCCACGAGCCGGCCGCCGATCGCTGCGGCCGGGCGCGCCCGCGACCGTGCGGCTCCGCGATCAACTCAGCGGGCCGAGTAGATCTCGAGCGAGCCCGACGTGAGGTGGTCGTTGTCGTTGCCGGTCGGGACGATGATGTGCCCGTCGACGACGATCGGGCTGTTCCAATGGCCGCTCGCGGCCTGCAGCGTCGCGAGCACTCTGCCGCTCGCCGGGCGGTAGACGACCAGCGAGCCGCCGGGGTTGTAGACGTAGAGCAGGCCGCCGGCAACGATCGGGCTCGTGCCGGCGGTGCCGTTGCTCCACAGCTCGTGCATGTGTCCGCCGGAGACGCGGTACGCGGTCGTGCCGCCGTCGTCGGCCACGAACATGAGCTTGCCCCAGACCGCCGGCGCGGTGAAGAGCTGCTGACCGGCGGGGGTCGGCAGCGTCTGCAGCTCGCCGCCGGTGTGCGGCGGCGTGCCCGGCGCGCTGCCATCCAGCGCCGAGAGGTTGAGCACGCGTTGGATCCCGTCCTTGCCGGCGATCCAGGCGAGGCCGCCGGGGAGGATTGCGGGCGAGCCTGAGCCGAGGTCGAGGTCGCCGCTGTTGAGCTTCGCCTGGTCGGTCGGCGTGTAGGCCTGGCGGAGCTTCAGCGTGGGCAGCGTCAGCTCAATCACGCTGTCGCCGAAGTCGGTGGTGCCGTTGTAGGGACCGTTGCCGGTCGCGATCAGAACGCGGCCGCCGCCCGGCTCGACGACCGGGCCGCTGCGAGAGAGGATCGCCGAGTCGCTCGCCGAGCAGCTCGACGGCATGATGATCGTGTCGCGGTCGGCGCAGAGCGTGTTGAAGACGTACGCGACCTTGTGGTCCGTGAGCGAGATCGCGACGATGTGTCCGACATAGGGTGGCGCGTCACCGTAGTAGCCCCCAGTGCTCGCCAGCAGGTAGCCGCCCGAGATGTTGAGCGACGCCGTCAGCTTCTCGCGGTCGGGGGTGGGGGTGATCCGCACCGGCCAGCCCGGCTGCTCGCGCCCGTCTTCGATCGCGAGCTTGTGAATGACGCCGTTGGGTGAGGTCGCGTACAGGTAGCGCTGGTCGGGGTCGAGGATCGGGCTCGATGTCGTGACCTGGCCGCTGCCGAGCCAGGCGTGCCGGCCACGCGGGGCGAAGGTCCACAGGATCTTCCCGCTGGTGGCGTCGAGCGCGACTGTGATGCCGTAGTCGGTCGTGACGAACGCGGTGTCGTGGCGGCCACCGGCGACGGCCGCCCCGTGGAGGTAGATAGGCGAGCTGTCGACGGTGCCGGGGAGCGCGATCGTCCGCGAGCTCAGCTGGCCGAGGTTGGCGGCGGTGATGCCGGTGGAGAGGTCGGTCGCGTTGCTGCGCTGCGGGTCGAGGCCGAACTCCGGCCACACGCGAAGCACCGGCGCCGAGACGGCGGTGGCGGCTCGCCCGGAGGCGAGCGCGTAGCCGCCGCCGGCGAGCGCGGCCAGTGCCGCCGCGATCGCCAAGCACGTTCGGGCGGCGACGCGGGTCACAAGCACAGCCTATTGTTCAGTGGAGCGCTGACGGAGCGGCTGTCAGCGAGATCGTACGTCCGTCGATCGTGCCGATCACCGGGATCAGCACCTGCGTCCGGGCGCCGGCCGCGAGCGATGCGATGACGCCGCGGCCGGCCCCAACGACCCGGCTGCCGTTGAGGATCACCGCGTAGATCGCGAGCTCGCGCTGGGCCAGCTTCGAGTCGTTCGCGACGGTTGCGCTGACGTGCGGGCCGGGGAAGGTCGCACTCACGCTGACGGCGCTGGTCGCCATCTGCGGGAGCGAGGCGGGCGCCGGCGCGGTCGAGGAGCCGATCTGTGCGCTCACCGACCGCGGCCCGCTGCCGAGCACCTCGTTGTCCACCCACCAGGCGGAGGCGTGCGGGCCGAGCAGCGCGAGCTGCTGCAGCGATGGCTCGATCCCCTTGGTGTCGTTTCGGTAGATGCTCTTGCCGGCCGCGTTGGAGACGTCGATCAGCACCGGGAAGGCGACCTGCGCCTGGGCGCTCGCGTTGACCAGATCGAGCGCGACGGCCGACGAGCCGCCGACGCTCAACAGCACCTTGCGCTTGACGCGCACGGAGCGGCTGGCCTCACCGAGGCTCGTCTGGCCGGCGACGGCGCTCTGATGGCCGAGCCTGCGCCCGATCTTGGCGCTCTCGCTCTGGGTCGTCTCGCAGCCGGCTGCGCCGAGGACGATCGCGGCGAGCGCCGCGATCGCCGCGGCGGTCGGCCTCATCCGAAGGCGCCGGCTATGTACTCCCGCGTGCGCTCCTCGCGCGGGGCCTCGAACAGCTGATCGGCGGTGCCGAGCTCGACGAGGTCGCCGAGGTACATGAACGCGACGCGGTCGGCGACACGGCGCGCCTGCTGCAGGTTGTGGGTCACGATCACGATCGCAAGCTCGCTGCGCAGCTGCAGGATCAGCTGCTCGATCACGGCCGTCGAGCGCGGGTCGAGCGCTGAGCAGGGTTCGTCCATCAGCAGGATCTCGGGGTCGGTGGCGATTGCGCGGGCGATGCACAACCGCTGCTGCTGGCCGCCGGAGAGGCGCAGCGCCGGCCGGTCGAGGTTGTCGCGGACCTCCTCGTAGAGGCCGGCGCGTTGGAGCGCCTGCGTGACGAGCGGCTCGAGCTCCCGCCGCCGCGGGCGCCGCCGCGCCTGCTCGCGCAGCGCAAAGGCGACGTTGTCGAAGACCGACATCGGGAACGGGTTGGGCTGCTGGAAGACCATCGACACGCGCGTGCGCAGCCGCGTGTCATCGAGCTCGTGGATGTCGTCTCCGTCGAGCGTTATCTGCCCGCTGTGGCTGGCGTTTGGCGTCAGCTCGGTGAGGCGGTTGAGCGTGCGAAGCAGCGTCGTCTTGCCGCAGCCGGAGGGGCCGATCAGCGCGAGCACCTCGCCCTGATGGATCGAGAGCGACGCCTGGCGCACGGCCGGAACGCCGTCGTAGAAGACGCTGATGTCGCGCAGGCGCATCCGTTCGGGTCCGGTCTGGGGGCCGATTGCGCGCAGGGCAGTGGATGTCGCGGGAGGTGCCATTTGCTCGGCGGGGCGATCAATGGTCAGCTGGTTGATCGACATTGTGTCATTCTGGCGCAGTCGGCGCGAGGGCGCAAGCCCCGGCTGCGAATCGGCGGCGCTCAAAGGCTCAGCCGTCCGGCGTTCACGGCCCCGGCGGCGCCGACCCGCGAGATCCGCGCCACGAGCCCGTTCAGCGCGAGCACCAGCAGGAGCAGCACGAAGGCGGCCGCGTATGCCTTCTGCGGGGCGTTGCCCTCCCCCGACGGCGAGTTCTCGAATATGTAGCTCGTCAGCGTCGAGCCGGTGCCGCGCAGGAAGCCGAGCAGCGGAACGTTGCCCTGCGAGTTGTTCTGGAGCGTCGCTCCGAGGAGCAGCACGACGATCGCGGTGCTGCCGATGATGCGGCCCATGCCGAGCGTCGCGCCCGTCGCGATGTCCGAGCGGACGTTCGGCAGCAGCACGCGGCGGATCGTGGCGATGCGAGTCTTGCCGAGCGCGACCGATGCTTCGCGCAGCTGGCGCGGCGTCGCGCGCAGGCCGTTGCGTGTCGCCGTGTAGGTCAGCGGCAGCGCCAGCAGCGACATCATGATTCCCGCGGCGATGAACGAGCGTCCGTAGACGCCGCCGCCGCTTGCGCGGAAGGACAGCGGCGCGAAGAAGCCGAGCTGGAAGAGCGCGAGCCCGAAGATCGCGAAGACGATGTCGGGGGTGCCGGCGACCATCTCGATGCTGGTCTCGACGATCCCGGCGAGCCAGCGCGGGCGCCCGTATTCGACGACCCAGAACGCGCTCAGCACGGCGATGGGGGTCGCGATCAGCGTGCCGATCACGGCCATCGTCAGCGTCCCGATCAGCGGGTCTAGGAAGCCGCCCGAGTGCGATTGGTCGAGCGACACGCTCGGGCGCGTCACGAGCAGGGTGGGGTTGAGGTCGGAGATCCCCTTGGCGGCGAGGAAGGTCACAATCGCGGCGACCGCGACGCACAGGCCGGTGCCGGCGAGCCAAGCGAGCAGCCAGATCAGCTGATCGCTCCGGCGCCAGCTACGGACCGACGAGCGCCGGCCGCTGCGGCGGGGGGGAGCCGAAAGCTGCGGCGGCGTGACGGGCTCGGCGTGCGCCATCAGCTGCTCAGCTCGTACTTGCGCAGGGGCCGGCGGATCAGTCGCGAGGCGACCGAGAGCATGAAGCCCGAGAACATCAGCAGCAGCGCGAAGGCATAGATGCTCGAGCGGATCGCCGGCTCGGTCAGATTCTCGCCCTGGTCGATGATCGTCGAGGCGAGCGAGCGCAGCGGCTCGTAGATGAAGATCAGACCGTCCCAGGGCTTGGGCGTGAAGGCCTTGCCGCCCGAGACCATGTCGATCACGATCGCCTCGCCGATCGCGCGCGCGGCCGCGAGCGCCGTGGCCGCCACGATCGCCGGGCGGATCGCGCGCAGCGAGACGGCGATCGTCGCGCGCAGCGGGTTCAGGCCGAGGGCGACGGCTCCCTCGTGCCAGGAGCGCGGCACCGAGGCAAGCGCCTCGATCGTCAGCGCCGTCATGATTGGCGTGATCATGAGCGTGAGGATCGCCACACTGACCAGCAGGCCGGCACCGGTCAGCTGGATGACGTTGACGACTGACTCCTTCTGCCCCGAGGTGATCAGGTCGTTGCCGACGAACGGCACCAGCACGAGGATCCCGATCAGCCCGTAGATCACGGAGGGGACCGAGGCGAGCAGGCGGATCACCGGGGTCATCGCGCGCCGGAGCACGGGCGGCGCCAGGTCGACGACGAAGATCGCCGTCAGCAGCGAGATCGCGAGTCCGAAGATCACCGCGAAGCCGGAGGTGAGCAGCGTGCCGTAGATCAGCGGCCACGCACGCAGGTGGTAGGCGGAGGCCGCTGGGTGTGCGCTCGTGTTGAAGGCCATCGAGCCGAGCTGGCTGTCGACATTGCCGCCCGACCCGAGCCATGAGAGTCCCTCGCGCTGGAAGGTCGGCCACGCCCGTTGGGCCACGAACACGACCATCAGCGCGATCGCGATCGCGGCCAGACACGCGATCGCGCCGAGCGTGCGCTCGGCGCGATCGTCGCTCCAGGGTCGGCGCAGCCGATCGAGCACCCGAGCGCTAGGGCGTCTTGATCGCCGGTTGGATCTTGCCCAGCGGAATCCAGTTGCTCTCGATGATCTTCTTGGCGACCGCGCTGCTCTCAATCCAGTAGATGAACGCCTCGTTCTGCCCTGTCGCCGGGCCCCTGGTGACCTCGTAGAAGTCCGACACGCCGGGGTAGGAGCCGCCGACCACGTTCGCGACGCTGCAGCCGGTGCCGTTGTAGCCGACGGCGTTGATCCCCTTGGCGAGCGCGAAGTAGTCGGAGAGGAAGCCGATGCCCGCCGGGTCCTTCTTGACGGAGTTCTGCATCAGGCCTTCGCTGGGCTCCTGGGTCGCGAACGAGCCCACCTTGCTCCCGCTCAGCAGCGTGTTCTGGAAGGTCGTCAGCACGCCGGCGACCGAGGTGCGGCTGTAGACGTCGATCGGTCCGGTTGCGGTCGCGCCGGAGACCTGGCTCCAGTTGCGGACCTTGCCCGTGAAGATCTGCTGGACCTGCGACGTCGTCAGGTTCGAGACCGGGTTGGCGGGGTTGGTGACGACGCAGACGAAGTACTTGGCGATCGGATAGAAGACGAGCCCCGAGGGATCGCCTGCCTGCGGCGGCCGCGACGAGTTGCCGATGCTGACCCGGCCTGCGGCGGCATCCGAGATGCCGACGCTCGCGCCGCCCTGGGAGATCCTGAAGCTGACCTGGCCGTGCTTGAGCTGGTGGTACTTCGCGGACAGCAACTCGAGCAGCGGGAAGGAGGCGGTCGCCCCCGACATCGAGATCGTGGTCGCTGCGTAGGCGATTGCGGGAACCGCTACGAGGGCGGCGATCACAACGAGTGGGGCGATATAGCGGCGGGGTCTGCGCATCTGCGGGCGGGCTCCGTTCAGCGAAAGGGTTGGCGAAAGGACGTGCAAGTTTAGCATAATGACTACAATAACGATGCGCTTTCTTGGGTTTGCGCTACTGTGGCGCCCCGCACGGCCCCCAAACTGACCTGCATCACCCGACCAGGAGGACACATTGCTCAGCACACCTCGCGCCCGCCGCCGGCTGCTCGCCGCGCTCGGCGTCACCGCCGTCGCCCTCGCGCTGCCGGTGCTCGGCCCGCCGCTGGGCCAGGCCCGCGGCGTGGCGCACGCCGCCCAGGGTTCGACCGGCAGCACCGGCCCGACCGGCTCGACCGTCGCTTCCGACGATCCGAACAACTACCGCTGCTTCGGCCACATCCAGAAGGGCGCCAAGGAGTCCGGCGTGCCAGGCACCCAGGTCGAGTATCAATTCTCCTGCGACGGTCCGATTACCGGCTACCAGATCGAGACCGAGCCCCACCAGGTTCAGTACTTCGATCAGGCGCCCCTGGTGGCTCTGCACGGCGTGCCCTCTGCGACCGACAACTTCTCCTGCAGCGCCTTCGTGCCCGGGGTCCAGATCAACTGCACAGGGGTGGCTGCGACGGCGTTCGAGGTGATCACCGGCCAGTTCGTGATCGCCGGCAAGAGTCTCTGCACCGAACCGCGGCTCGATCCGATCCTGACCGTCACCGACGCCACCGCGACGGCGACGATCGGCGGCACCAAGGCCGCGCCGACTGCCAATGCCACCGTGACGCAGTACATCTCCGGGCCCTCCGACCTCGGCCGGCCCGAGGGCTGCAAGGGCGACCGTTACGGCGCCAACACGCGCTTGGGCCATCACCCGCCGAAGGTCGTCCTGACCGGACCGACCTCGAAGCCGTCGAAGGGATAGCACGGGTGCGCTGCCTCGGGCGGCCCTGCCTCGGGGCCGCCCGAGCTGCGCCGGCTACTCGGCCGCGGCGCTCCGCGAGCTGTGGCGGCGCATCAACTCCTCCTGGGCGTTCACGACCTGCTCGCCCGCCGCGGGGTTGCGGCGCTGCCAGACGCCGGCCCCGTCGAGGTCCCAGGCGTTGTGGTTGTCGGCGAGGCAGAGCTCGACGACGTCACAGACCTGCGCGCGCAGCGCCGGGTCCTCGATCGGGACCGCCAGCTCGACGCGGTTGTTGAGGTTGCGCGGCATCAGGTCCGCGGAGGAGATGTAGACCTTCTGCGCGCCGCCGTAGTCGAAGGCGTAGACGCGCGAGTGCTCGAGGAAGCGCCCGACCACAGAGACGACGTGGATGTTCTCCGACAGCCCGGGCACCCCCGGACGCAGGCAGCAGATGCCGCGCACGTTGAGGTCCACGCGCACGCCCGCGCGCGATGCGAGATAGAGCGCGTCGATGCAGGCACGGTCGACCAGCGCGTTGATCTTGATCGTGATCCGTGAGGGGCTCGACGACGAGTGCGCGGCGACGGCGTCGGCGATCTCGCCGAGGATCGCATTGCGCAGGTAACTCGGCGCGACCAGCACCTTGCGGTATCCGGACGGGCGGCCGAAGCCGGTCAGGTAGTTGAACAGCTCGGCGACGTCGGCGCCGATCGCCTCGTCGGTCGTGAACAGGCCGAAGTCGGTGTAGAGCCGCGCCGTCACGGAGTGGTAGTTGCCCGTGCCGATGTGGACGTAGTTGCGCACGCCCTCGCCCTCGCGGCGCACGACGAGCACGCACTTCGCGTGGGTCTTCAGCGCCGGGTGGCCGTATACAACGTGCACGCCCGCCTGCTCGAGCGCCTTCGCCCAGTGGATGTTGGTGCGCTCGTCGAAACGCGCCTGCAGCTCGACGAGGCATACGGCCTGCTTGCCGCGCTCGGCGGCGCGGATCAGCGCCGGGACCAGCGTCGAGTCGTCACTCGTCCGGTACACGGTCTGCTTGATCGCGAGCACCTGCGGGTCGTTGACCGCCTGCTCGACGAAGCTCTCGACCGAGCTCGCGAAGGAGTCGTAGGGGTGATGCACGAGCAGGTCGCCGCCGCGCATCGCGCCCATCACGTCGGCGTGTCGCTCGTCGCTCGCTCGCACACGCGGGTGTACGACCGGTGTGTACGGCTTGTCGCGCAGTTCCGCGAACCCCGGCAGCTTGGTCAGCTGGAGCAGGCCGGTGAGGTCGAGCATGCCCTCGACCGGGTAGACGTCGCGCGGCGCTACGTCGAGGGCCGTGGTCAACTCGCCGAGCAGACGCGGCGCGATCCGCGCGCCGACCTCGACCCGCACGACCTCGCCGAGGCGCCTGCGCCGCAGCTCGTCTTCGACCGCTTGGAGCAGGTCGTCGGCCTCGTCGGAAATCGCTAGGTCGGCGTCGCGGGTGACGCGGAAGTAGTCGTACTCGGCGATCTCCATCCCGGGGAAGAGCGTGTCGAGGTTGTGCGCGATCACGTCCTCGAGCAGCACGAACGTCTTCGACTCACCGAGCGCCACGAACCTCGGCAGTACCTCTGTCGGCACCTTCACGCGCGCGAAGGTCGCGTGGCCGCTGTCGGGGTCGCGCGCGATCACGCCGAGGCTGAGCGAGAGGTTCGAGATGTAGGGGAACGGCTGCCCGGGGCCGACCGCCAACGGCGTCAGCGCCGGGAAGATCACGCTGCGGAAGTGGCGGCCGAGCGCCGTGCGCTCGGCGACGCTCGTGTCGCTCACGCGCTTGACGACGATCCCGTGTTCGGCGAGCGCGGGCAGCAGCGTCTCGACGACACAACGAGCCAGCCGGGAGCCATTCTCGATCACGCGCTCGTGGATCGCCTCGAGCGTCTGCGAGGGCGTGCGGCCATCGATCGCGGCGCGCTCGACCCCGGCCTCGATCTGGTCGTGCAGGCCGGCGACGCGGACCATGAAGTACTCGTCGAGGTTGGAGGCATAGATCGAGGCGAACTTGGTGCGCTCGAGCAGAGGCACCTGCGGGTCCTCGGCGAGCTCGAGCACGCGCAGGTTGAAATCCAGCCACGAGAGCTCGCGGTTGAAGTAGTTGGCGGGATCGCCGAGCTTCGGTGCGGGCGCCGCCGGGGCGCGGGGTGCGTCAGTGGCGCTCATCGCAACCGTGGATTATGCGCCCACAGCTTCGCCGGACGGTGAAGAGAACGCGCTGGCGAGCAGGCGATCACGGAGCCCGGACGCCTCGGTCTCCGCCCACAGCGCGCTGAAGCGCGCGAACTCGACGTCCCGGCGGGCACGAAAGCGCGCGGCCAGCGCGTCGAAGCCCTCCGGCTCGGCCTCGCGGCTGGCCGCGATCCGCTCGAGCATCACGTCGCAGTCGTGGATCTCGCCGAGCACATCCTGTAACTCGCGCGCCCGCGCGCGAGCCTCGTCGCCGACCTCGCCGAAGCAGAAGCCGACCAGCTCGAGCAGGTAGCGCAGCCGCTTGGCGGCGATTCGCATGTCGTGCATCGCGCTGGTTGCGTTCTGGCCGAGAGCCTCCGGCACGAACGCGTAGAGCTCAGCGGTGCGCACGGCGACGATCCGCCGCGCGGCCTCGGCGAGCGCCAGCTCCGGCTCGAGCCCCGTGACGCGCTGTGCCTTCATCGCGCGAGCCTCGCCAGGCGGCGCCGCAGCCGCGTGCGTTTGGCGTGAGCGAGCGCCTCGGCGAGCTCGACGTTGACCTGCTGCTGCTCGGCGCGCAGCTCGCCTGCGAGCAGGTCGACCGCGCGCTGCTCGGCGCCGGCGCACTCGTCGTGCAGCTGCTCGAGCAGCTCCAGCTGGACATCGCGGTCGCGGCGCTCGCCCAATGCCGCCGCGAGCGCCTTGACCTCGCGCAGCGCGCGCGCGCCGCGCTTGGGATGCAGGCACGGGCCGAAGACCTCAAGCGCGGCGCGCAGGCGCCGCGTCGCCACGCGCATCTCATGGACGCCCTCGATGTCTGTGATGTCGAGGACACGCCGGCGCGCGTGGGCGAAGACGGCATCGGAGCGCTCGCCGATGATCGCGGCCGCCGCCTCGCCGTAGGGCTGATCCGCGCTGAGGCTCATCCCCGCCACCCCGCGGCCCGCAGCATCTCGAGGATCACGCCTTCGCGCAGTCCGCCGCGGCCGACGAGCAGCGGCCGCTCGAGGCGGTCAGAGATCTCCTCGAGCACGAGCATGCCGCCCGGCAACAGGCGCACGCGCTCGGGCTCCATCTCGAACGCCCGCGCGACCTCGTCGCTGGGGGTCGTCGCGAGGATGCGCAGGCCGCGCTCGAGCGTCTCGTGATCGAGCACGCCGCCAACCAGTCGGCGCAGCGACGTCGAGCTTCCGCCCACGGCAACCGCGAGCTCGGGCGTCGGCAGGCTGAAGCCCTCGAAGACGCCGCCGACGTGCGAGCGCACGCGCTGAAGCTGGTCGACCGTGGGCGGGTCGTCGTGGAGGTAGGAGTCGGCAAGGAAGCCCGAGCCGATGCGGAAGGAGCTGGACGCCCGTACGCCGTCGCTGATCGTGCCGATCGCGATCTCCGAGGAGGAGCCGCCGACGTCGATCACCGCGATGTCGCCGTCGGGCGGGCGATCGAGCGCCGAGGTCGCGCCGACGAACGCCAGCCGGGCCTCCTCCTCGTCGCTGAGGACCTCGACCTCGACGCCGCAGCCCCTCGCGATCGCGCGCGTGAACTCGTCCTGGTTGGAGGCTTCGCGGATCGCCGCCGTGGCGACCGCGCGGATCGTCTCGGTGCCGAGCTCTCGTGCGAGCCGCACCTGTGTGGCGACGACCTCGACCACCTCCGCGATCTTCTTCGTCGGGATCGTGTCGTCGCGGCGCAGACCCTTCGCGATGCGCGTGAACGCCCGCTGTCTCAGGAGCTCGCGCAGGCGCCCGTCGGCTGGCTCCGCGACAAGCAGCCGCGTCGTGTTCGAACCGATGTCGATGCAGCCGCAGATCATGAACTCAGGCTATAGGCTCGCATGTATGGCAGGGACACTCTGGCTGCTTCGCCATGGGGATGCCGAGCCGCACGGAGCAAGGGCCGATTTCGAGCGACGCCTGACGGTGCGCGGCGAGCGCCAGGCGCGCGCCGCCGGGTGCGCATTCGCGCGGCTCGGCATCAGCTTCGATGATGTCTTCGCGAGCCCGCGCGTACGCGCGCTCGACACCGCTCGGCTGGCCTGCGCGGAGCTCGGTCTCGAGCCGACCGTGCACGAGCCGCTCAGCGGCGGCTTCGATGAGCACGACTGCGCGCGGCTGTTGGCGGGCTCCGGGTCGGGGGCGTCGGTGCTGCTGGTCGGGCACGAGCCCGACCTCTCCGGGCTGGTCGCCTCGATGACAGGTGCGCGCGTCGAGATGAAGAAGGGCGGGATCGCGGCGATCCGCGACCACCAGCTGGTCGAGCTCCTACGCCCGAACGAGATCGAGCTCGTCGCTGGGCTCTGACTCGAGCAGCACAGGCGCCGAGGCGGCACCGAGGGGCTCCGCCGCGAAGCGATAGCCGATGCCGAAGTGGGTGTGGATGTAACGCCAGCTGGGCGATACACGCTCAAGCTTCTGTCGCAGCTTGCGCACGAACACATCGACAGAGCGGTCGCCGCGGACCATTGCGTAGCCCCACAACCGCTGATAGATGAACTCCCGCTCGAGCACGCGGCCGCCGGAGGCTGCGAGCAGCTCGATCAGCTCGAACTCGCGACGGGTGAGGTCGATGCTGACACCGTGCACGAATGCCTGGTACTGGTCGCGCTGGATCTCGACCTCGCCCGCCATCACCGGATCGGCCGCTGTAGAGCCCTCGAGCCGGCGCCGACGGCGCACGACCGACTCCACGCGAGCAATCAGCTCCTCTGGGTGGCAGGGCTTCGTCAGCCAGTCGTCGGCGCCGAGGCGCAGGCCACGTACGCGCTGGGCGACGGTTGAGCTGCCGGTGCAGACGACCACGCCGAGCTCGGGCAGCGCGCCGCAGAGACGCTCGAGCCATTCCCAGCAGGTCGGCCCGATCACCGCCAGGTCGACCACGATCGCCCCGAGGCGCATCGGCACGATCGTCTCCGGCGCGACCGAGGAGGCCAGCACGCGGTACTCCCAGCCGGCGCGCTCGAGGCGCTTGCCGAGGACCGCGAGAAAACCGGAGTCGCGGTCGAGCACCGCGATGCGCAGACTCAGCGATGCGCCCGCGCTCACAACCGGTTCGGCCGACAGGACTTCTTCCGGCGCGGAAGCGTGTTCGACCATCTGGGTTGATTCTAGGCAGGCGGTGGACTCGATGTCCCGGCGGTCACCGGATCTTCACACTTTGCGCGGCTCAGACCGCCGGAACTCGGGCGAAACGGAGAATTCGGGGAAGGCGCCGCCGACCACGAACGCCGTCTGCTCGCCGATGTCGACCGCGTTGTCGCCGACCCGCTCGATGCAGCGCGCCACCAGCGTCATGTGCATCGCCCATTCGCGGATGTCGGGGTCGTCCCCGGCCTCGATCGCCATCCGAAAGATGTCGCGCTGGATCTGGTTGACCTCCCGATCCTGGCGCACGAGGTCTTCGGCGAGGGCGACGTCGCGGTCCTCGAACGAGCGCTTCGCCTGCGAGACCTCAGAGCGCGCGATTCCGCCCATGTGCAGCAGTTGCGCGAGGATCTCCGGGCGCGTCGGTGGTTCGTGGCCCGAGAGCGGCAGCAGCTTGCAGATGTTCACGCATTGGTCACCCATCCGCTCGATCCGCACGATCAGGTGCAGGAGCGAAGCCACCAGCCGCAGGTCGCCGGCCACGGGCGCCTGGCGGGCAAGCAGCGACAGCACGCCCTGATGGACCTCGAGGTAGCGGCCGTCGACGCGGTCGTCGTCGGCGATCACGAGCGCGGCGAGCTCGACGTCCTGGTGCGCGAGCGCCTCGAGCGTGCGGTCGAGCTGATCGAGCACGATGTCGATGCCGCCGAGTGCGCGCCGCTCGAGCGCGTCGAGCTCCTCGTGGAAGCGACTGCGACCGCGCGCGGCGCTAGCCGGCCGAGTCGGTGGCATTTCCCTCCGTTCGCGGGTCCTCCGGCATCCTCGTCAGCGCCTCTGTCGCAGTGGGCGCAACCAGGCTATCGCTTCGGACCGAGGCTGTGGGCGGCATTGCGCGACCGTCCGAGCAGCGCACCCGAGGGTCCCGACGGCTCGCGCGCGAGCGCACGAGCGGGCGCGCAGCGGACTGCTCAGCTCTCGCTTCGCGGCAGCGGTTCGACCGACGCGTCGACATTCGGCGCGAGCAGCTCCTCCGGCTGGAAGCGGTAGCCGAAGCTCGGGTGCGTGTGGATGTAGCGGCGCTCCGGCACGGCATGCTCGAGCTTCGCCCGCAGCTTGCTCACGTAGACATCGACCGAGCGGTCACCGGGACGCAGCTCGCGGCCCCAGACGACGCGGCAGAGCTCCTCGCGGCCGATGATCCCGCCGGCGTGCTCGACCATCGCGACGAGTAGCTGGAACTCCCTCACCGACAGCGTGAGAACCTGTCCGCCGGCGCGGACGAGGCCCTCACCCGGCGTGATCTCCAGATCATCGACGCGGATCGGCTCAGCGTGGTCACTGCGATCTGACATCGCGCCTGGAGGCTCGCGCGTGGACGTCTCCGTCGGGTGAAGATGCTGTGATGCACCGGTGAAAAAGTCGTGAAGGACCGGACCGGGCGCCGCCGGGCGCGTAGTGTTCGCTGATCATGGCGCGATGGCGCAGAGCCGCCGACGAAGACCTGCTCGAGCTGATCGCGGAATCGGGTCGCAATGTGCTGCGGACGGCATTGTTGCTGCGTGACCTGCTGGCCGACTACCCGGAACGAGCGACGCTCGCCAGGGACGTGCGCCAGTGCGAGCACGAGGGCGATCGGATCACCCACGACATGATCCATCGCCTCGCCGACGGGCACCGCGTGCGGCTGCCGTTCGAGGTCGCCGAGGGGCACCGCCTCGCGACGGCGCTCGATGACATCGTCGATCACGCCGAGCAGGTGGCCGACACGCTCGGCCTGTATGCGGTCGAGGCGACGATGGAGCAGGCGGTCGAGCTCGCGGACGTCCTGGTGGGTGCCGCGGAGCAGGTCTCACAGGCGCTCGCATGCCTGCGCAGTGGCGACGAGCTCGCGCCGTACCTTGTCGAGATCCACCGGCTCGAGAACGAGGGCGATCGGCTGCGCCGCGACGCCGTGGCGTCGCTGTTCGCAAGCGGCACCGACCCGATGGTGGTGATCCGCTGGCGCGACATCTTCGAGTCTCTGGAGGCGGCCGTCGACGCGTGCGAAACCGTCGCCCACATCCTCGAGGGGATCGGCCTGCGCCGCCGCTGAGCGCTGCTCGCCGCTAAGGCGCCGGGCGGTGCGCGGCCTTGCCGCGGCTCTTCACCGGCAGCGCGGCGCTCGAGACGGCGGTCGGCACGCGCGGCTGGCGGATCTGCTGCAGGCGCGAGTCGAGTTGTGACCAGCGCGCGGCCGAGAGGGCGAAGCCGGAGGTGAACGACGCGGCGGCCGCCAGCGCCTGCGGCTGGTGCGCCGGTGGGAAGGCGATCACAAGCTCCCCGGGGGCGGTGCGTTGACTGATCGCCGGACGCGCGGCGCCGTGGAGCGATGAGAGCGCGCTGATCGCCACGCGCGCGACGGCGCCGACGGCCGGTCGTCCGTCGAGCGTGCGCAGCGCGATCGCGTTGCCGGTCTTCAGCACGTTGGCTGCGCCCTGGCGCGTGTGCAGATCGCGCGAGCACCAGGCCCCGCTGACGGTGGGGTCGATGCCGTGCAGCACGAGCACCTCGAGCGTCGCGAGGACGCGTCGGTCGACGTTGCCGCCGGCGATCGCGGCGCTCTCGCATGCTGGCAGCGTGACGCGGCGATCCTCGAGCACGATCCGCTCGATGTCGACCTGGCTGTCCAGCAGCAGCGCGCCGACGTTACGGGCGTGCAGATTCGGCCCGAAATACGCCGAGGCCGCGAAGCTGTTGCGGTGCAGCTCGAGCGTCTCGAGCTGGGACCACGCGTCGAGGAACGGGCGGGGGTCGATCAGCGGCTGGCCGGCGCCGGCCGGGCGCAGCTCGAACAGCAGATGCGGCTCACGCTTGCCGCTGACGTGCGCGAGGCGGCCCAGGATCGTCCCGGCCAGCACGTGCGAGCCGACCCGCAGCCGCGCGAGCTCGAGCTGGGCCGGGCGCAGTCCGAAGGCGCCGGTGAAGTAGCGCTCGAGCAGCGCCTTGCGGTGGAGCGGCCGCGGCTTGCTTGCGGCGCGGGTCGCGCGCTGGAGCACCGCCAGCGGAGCGAACAGCGTCGCAGCACTCGGCTTCGACCTGAGGTTGATGGTTGCGATCAGCGGTTGGGTCGCGGCCGCCGACGCGCTCGCGCGGCTGGCTTGGCGCGGCGTCACGCCGAAGATCTTGGCGGGCGTCTTGCCGGAGTGCTGTGCGCCGGCACTCGCGGGCGTCTTGGTCGGGCGCGGCCCGGGCGCGAGCGCGCTCGGCACGGCCGCCGAGAGGATCTGCGCGCTCCGCGGCGGTGTCCGCGGCGTCGGATACCAGGCCGAGACCGACCCGAGGTTCGCGTAGGTGAAGTCGTCGCCGAAGGCATTGCGGATCACGACGAAGCGCCCAAGCTTGCGGCTGCGCCCGATCGAGACGACGGTGGCGTCCTGGGCTGCGACTACCGCAGCGCCCGAGGTGGCGAAGATGTCGGCAACGGGTGCGCGGCGCATGCTCGCTGCGGCGGCGGCGCCAACCGCTCCCGGCGAAGGCGCGGTGCCGCTCGCCGCGGCGGCGGACTGCCCGGAGGCGTGGCCTGCCGGCTCGCTCGCCGACCGGTAGCTCGCGTGGTAGCTCAGCTGGACCGGGAAGTCGCCCTCGCCGAGCTCGGTCACGGAGTCGACGAGCGCGGCCGGCTCGCCGCTCAGCAGCTCGGCGCGGTCGAGCACCGACTGCACGTATGCGCGCGAGTGGTTGTAGGCGAAGATCGCGCGCGGCAGGTTATGCGTTGCGCCCGCCGCGGCCAGATAGCGGGCGGCGGCGAAGATCGCGTCAGCCGCGTTATAGGGGTCGCGCGAGCCGGAAGCGCTGGCGTCGACTCCGTAGCGCTTCCATGTGCTCGGGAGGAACTGCATCCATCCGATCGCGCCGGCCGAGGAGACGTCAAGATTGGTGCCGTAGTCGGTTTCGACCTCGTTGATTGCCGCCAGCGTCTGCCAGGGGATGTCGTAGGCGGCGCTGGCCGCCTGGTAGATCGAGAGCAGGAACGCTGGGACGTGGAAGCTCTCGACGTAGAACTGCGGCACCTCGGCGGCGCCAGCGCTGATGAACGGGTCCTCCCAGGAGCCGGGCAGCACGCCCGCGAGCGGGTTCGCCCCGGCAAACAGCGACGGCGGCGGCGCGGTCGGCCCGTTTGCGGCGCTGGCGGAACGGTGGCCGCTGCTGCCGCCCTTGTGCCTGGCTGGGCCGCTGGCGCTGAGTGGTTGCGAGTTGATGGCGACAATCGTGGGTGCTTGCTTCGTCTTGTGACGGTGGTGATGCCGCGTCCCGGTCGAGCCGGCGGGCGCCCCGATGCCCGGGGTCACGCCGCTCGCGCCGCTCGCCGATGTGGTCGTGCTCGCGGGCGCCGCCGGGATCTCCGGCGTGCCGGTCGCGCCGCTCGTGCCGGTTGGGCCGCCGACGCCGACCGGGCCGCTCGCGCCGCTGGCGCCGGTCGATCCTGTCGATCCGGTCGTGCCGACGCTTCCGCTCGTGCCGCTTTCGCCGGTGGCGGCCGTGGGTCCGGATACGCCGGAGACGTCCGTCGACGCGCCTACTATTGGCGCACCGTCGAGGGCGCTGCTTACCGAGGTTCCCGGCGAGGCGCCGGCGGTGGCGGCAATCACGCCGACGGCGCTCAATACCGCGACGACCAGGGTCGCCCGGCGGACGCGATCCAGTTTCATGGCACGCGCGTTGTATCACGCAATCGCGTGTGCAGGTGCAATGTTTGTGCCGGATCTTTCAGGCGAGGCGGCCGGCCGCGCCTCTAGCTAGGCGGCGGAGGCGAGATCGTCGTAGGTGACGCATGCGCGACTCGGCGTCGCGCGGCGGATGACGTCCTCGAGCGCCAGCATGTGGCTGGGGGAGGCGAGGTCGAGCGGATGCAGGTCGATCCGCAGGGTGCTGCCCGCCAGGCGTCCGGCCAGGCGCAGCAGCGGCGGCGAGATCCGCCGGCGCAGCGGTCCCGCGGCGGCGAGGCCGATCGGCGGCGCGCAGTGGCGATGCGGCGCCCCATGCTCAGTCGCGTGCAGGCACCAGGCGCCGGCCCACCAGACGAAGCGCGTCTGCAGCGACTCGCGCAACTGGCGCGTGTATGCGTAGGCGGGGGCGACGAAACCGTGCGGTTCAAGGCCGGCGAGCTTGAGGATGCGTCGGCCGGCGTCGAGCGCGCGGTCGGTCTGGTGGGCGCCGAGGCCGACGAACTCCGGGGACTCGCTGGCGATCGCGCTGAACGGGTGCGGCGGCCAGCGCGCCGGCGGCGACTGCAGGTGGCGAAAGCCGTGCTGCGCGATCGCGTCGCCGCGGCGGGCGCGGTCGATCAGCCAACTCGCAACCTCAGGTCGACGGTCAGACAGCGGATGCAGGTCGGCGGCCGGGATCACGAGCAGTGTGACGCGGTCGACGCCGAGGTCGTCGAGCCACTCGCGGATCAGCGCCGCGCGCTCGAAGGTCGCCGGCTCGATGTCGTGGACGGCGACTGCGAGCGTGCGCTCAGGCCGCATCACGCGCCTCCGTGCGAGCGCCCTCGAGGGCGCCGCGATAGCCAGCGGCCAGCCGCTCGAGCGCGTGCTCCCAGGTCCTGCGCTCGACGCTCCGGCGCGCGGCGGCGCCGAGCCGGGCGCGCAGCTGGGCCGAGCCGGCGAGCCGCACGAGCGCCTCGGCCAACTCCTCTGCGCGTGGCGGGCGCAGCAGGCCGTCAACGCCATCGCTGATCAGCTCGCGCGGACCGCCGGCGTCGACGGCGAGCACCGGCAGCCCGCTCGCCTGCGCCTCCAGCACCACCTGGCCGAAGGTGTCGGTCTCGCTCGGGAAGCAGAAGACGTCGGCGCTCGCGTAGGCCGCGGCAAGGGCGGAGCCCTCGAGCCAGCCGACGAAGGTCGCGCGGTCGCCGAGGTGCTCCTTGAGGCGCGGCTGCTCGGGGCCGCCGCCGGCGATAACGAGGTGCAGACGCGGGTCCCGCTCGTGCGCGAGCGTGAACGCATCTGCGAGCAGGTCGATGTTCTTCTCCTTGCTGACGCGGCCGGCGTAGAGGACCCGCAGCGCGCCCGGAAGCAGGGTTTCGTCGCGCAGCGCAGGATCGAAGCGCGTGGTGTCGACGCCACGATCCCAGCGGACGACTCGCTCGGCCGCAATCCCAAGCTGCGCGAGCGCGTCGTCGGCGGCGCGGCTCGGTGAGAGCACCACCCGGCACTGCGCGTAGAAGGCGGCGACGACGAGCGCCGCGGTCATCTCGAGCGCGGGGTCGCCGCTGCGAAGCCCCGCGTAAGCCGCAAGCTCGGTGTGATAGCTGCCGACGAGCGGTGTCTCCATCGCGCGCGCGAGCAGCGCCGCCGCGACGCCGCTCGGGCCGGGCGCGCACACGTGGATCAGGTCGTAGCGGCCGTGGGCGATCGCGTCGACCGCCGCCGGCAGGCTCGGCACGCCGATCTCCATTCCGGGGTAGTGGGGAATCTCGACGTCGGCGACGGCGGTCAGTCGCCGGTCGACGTTGCGGTCGGTGCCGATTACCTCGATCTCGAAGCCTTCGACGCCGCGCTCGCGGATCTCCTCGATCGTGCGGGTGACGCCATGCATCGCACCGATGCCGTCGGCCACGATCGCGACCCGCGGGCGCTCGCCGTCGCGGGGTGCGAGCTTGGCGCGCTCGCGCGCGATGAACGCCGCGGCAGGCGCGTAGGGGATCGCCGGCACACAGGCCGTGAACAGCACGGCGCCGATCTCCTCGATCTCGCCGCGCCCGGCGGCGTCGATCGCGGTCGCGACGGCGTCGCGGAGCCGACGCTCGTGCGCGCGCGTCGCGCGGCGATGGAGATCGGCGTGGGTGAAGCGCTCGTCCTGCATGTAGGCGACCAGCCCGGCCTCGGAGAGGTCATCGAGGCCAACCGACACGAGCCAGGCGCGCAGCAGCGCGCGGGCGTCTGCAGGGGCGAGGTTGCCGGCGACGGGGCCCTCGCGGCGGTCGCCGTCGTGCAGCACCCGCTCGACGATCTCGAGCACGCGCGCGGCCTCGAGCTCGGCGCGGTCGCCGTCGTGCCCGAGCGCGCGGACGGTCAGCGCCATCGCCGCATGCGCCCACTTCTCGGCGCTTCCCTGCTCGCCGCCCGGCTCGACGCGGCCCGCCCGCACGTGCTCGATGAACTCCGTCGGACTCGCTGCCTCGGGCGCGAGCGTGAAGGTCCGCCCGATGTCGATGCCCGCGTGATCGTCGCTGCCGCCCACGGCGATGCCGCCCTGGGTCTCGACGTAGATCGCGGCGGGCATGTTCAGCTCCTTGGCGCGCGAGCCGTTGCGCGTCTCCCAGATCGGGAACAGCTCCGCGAGCCGTCGGCGGTGGCGACTCGTCAGGGGCGCGCCGACGGCGTAGAACGGGTGCGCCAGCGCGCTCACGATGCGGTTGGCGGCGAGGTACTCGGCGCACGCCTCGACATCGCCGGCGTGGGCCTGCAACCACTCGTGGTCATCAGGCGTGATCCCGAGGCAGAGCACGTGCACCGTCTGCGGCTCGCCGTGGAAGCTGGCC
This sequence comes from Solirubrobacteraceae bacterium, assembly GCA_035604915.1. Taxonomy (GTDB): domain Bacteria; phylum Actinomycetota; class Thermoleophilia; order Solirubrobacterales; family Solirubrobacteraceae; genus Palsa-513. Next base: position 23,474 of record DATNHQ010000097.1, read on the forward strand.
GTCAGCTCCTCCGAGATGAACGTGTCGGGCCGCCCGGCGATCGCGAGCGCCCCCTCGATCGTGTCGTGGTCGGTGATCGTGACGAAGTCCATGCCGCGACGCTTCGCCAGCTCGTAGACCTCCTCGGGAGGCGTCGCACATTCGGGCAAGCCGAGTGCTCGCTGGACGCCAAGTCGCGACACTGCCGAGGCGCTCGAGTGGCAGTGGAGATCGACGCGGGTCACCACAGGTGCTCCCTCCTCACCTTTCGCATTTGTCATGCACGTAAGATTCGGCTGCAAAACCCGACTTTCTGTGACCAGTCGGTGAACGAGCCGCCGCGCTATCAGGATCTTCACCCCGCCTGGCTGCGCCGCTGCTGTGATGCCCGTGCGAGTCTGACCAGCTCGCAGCGAGCTCTCGAAGAAGTTGACCCCGCGGGTCGTGCACGAGGGCCTCTCTCAGCCAGCGCCCTGGGCTCCCCTGGTGAGCCCGGGGCGTAGCTGGCCTCGGGCGCGCGGAGGGTGCTAGTCGAGCGAAAGCTCGAGTGCGGCGGCCGTGACCGGCGAGGGCGCCTTGGGGATGCCGTGGATCAACAGGAAGCGCGGGTTGTCCTGCGTCAACCGCCAGGCCTGCACCGACGAGGCGCCGGCGCGCTGCGCGAGAACGAACCCGAGCGCCAGGGTGTGGTCACGGGTTCCGGGGTGGCCGTCGGAGGCGATCACGTAGGCGAGGCCGCTGCGCAGCAGCCCGACCGCCGTCTCCTGCACGTCGAGCCCGTTGTTGCCGAGCAGCGAGCAGACGTTCACCTGCGCGAGGGCGCCGCCGGCGAGCAATTGCCGCAGAGCCGCGTCGCCGTCGGGCGTGGTGACGGCCCGGGCGCGCTCGGGGTGGGCGAGCACGATCCCGAAACCGCGCGCGCTGAGCGCCGTGCAGTCGGCGAGAAACGCCTCGTCCAGACCCCGGAACGGTGCCTCCACCAGCAGCCAGCGGCTGCCGGGGGGCCCCTGGGCGATCAGCTCGAGCTCGGCGTCGTCAAGGCTGTGAGCGTGGCGCGCGTCGAGCTCGCCTCCGGCGCGGACGCGCACGCCGACGCCGTTGCGCTCGAGCAGCGCGGCGAGCGCCGCGACGCGGTCGGGAATCGAGCTGATCTCGAGTGGCCAGTAGTCGCTGATGTGGGGGGTGACGGTGACGTCGCGGACCCCTTCGGCGGCGAGTCGCCGCGCATGAGCGAGCGCGGCGGAATCATCGGCTGCGCCGTCGTCCACCCCAGGTAGCAGGTGGAGGTGCAGATCGACGTATGACATGTGGTTCCTTTCTGTGGGCGGATCCTCGGTGCCCGCCCCTCTCGTTGCTATGGTCGCATTCCCCACGGTAGCAGCCTCTTCTTGCATCCCGGCGCGGGTTTCACGGCTTTGTCACAAGCAGATAGCGAGCAGCCACCCAAGCGCTGGGACCGCGCGCGGCGCGCCCAGAGCCTGCGCGAAGTCGGCCTGACGCTCGGCCTCTCGCCGCAGGCCGTGCGGCGCGCGAGGCTGCACCTGCTGGTCCTCTTGCCGCTGTTCGCGGGCACAATCCTGCTCTGGGACTACCGTCACGCCGTGTTCGGCCTGAGGACCTGCGCGTTTGGAACGGGCACGGAGTCTCATCCGTGCAAGGTTTCGTCGGACGCCGGCACGACCACGCTGCAGGTCTTCGTCGTGCTCGCGCTGATCATCGTCGGCTGGGCGCTGGCCCGCGACTTCGTCCGCGGGCTCGAGCCGATCATGTTCCGGCGCATGGACAAGGCCACGGCCGGCACGGCAGGGTTCGTGATCCGCCTGCTCACCGTCCTTGCGGCGATCGTCGTGGCGCTTCGCATCGCCGGTGTCCCGATCGCGGCGATCGCGATCGGCGCGTCGTTCTCGGCGGTGGTGTTCGGCCTCGCGGCGCAGCAGACGCTCGGCAACCTGATCGCCGGCATCGTCCTGCTCAGCGCGCGACCGTTCGTCGTCGGCGAGCGGGTGCGCCTGCAGGGAGGGGGACTCGCAGGGAGGATCGAGGGCGTCGTCGCGGCGCTCGGCCTGCTCTACACGACCTTCAACGTCGGCGGGGACCAGGTGCTCGTGCCGAACAGTCTCGTGCTCGCGGTCTCTGTCAGCCCGTTGCGCGAGCCCGAGGCGGTGAACCTACGCGCGCGGCTGCGCCCGGGCACGACGCCCACCGAACTGCAGCGGCTGATCGAGCAGGCATTGACCGTGCCGATCCGCCGCCCGCCGAGCGTCATGCTCGAAGCGCTCGACGGCGCGGAGGTGGTCGTCACGATCAGCGCCACGCCGCGAGTCGCCTCCGACGGGGGCACGCTCGCCAGCGAACTGCTCGAGGTGGTCACGCGCGAGATCGGTCAGAGCGGCGGCGAGGGCGGAGCCTCCGAGCGCCTGACGTAGCGCGCGTAGAGCGTTCCGTCGCATTCGAGCAGCGTGCGCAGCTCGAGCGCCTGGGGCTCGCGCAGGGCGTGGCCACGCAGCAGGCCCGCGCCGCCCGGCACGTCGCCGACCAGAACCGGCGCGCGCGCCAGGAAGAGCTCGTCGATCAGCCCCTCGGCGGCGAGCGAGCCGTTGAGCGTCGGGCCGCCCTCGCAAACGACGGTGCCGACGCCGTAGCGCTCGGAGAGCTTGACGAGCCCTGCCCGCAGCGTCGGTGCGCGCACGTAATCGAGCTCGGCGGCGCAGGCGGGAATGTCGCGCGCGGAGCTCGTCAGGATCACGACCCGCGACTGGGGGTCCGCGAGCAGCGGCAGTTGCGGGTCGAGGTCGAGGCTGTGGCTTGCGATCACCGCGAGTGGCTGCTCGGCGAGCCCCTGCTGCGCGCGGCTCGCGCGCGTCGCCGGGTTGGCGATGATCGGCCCGTAGCGCTCGAGGCTCACGGTCCGCGCCCCCGCCATCACCGCGTCGGCCTGCGCCCGCAGCGCGTGGAAGAGGGCGCGGTCGACTGCGTTCGAGAGCGGCGCCGAGCGGCCGTCGACGGCGATCCGCCCATCCACGCTCGCGACCATGTTCAGGGCGACGCGCGGCTTCGGTCCCTCCTGCTCGCGCCAGCCGGCGAGCACCTGATCGGCGCTGAGCGTCTCATCACGCGTGCGCGGCGGCGGGATCAGGCTGCGCAAGCGCGGCGGTGCCGCCGCCGCGTCCTCGCTCACTCGGGCTGCCGCGGCTCGAACGTGAGCGCTGCCGAGTTGATGCAGTAGCGCAGGCCTGTCGGCAGCGGCCCGTCCTCGAAGACGTGGCCGAGGTGGCCCTCACAGCTCGCGCAGAGGACCTCGGTGCGCGCCATCAACAGGCTGCGATCCTGCTCGGTGGCGACGGCGTTGGCGGCGCCAGGCTCGAAGAAGCTCGGCCAGCCGGTCCCGGAATCGAACTTAGCGTCGGACTGGAAGAGCAGCGCGCCGCAGCCGGCGCAGCGATAGGCCCCGGCGGCCTTGTTTTCGTTGAGCTCGCCGGTGAACGGGCGCTCGGTTCCTTTCCGCCGCAGGACCTCATACTGTTCAGGAGTCAGCTCAGCGCGCCACTGCTCGTCTGTCTTGTGCGTCTTCTCGCTCATGGCGTCAGCCTAGCGCCTCGCGTATTTCGGTTGCAGGAACGGGCGGACGTGCTACCGTCACGCGGGAAAGACGTCGGTATTACCGGCGAAAGCAGTGCGAGCGCTCGCAGGTCGAAGCTTTTCAAGCGTCCTCCGCGTCGCAGCAAGCACACAGACAGTGGAGGAACGCAATGCCCACGGGCACCGTTAAGTGGTTTAGCGACGACAAGGGCTTCGGCTTCATCACCCCCGACGACGGGGACAAGGATCTCTTCGTCCATCACACCGGCATCGTGGGCGAGGGTTATCGCTCGCTGCAGGAGGGCGCCAAGGTGTCCTTCGACGCCGAGGCCGGTGACAAGGGGCCCAAGGCGGTCAACGTCGTCGCGCTCTAGAGCGCGCGCCAGCTGGACAGCCTTTGAAGTGCTCGGAGCCCGCCGCATGAGCGGGCTCCGCCCTTTCCGGGGACCGAGCGTTGGGGACGCGCGAGCGCTGCCGCTATCCTCCGCGCAGTCCGGCGCGCCGCGGCGGATCGTGCTCCGATAAGCGATGTCGACCGACGCCACCGAGGGCCCCCGCAGCCTGCTTGCCGTCCCGGCGACGGCGCCGCCGCACGCGGCGGGTCACCTGGGCAATGGCCACGAATCACGCCACGGCCACCGCCACCTCTTCTACGGCCACCGACTGCACGCCCAGCGCGCGCCAGGCTGGCGGGACCCGAGCTTGGCCGACATGTCGCGCTCGAAGCTCGCTGCCGCCGCGTCCGCCACCTCGCTGACGCTGATCGTGGTGGCGAGCCTGCTGCTCGTTTCGCTCGCCTCCGCGCACCCCGGCATCCTCGTGCCCTCGACGATCTCGCGCGCCCCCTACCCGCGCTGGATCGCCGGCCCGACCGGCGCGTTGACGAGCTGGTTCGCCGCCAGCAATCACACCGAGAGGGTCATCTTCACGGCCGCGGTCGCAACGATGCTCGTGGCGTACCTGGTCGTCATCTACTCGGCTCCTCGGCTGCGGCGGTCTTGGGTGTTCGCGGCGATCGTCGCGGTCCATGTGATCTTCCTGCTGGCGCCCCCGTTCACGCTCACCGACGTCTTCAACTACCTCAATTACGGGCGCATGGAGGTGGTGCACCACCTCAACCCCTACGTCACGATCCCGGCGCTCGAGTCCCACGCCGACCCGACCTTCGCGCTCAGCAACTGGCATGGCCTGCTGAGCCCGTACGGGCCGCTGTTCACGCTGTTCACGATGGCGCTGGTGCCGCTCGGCGTCGCCGGCTCGTTCTGGGCGATGAAGGTGGCGTTGATGCTCGCGAGCCTCGGTTCGGTCTTTCTGGTCTACCGCTGCGCGGAGCTGCTGGGCCGCAATCCGCTGACGGCTGCCGTGATCGTCGGCATCAACCCGATCGTGCTGGTCTGGGGTCTCGGCGGCGACCACAACGACTTCCTGATGATCTTCCTGCTCGTCCTCGGCTTCTGGCTGCTCCTGCGCGCCGACGCGATGCGCGTCGGCAAGTACGCGCGCCCGGCGCCGCCGGGCCAACGTGGTGTCCTCGCCGTGCTAAGGCGTGCGTGGGCGTGGCTCGACGGCATGCCCCGCCCGCTCGTCGCCGGCGAGCCGTCCGCATGGATGGAGATCGGCGCCGGCGTCGCGCTGATCGGGGCGGTCGCGATCAAGGCCTCCTGTGCGGTCCTGATCCCGGTCCTGCTCGCCGGCGCGCCGCGCCGCGCGCGCGTCGCCGCGGGGATGCTCATCGGTCTCGCGGCGACGGCGGCGGCCACCTACGTCGCGTTCGGCGTCAACCTGCCCAATGTCAGCCAGCAGGGCCAGCTCGTCGTCCCCGACGGCATCCCCAACCTGACTGGCCTGGCGCTCGGCTTCGGCGGCGCCACCCACGAGATGCGCCTGCTGCTTCAGCTGCTGCTGGCGGCGGTGATCGTCGGCTCGACGATATGGGCATGGCGGACCCGCCGCTGGCGCTCCGGCTGCGGCTGGGTGACGCTCGCGCTGGTGCTCGCGCTGACGTGGACGCTGCCCTGGTACATCGTCTGGCTGTTGCCGTTCGCGGCGCTCGCGCGCCCGCGCGCGCTGCGCGTCGTGGTCGCGGTGATAGCCGTCTACACCTACCTGGTGTTCATGCCCTACTCCTCCGAGGTCCTCGGCTTCCTGCACGCGAACCCGGCGAAGACCAACCTCGGCCAGCAGGAGCAGGCCTACATGAACTCGCTGCTGTTCTGAGCCTGTGGCGAGCGAGCCCCGCCAGCCGACGAGTGCCGACGAGGAGCTGCTCGCGGCCGAGTTCGAGACCGTCGCGGCGGTACGCTCGGACGCCGAGCGGATCGCGCGGATCAGCGAGGAACTGGCGCTCGGCTTCCTGGCGCTCGGGCGGATCGGCACGGCCGTCTCGGTCTTCGGCTCCAGCCTGACGCAACCGGCCGATCGCGCCTACGAGCGCTCGCGCGCGGTCGCGCGCAGCCTCGCCGGGGAGGGCTTCGCGATCATCACCGGCGGCGGTGCGGGCAGCATGGAGGCGGCCAACCGCGGCGCCCAGGAAGGCGGCGGGCTCTCGGTCGGGCTGAACATCGAGCTGCCGAACAGGCAGCAGCTCAACCCCTACGTCGACCTCGGCCTGCAGTTTCGCTACTTCTTCGTGCGCAAGCTGATGTTCGTCCGCTACGCCTGCGCGTTCCTGGTGCTGCCGGGCGGCATCGGCACGCTCGATGAGCTGTTCGAGGCGCTGACGCTGATCCAGACCGGCAAGATCCGCCACTTCCCCGTGATCCTCTACGGCAGCGACTACTGGAGCGGCCTGGTCGCGTGGATCCGCGAGGCTGTGCTGGGGCGCGGGAACATCGCTGCGGCCGACATCGCGCTACTGACAATCGTCGATGACCCGCGCGAGGTCTGCGAGATCGCGGCGGCAGCGGCCGCCGCGCAGGGTCGCCACCCGCGGCACGCCGCTCAGTGGTCGGCGACGTAGCCGTCGTCGGGAGCGATCGGGAGCCCGGCCTGGACCCAGGCGAGGATCCCGCCGGCCAGCGTGTAGGCGTCGTAGCCGGCGGCGCGGAACGCGCTCGCCGCCATCGTCGAGCGCGCACCGACGCGGCAGTAGAAGACGACCGGGAGCTCGCGGTCGATCGCCGCGGCGCTCGCGGCCACGCGCGCGAGCTCGATGTGCGCGCTGCCCGCGATGTGTCCGGCCTCGCGCTCGTAGGCCTCTCGCACGTCGACCACGGTCGCGCCTTCGGCGGCGAGCTCGGCTGTGCGCCGGGGTCCGATCTCGATCTCCTGGCCGACCTTCACACCGCGGCTGAGCATACGCCACCCGTCCGCTCGCCGAGCGGGCCCGGGTAGCATGAGGTGGTGGCAGTCGATCCGAAAAGCCCGCCGTGTCAGCGACGCCCCCGCCGCTGAGGCTGGTGCTGCGCGCGGCCGGGGTCGCGTTGATGGTGGCGCTTTCGGTCGTCTTCGTGCTGGCGCCAGCGAGCAGCTCCCCGCTCGTGCGACTGCTCGAGCTGCTGGCTGTGATCGCGCTCGGCGTGCTGATGCTGGGAGCCGTGGTGGCGCTCGTCACGGGCTGGCTGGCGGGTTGGCAGCAGGGCGAGGACGAGTTCGAGCTCGTTGTCCGTCGTGCCGAGAGCCTCGCGCGCGAGGGCCTCGCCGTGGAGCCTGACGAGGTCGAGTTCATGGAGCTGGATCCTCACAACGATGAGGACTTCGAGGAGCTCGTCCGCGACGCGCTCGACGAGCTGCCCGACCTGCTCCAGAACGCGCTCATGCACACCGCGGTGGTGATCTCCGACGGTGGTCGGCGCGTCCACGCCTACGGGCTTTACCAGGGCGGCGGCCGCCACGGCGGCAACCCGGGGCGGATCGTGATCTTCCGCGACACGCTGCGCCGTGACTTCGGCGCCGATCCCGACCGCCTGCGCGAGCAGGTCGTGCGCGTCGTCCGCCACGAGCTGGCGCACCACGTCGGCTTCGACGAGCTGGGGGTCGGCGAGCTGGGTTTGTGAGCCGCGCCGCCGTTGCGGCTCCTATGATCGATACATCCGCAGGGGGAACAGGCGTGGAGGAGAGAGACGATGATCGAGGCAGTGATCGTCGACGCCGTGCGCACGCCCATCGGGCGGGCGTTCAAGGGGTCGCTTGCTGCGCTGCGCGCAGATGAGCTGGCGGCGCTGCCGCTGCGGGCGCTGATCGCGCGCAACCCGCGCGTTGACTTTTCCCAGACCGACGACGTGCTGATGGGGGCCGCGTCGAGCAGCGGCGAGCAGAGCGCCAACGTGGCGCGTAACGCGTTGCTGCTCGCCGGCATCGACGACCGCGTGCCCGGCGCCACGGTCAATCGCTTCTGCGCCTCTTCGCTGCAGGCGCTGCGGATGGCCTTCCATGCGATTCGCGCGGGCGAGGGCGAGCAGTTCATCGCCGCCGGCGTCGAATCGATCTCGCGCGCAGGCGCCGGCGTGCGACCGGATCCGGCGAGCCTCAACCCGCGCCTGGACGGCTCGCGCGGATCGCTCTGCGACGTCTACATTCCGATGGGGCTCACGGCCGAGAACGTCGCCGAGCGCTACGACGTCTCGCGGGTCGACCAGGACCGCTGGGCCGTGATCTCGCAGGACCGCGCCGTGGCGGCGGCGAGCTCGGGCCATTTCGACTCAGAGATCGTGCCGGTGGCGGTGCCCGCACACCTCGCCGACGACGGCGCGAGCGGCACGATCGAGGTCGCGCCGGCGATCGTCAGCACCGACGACAGCCCGCGGCCGGGTACCACGATGGACGTGCTCGCGGCGCTCGAGCCCGCGTTCCTGCCGGGCGGCACCGTCACCGCCGGTAACTCCTGCCCGCTCAACGACGGCGCGGCCGCCATGCTGGTGATGAGCGCCGAGCGCGCCGAGCGGCTCGGCCTGCGCCCGCGCGCCCGCATCATCGCCTCGACGGTGGCGGCGCTCGAGCCGGAGTACATGGGGGTCGGCCCGATCCCGGCGATCCGGATGCTGCTCGAGCGCGCCGCTCTGTCGATCGACGACATCGACATCGTCGAGCTGAATGAGGCGTTCACGGCCCAGGTCGTGGCGTGCATGCGCAAGCTTTCCATCGCCGAGGAGCAGCTGAACCCGTTCGGCGGCGCAATCGCCCTTGGGCACCCGTTCGGGATGACCGGGGCGCGGATCATGGCGACGCTTCTGAACGGCCTCGAGACGACCGGTGGGCGGTTTGGGATCGAGGCGATGTGCGTGGCCGGCGGGATGGGCCAGGCGATGCTGGTGGAGCGGATCTGAGCATCCCCGCGCCCGGTGCAAGGCCCGGGCGGGCGTCGTCGCTGGAGGATTGACTCCGCGCGGCTGGGTTAGGGAGCTCGAGCCGGGGGCGGCGTGAGACCCGCTACGCCGCCGCAAAGGACTCGGCGCTCGGCGGCGCCGCGAACGCGCTCAGGCCGGAGGTCACTTGACTGACAGCCTGATCGGCGCGCAGCCAGGTCATTTGACTGACAGCCTGAGCGGCGCGCAGCCAGGTCATTTGACTGACAGGCCTGAGCGGCGCGCAGCCGCAACCGGAGCGGCCGCGCAACCTGTTGAGCGACGGCCTCAGAGACGCTTGAGCGACGGCTTCAGTGAAGGCTTCAGTGACGGCAGCAGCGACGGGCGGCCGACGGCTTGTGAGCTGGGCCCGGTCTTCAGCGAGGGCTTCAGCGAAGGCTTGAGTGAAGGCTTCAGTGACGGCAGCGGCGACGGGCGACCGACGGCCTGTGAGCTGGGCCCGGTCTTCAGCGAGGGCTTCAGCGAAGGCTTCAGTGACGGCAGCAGCGACGGGCGGCCGACGGCCTGTGAGCTGGGCCCGGCGACGTTCAGGCCGCGCTCGGTGGCGGCGACGATCGACCGATGAGCCGGCGCCGCGCTCGCAGCAGCCGGAATCGCCGATGCAAGCGCGCAGATGCCGACGGCAATGGCGCTTCGCACGGTGTTTGTTCGCATGATCTTCCCTTCATCTGGAGTCACGCGTCGAGGAAAGGCGCGTCGGATGCAGGACCCCCGCCGTGCGGGACCGCCTGCACCCGTTACATCGACACGCCGCGCGGAGGACGCGACGAAAGACACCTCGGCGACTAGGCCATCGGTCCGCGGTGCCCGAAAGTCCGCGTCGCCCGCTCCGCCCCGCCATCCGTCCGCCCTGGCCGCAGCGCGATCGTGACGGCGGCCGGTCTCGCGCCGCCCCCTCTAGGCGCGGCGCGCCAGCGACAGCGCGAACCAGTCCTCGGGGTCGGTGTGCCACGCGGCCAGCGCGAGGCCGGCGCTCGCCAGCTCTGCGGCGACGCGCTGGCGCGTGAACTTGGCGCTGATCTCGGTACGGAGGTCCTCGCCGGCGTCGAAGCTGACCGTCAGATCGAGCGCGGTGAGCACGACCTGCTGGGCCTTGCGTGCGCGCAGCCGCATCTCGATCCACTCGTTCTCGGTGTCGAAGCGCGCGACGTGCTGGAAGGAGGCCGGGTCGAAGTTCGCGCCGAGCTCGCGGTTGAGCACGTGCAGGATGTTGAGGTTGAACTCGGCGGTGACGCCTGCCGAGTCGTCGTAGGCCGCCTCGAGGATCGATCGGTCCTTGACAAGGTCGGTCCCGAGCAGGAGGTGGTCGTCCGGGCCGAGCAGGCCGCAGACGGTGCGCAGGAAGCGCCGCCGGCCGGCCGGCGCCAGGTTGCCGATCGTGCCGCCGAGGAACGCCAGCAGCCGCGGGCCGCGTGGCGGCGGCAGCCGGTCGAGGTGGCGCTCGAAATCGCCGATCAGCCCATGCACGCTGAGGCCTGGGTACTCGGCGATCAGCTCGGCGGCGCTCTCGCGCACGAAGCTCTCGGTCACGTCCACGGCGATGAAGCTGTCGAGCGTGCCCGCGGCGGCCATTGCGTCGAGCAGCAGGCGCGTCTTGGTCGCGCTGCCGGAGCCGAGCTCGACGAGCTCGCTGGCGCCGGTCTGGGAGATCAGCTCGCCGGCGACGCGCTCGAGGATCGCGCGCTCGGTGCGGGTCGGGTAGTACTCGGGCAGCTCGCAGATCTGCTCGAACAGCTCGGCACCGCGCGTGTCGTAGAGGTGCTTGGGCGGGAGCTCCTTGAAGCTTCGCGTCAGCCCCTCGCGCACGTCGTCGGCCAGCGTGCGACTCTCGCCGGCGTCGAGCGCGTTGTGGAGCGTCAGCGTCCCCTCCGTCTCGGTGCAGCGGCTCATCAGGCGGCCACCCGCAGCCCGGAGAAGATCTGCCGGCGAGCCGGGTAGTCCCAGTTGCGGAAGGTGGGCGTCGCGACCAGCGCGCTGGTCGCGAAGGAGCCGCCCCGAAGCACGCGGTGCTCGCCACCGAAGAAGACCTCGGAGTACTCCGGGTAGGGGTCGGCGCGAAACCCGGGATAGCCGTCGAACCGGCTCGCGGTCCACTCCCAGACGTCGCCGATCATGCCGAGCGCGCCGCACGGCGAGGCGCCGCTCGGGAGCGAGCCGGAGGCGACCGTCTCAAAGCGGCCCGACTCGATCAGGTTGGCCTCCTCCGGCCCTGCCTGGCCCTCGCCCCATGGCCACGCCAGCTTGGCGCCGCGCTCATGGTCATAGGTCGCGGCGAGCTCCCACTC
>DATNHQ010000098.1:0-5179 GCA_035604915.1 Solirubrobacteraceae bacterium
CCTGGCCCGCCAGCGCACCGCGCTGCGCCAAACGCTCCGCGAGCTGCGCGCCGTCGCCCGGCGCATCGCCTCCGACGAGCGCGCCCGCAGCGCGCGCCGCGGGCAGGCGCTTGCCGACGCTCGCGAGCGCGCGATCCGCGACTGCGAGGTGCGCCGCCCCGCGGACCTCGAGCGCCTGCGCCTCGCGCTCGGCGCGCACGACCCCGAGCGCACGCTCGCCCGCGGCTACGCCCTCGTCGAGGACGCGGCCGGAGCGCCGGTCACCACGGCGGCAGCGGCGCGCGCCGCGTCGCGAGTCAGGCTGCGCTTCGCCGACGACGCCGTCGCTGCGAGAATCGAGCCTTCATGAGCGAGCAGCCGCCCCACAGCTACGAGGCCGCCTCGGCCCGCGTCGAGGAGATCGTCCGGCGCCTGGACTCCGGGCAGGCCGGCCTGCGCGAGACGCTCGAGCTGGTGCGCGAGGGCCGCTCGCTGATCGAGTTCTGCGCGGGCGAGCTCGAAGCGGTCGGCGGCGATCTCGAGGAGCTCCGCCTCGATGAGCTTGTCGCCCGCCTCGGGGACGAGCAGAGCACCGCGTGAGCGCGTTCGCGCTGATCGCCTCACTCGAGCTCGAGGTCGACGGCTACGAGCTGCGCCGGCTCGACTCGCCGATCACCTCCGGATGGGTGCGCTCGACGACCGTGATCGCGCTGCGGGGTCGCTCCGAGGAGGGCCTCGGTGAGGACGTGACCTACGCCAACGAGGACCACGACGCCCTCGGCGCCGCCGGGCCGACGCTGCCGCTCGCCGGCAGCTGGACGCTCGAGTCCTTCTCGGCGCACCTCGACACGCTCGAGTTGTTCCCGTCGCCACCCGGCGCCGAGGCCTACCGCAACTACCGCCGCTGGGGTTTCGAGTCGGCCGCGCTCGATCTCGCTCTGCGCCAGGCGGGGCGCTCCCTGCACGAGGTGCTCGGCCGCACGCCGCAGCCGGTCAGCTTCGTCGCGTCGGTGCGGCTGCCCGAGCCCCCGACGCTCGCGCCGGTCGACGCCCGCCTCGCCCAGCACCCCGATCTGCGCTTCAAGCTCGACCCGATGCCGAGCTGGGACGCGGCGCTGATCGGCGAGCTCGCGGCGCGCGGGCTCGTCGCCACCGCCGACCTCAAGGGCTTCTACAGCGGCACCACCGTCGACAACGACCCCGACGCGGCGCTCTACGAGCGAATCGCGGAGGGTCTGCCGGAGGCCTGGATCGAGGACCCCGCGCTGACCGCGGAGACCGAGCCCGTGCTGCGCCGCCATCGTGCGCGGATCACGTGGGACGCCCCGATCCACTCCGTCGCCGATGTGCTCGCGCTGGCGTTCGAGCCGCGCATGCTCAACGTGAAGCCGTCGCGCTTCGGCACGCTGCGGGCGCTGCTGGACTTCTACGCGCACTGCGAGGAGCGCAGCATCGGCCTCTACGGCGGCGGCCAGACCGAGCTCGGTGTCGGTCGCGGCCAGATCCAGTACCTCGCCTCGCTGTTTCACCACGACACGCCGAACGACGTCGCGCCGGCGGCCTACAACCTCGACCCGCTCCCGGCCAAGCTGCCCGGCAGCCCGCTCGCGCCGGCGCCGTCGGCGACCGGCTTCCAATGGCTGCAGTAGACGACTGGCCCTTCGCCCACACCGACGAGATCCGCTTCGCCGACCTCGACACCCAGGGCCACCTCAACAACGTCTCCTTCCTCGTCTTCGTCGAATCCGCGCGGATCGCCTACGCGGTCGCCGTCGCCCGGGCGCACCCGGAGCTGACGCCGTCGGCGAGCTTCACCTTCATGGTCGTCGAGGTCAAGATCAGCTACCGCTCGCCGGGACAGTTCGGCGAGCGGATCGAGACGCGCTTGCGCCCGAGCGCGGTCGGGCGCTCGAGCTTTCACATGGACTTCGAGATGCGAGCCGGCGAGCGGCGCCTGGCCGACGGCTACTCGGTGCTGGTCACCTACGACCCGGTCGCCGGGCGCCCGATCGCGGTGCCGCAGCCACTGCGCGAACGGCTGCTCGCCGACGGCGCGATCCAGCGCTGAGGCCGCCGCCGCGAACTTCAGAAACCTTTACAGCTCCTTTTAGGTCGGCTTGAGAGCCGCGCCGCATACTCTGAGGCGCGACACATATCTCTCGCAACCACACCTCCTCCCAGCAGTACCCGACGCCCCGTCACCCCCCGGGGCGTCGGGCGTTTAACGGGCTACTCCTCCGCCCCGGCCTGCTCGTCCTCGAGCGCCGGCATATCAGCGGCGTGGCGCGCGCGCACGCGCACCAGCACGATCCGGTTCTCCCGCACCGACTCGACGCGCAGCTCGTATCCGTCGACGTCGATCTTGTCGCCGCGCTTGGGCAGCCGGCCGAGGTCGTTGAAGACGAGCCCGCCGATCGAGTTGTAGGCGTCGCTGTCGCCGGGGAGATCGATGCCGTAGTCGAGCAGGTCGGCGACGGGGACGTGCCCGCGCACGAACCAGTCGCCGCTCGGCAGCTGGCGCACGTCGCCGGCGGCCGGATCGGTCTCGTCGATGATCTCACCGACCACCTCCTCGACGATGTCCTCGATCGTCACGATCCCCATCACGCGCCCGTATTCGTCGGCGACCACGGCGAGTGCCGTGCGCTCGCGCTGCAGCTCCGCCAGCAGGTCGTCGAGCGGCTTGCTCTCCGGCACGATCGGCGCGTCGCGCACGAGCGGGCGGATCGACGCCGCCGGGCCGACCTCGAGCAGCCGGCGCGCCAGCCCGGTCGCGTGGACGACGCCGCGGATGCGGTTCTGGTTCTCATCCTCTGTGACCGGCAGGCGCGTGTGGCCCGAGTCGATGCAGCGCCGCAGCGCGGTCTGCACGTCCTCGGCGAGGTCGACGGTCACCACCGCCGGGATCGGCGTCATCACCTGGCGCGCCTCCTGCTCGTGCAGGTGGAACACGCCGGAGAGCATCGTCGCCTCGTTGGCCTCGAGCATCCCGCCCGCCTCGGAGTCGCGGATCAGCCGCTTGAGCTCATCGGGCGAGCCGCCCCGCATGATCCGCCGCTGCGGGTCGACGCCGAGCACGCCGAGCACCGCGTTGGAGACGACCGTGAGCGAGACGATGAAGGGGTTGAAGAGCACGCGAAACCACTGCAGCGGCCGCGCGATTCGCCGTGCGACGGTCTCCGCACGGTCGATCGCGTAGAGCTTGGGCACCATCTCCCCGACCGTGATCTGGGTGCTCGTGATCAGCAGGTAGGAGACGATCACGGCGATCGCGATCGCGACCGCGTGGCCGATGCCCGAGCCGAGCGCGCTCTTGAGCACGTGCGCAAGCGCCGGCTCGCCGAGCGCGCCGATGCCGATCGAGGCCATCGTGTTGCCGACCTGGCAGGTCGAGATGTACTCGTTGATGTGCTCGAGCTGGCGCAGCGCCAGCTTGGCTCCGCGCAGGCCCTGTTCTGCCGCCAACTCGAGGCGCGAGTGCCGCGCCCTCACGAGCGCGTACTCCGCGATCACGAAGAACGCGTTCAGTGCGATCAGCACCGCGGCGGCAGCTATGAACAACCAGTTCACGCCCGCACCGCGGCGCGGCTACTTCGAGGAGGTTCGTCGTTCATACCGGCCGCGCAGACGGCGTCAACGGTAGCAGGCGCGGCAGCGGCGTCGGTGGCGGGTTTGGTGTCGGCGTGGGACGCCGTCGCTCGCGATTCCCTACAGCGTGTCGAGGGCGCGCGCCAGCGCGAAGTCGCGCTCGGTTAGGCCGCCCGCGGCGTGCGTGCTGAGCGTGATCCGCAGCCGGCGGTAGCCGTGCACGAGGATGTCGGGGTGATGGTCGGCGCGCTCAGCCTCGGCCGCGATCCGGTTCACCAGTTCGATCGCCGCCGCGAAGTTCTCGCATTCGAGGTCGCAGACGATCTGCGTGCCGTCGCGCCGCCAGCGCGGATCGAGCGTCGCGAGGCCCGCGTCGATCTCTGAGTCTTGCAGTGGTTCCATAGAGTTCGCGGGGTGCGAATCGTGAGCCTTGTCCCGCACGCGACCGAGCTCTGCTTCGCGATCGGGCTCGGCGATGAGCTTATCGCCGTCACGCACGAATGCGATTTCCCGCCGGCCGCCCTGGCGCTGCCGCGCGTCACCCGCGACACGCTGTCGCCCGGCCTCGACGCCGCCGGGATCGACGCCGCCGTGCGCGAGCCCACCGCCGCCGGCGAGTCGATCTACTCACTCGACGAGGCGATGCTGCGCGAGCTCGAGCCCGACCTGATCATCACCCAGCAGCTCTGCCCTGTCTGCGCGGTCTCCCACGAGGAGGTCGCGGCGCTCGCCGCCGAGCTGCCGAGCCGCCCGCGCGTGATCTCGCTCGATCCCCACACTCTCGGCGAGACCCTCGCCGACGTGCGCACCGTCGCCCAGGCGACCGGCCGCCGCGACGAGGCGCTCGCGCTGATCGCTCGCATCGCCGGGCGGATCGACCGTGTCCGCCTGGCCGTGCGCGGCGTACGGCGGCGCTCCGTCGCCGCGCTCGAGTGGCTCGACCCGGTCTACGCGGCCGGGCACTGGACGCCGCAGCTGATCGAGTACGCCGGCGGCGCCGACATGCTCGGCTTCCCGGGCGAGCACTCCCAGCGCATCGACTGGAGCACGGTCGCCGCCGCTGAGCCCGAGGTCGTGATCGTGATGCCGTGCGGCTACGACGCGCCGCGCGCGCTGGCGGAGGCCCGCGCCCATGCCGATCGCCTCGCGCAGCTGCGCGCGAGCCGCATCGTCGCGGTCGACGCGGCCGCCTATTTCTCCCGCCCGGGCCCCCGCCTCGTCGACGGCCTCGAGCTGCTCGCGCACCTCCTGCACCCGCGCCAGGTTCCGTCCGCGCCCGGCGTGGCGCTCGAGCTGTGAGCGTGCCCACCGCGATCGTCGCGCAGCTCGCCGTCCGCGGAGGACGCGAGGCGATCGAGTTCTACAGGTCGGCGTTCGGCGCCGTCGAGGCCTACCGTGTCGGCGGCAGCGACGAGCACGAGGCGGTCGTCGCGCAGCTTCAGATCGGCGCCGCCACATTCTGGGTGCACGACGAGTCGCCCGAGCACGGCACCTTCAGCCCGCTCACGGTCGGCGGCGCCACGGTGCGCCTGCTGCTCATCGTCGAGGACCCCGACGCGGTCATGGCCCAGGCCCTTGCCGCCGGCGCGAGCGTGGTCCGCCCGATCACGGA
>DATNHQ010000099.1:0-14313 GCA_035604915.1 Solirubrobacteraceae bacterium
CCAAGTCGGCACCGTCACCCAAGGCATCACCAACACACCCATGTTCCTACTCGCCACCATGGCCGCCGACAACACCTACGGCGGCCCCATCCAAACCCCCGCCACACTCCGCATCGACTACATCCGCGTCTGGCAACACTAGAAGCCGGATCGCCGCGGCAATAGCCCCAGACCGGCTTGGCTGGCGCCGGCCCCTGTGCCCCGAACGCGCGCCGCCCCGCGCAACCCGCTGCGTCAGCCGTCGACCGGCGGCGCCATCAAGCTCCCGAGCGTGCGCGCGAGCGCGCCGTCGAGCACCTCATGGGCCATGCGCTGCGAGGCGGGCGAGCGGAAGACGTGCTCCATCGTCGGCATCCGCTCGAGGTGCACGTTCGGCCACTCCGCCAGCCGGCCGATCAGGCCGTCGGCGACGAAGTCCTCAAACAGCGGCTCGTTCAGCGAAAGCGCCAGCGTCATCTGCACGCCGCGGTCGCGCATCGAGTCGAGCACCGCGACGACCTCATCGACGAGGTGGGAGCGCTCGTCGGCCTCCCGCCGGCGCCGCCGGCGCAGGCCGTGAAGCTTCGTCAGCAGCATCCGCGTGATGCGCCAGCGGTCGGTGGCGATGATGCGCAGCACGGTCGCGATCTCGTGCTCGTGCAGCAGCGCGCGGGCGCGGCGCGAGTCGCGTACCGCGCCGAGCTCCGCCGTCCAGTAGAAGGCGAGCAGGTTCAGCAGCAGCAGGCCGCACACGCGCTCGTCCTCGAGCCCGGCATGAAGGCCCCAGTAGGCGCCCGAGCAGACCCCGCCGACGAGAAACCGGTTCGGGAGGCCACGGCGCTCGAGCTCGTCGAAGGCGGCCCTGACCTGGGCGGCGAACTCCGGGCGCTGGAAGGCGCCGCGGTTCGCGTAGCCGCTGCCATCGCCGTCGGAGTCGCCCACCGCGACGACGTCCAGGCGCAGCGTGCTGACGCCGAGGGCGGCCCACCGACGCGCGGCCTCGACCCACATCCGCTGCGGGCCAATGTGGCGTACCGCCCCCGGGTTGAGCAGCACGACGCAGAGGTCGGCTTCGTTGGCAGACAGCGGTTCGGTGAGGATGGCCGCGAGCTGGTCGCCCTCGTAGTCGAAATTCAGCGGCGTCTCGCGGATCACGGCCTCGCCGACCGCCAGCTCGATCGAGTCGACGAGCGCGGCGGCGAGCGCGCGATCGGCGTGTTCGCCCGCCGGCTCAGCGCCGGCGTCGAGCCAGTCGCGTACGCGCGCGATCGTCTCCCACGGGATCTGGGCGAGGTGCGGATCGACCATCGTCCTGTCGTAGCCGGGGCCGTCGGAGACGGTCAGCTCGACGCCGCTCTGCTCGAGCAGCGCCCGCAGGCGCCGGTCGGGAGCCAGCGTGTCGCGGCCGAGCAGCAGCACGCGCCGCCGCGAGGCCTCGGGAAGCGTGAGCTCGGTCAGATCGAGCGCCTCCAGGCCGGCGAGCGTCTCGGCCGTCAGCACGAACCCTGCGACGTTGAGGTCGCCCTCCGCCAGCGGATCCGCGTCGGATGGCGGCGGCTCCTCGCGCGCCAGGCCGGTGTCGACGAGCTCGGAGTCGGCCATCCGCGCGAAGGTGCGCATCTCGCGCACGAGCAGACCGCCGCGCGAAGGCACCGCCCACAGCACGAGCTCGTCGATCGGGGCGGCGCCCAGCGTCAGCGCCCTGTAGGCGATCATGCCGCCGAGCCCGACCCCGACGGCAACCACGCGCTCGCAGCCACAGGCAGCGCGCAACGCGCCAGCGGCCGCCACGACGGCTGCCGTCCAGGTCTCGATCCGGTGGGGATCGCGCGGAGAACCGCCGCTGTCGCCGGTGCCGGGAAGGTCGAAGCGCAGCACCGGGAAGCCGCCCTGCGCGAGCGCGCCGGCGAGCGCGCGCAGGCTGCGGTGCGCGCCGAGCTCGTCCCAGCCGAACGGCGGGCAGATGATCACGCCGGTCTGCGCCTGCGGCCGCCCCTCCGGCGGCAGGTGCAGCACGGCGAACAGGGGCTCGCCGTCGAGCGGAACGTAGCCGGGGCGACCGCGCAGCGCGAGCGCCTCGTCGGTGTCTGGATGGGGCGCGAGATTGGTCAAGAGGCCTCTTCCATCATGATCGGCACTCGCCCCGCGAGGTTGAGCGCCGCGATCGTGGCGCCGGCGGGCGCAGCGCCGGCGCCGGCGCCGTTGTCGCGCTCGAGCTCGATCCTGCGCTCTCCACCGGGCTCGACCGAGAACGCATCGTCCGATGCCGTGAACCCCGGAACGTCCACACGCACACCGTACGCGAAGCGCCCGCTCCGCACGGACAGTTCAAAGGCATCCGCGCCGCGCGGCGTGATGCTCGCGTTGAGCCCGAGCCGCGCCTGCGCCTCGCGCTCGAGCGGCCGGCCGACCGGCAGGCGAAACGACTGCGAGAGCAGGCGCCCCTCGGCGTCCTCGAGGCTGAGGGCGACCACGTCGTGTGTCGGTGGGCCGAACCGGTAGGCCCACGAAACATCGACGAAGCGGCCGAGCAGCGCCTCGACGCCGTGCTCGACGCTCGCGTGCGCCGCGAGCTCGAGCTCCAGCTCCACCTCCTCGACGCGGACCTCGAAGTCTCTGTACAGAGCGACGCGCAGCCGCCCGAGCAGCGGCCAGGGCCGGTCGTTTGCGACATGGACAGCGATCCCGGAAAGGCCCTCGTCGGTACTCCAGACGGCCACCGGTGCGAGCGCGCGGCGGAGGTGGTGGTAGGCGACCTTGGGGGCGCCGCGGTGGTCGAGAAGCCCCCAGCCGGCGCCGGGGCGAAGGTCGCGCAGCCACTGGACGATTGCGCCGCCGCAGGGCGAGGCGGCGCGGCGCCACTCGCCGAACGTCTCGGCCATGACCTCGCCGGTGAGCGCGCGCGAGAGCTCGAGGTAGCGCTCGTTATCGACCGCTCGCAGCTCGAAGGGGTCGACGTCGTAGAGCGCCGCGAGGTAGTGATCGCGCAGGTCATCGAAGTCCCAGCCGCTGCCCTCGTCGCGGGGCACGCCGGCTTTCCAGCGCGGGTCGTGCACCGCCAGCGCGCGCCCGGCGCCGCCGAGCTCGTCGAGCGCGTCGGGCTCCGGGACGTTGGCGAAGGCGAGGCACTCCGCGGCGAAGCGCACGCCGCTCAGCCGGGCGTCATCGAGCGGGCGGCGATAGGCGCCGATGCCGTAGTAGTTGGCGACGCCGCGGTCGGGGCGAAACGGCAGATCCCCGCCCCACGGCGCCGAGGGAACGTAGATCGTATCGACGCCCGAGGCGGCGACCAGCCCCGGCAGCAGCTCGCCGAACAGCGCCCCGTCGGCGAGGCGGGGGTCGAGGCCCAGCATCGCGACCTGCTGAGCGACCTCGCTGGACCCGCACAAGACGACCAGGCTCGGCCTGCCCCCGAGCTCGTCGAGGAGCTGCTGCACCTCGGCGCGGACGCCGTCGAGGAACTCGGCATCCGACTCGGGGTAATCGAGGTTCGCGAACATGAAGTCCTGCCAGACGAGGATCCCGAGCTCGTCGCAGAGGTCGTGGAAGGCGGCGGACTCGTAGGCGCCGACGCCGGGGATCCGCACCATGTTCAGGCCGCCGTCGCGCAGCGACCGCAGCACCGTCCCGAGCACCTCGCGCGAGGGCGCGTCGCCGCCTGCCTCCAGCGGCGTCCAGACGGCGCCGCGCACGAACACCGCCTCGCCGTTGATGCGCAGCGCCAGCCCGTCGGACTCGAGTCGCTCGCCGCCCCCCTCGAGCACGCGGAAGCCGACGCGGCCCGCGTCGATCGAGTGGCTCTCCCCCGCTCCCTCGACCAGCAGCCTCACCCCGTACAAGCTCGGCTCGCCGTGGGTGTGCGGCCACCACAGCGCGACGTCGGGGACGCTCAGCGATCCGCGCGCCTCGCCGCCGCTCAGCTCGAGCTCGCCGCGGTGGTGCCCGTGCGCGCCGCCGTCGAGCTCGACCGACACGCGCTCGGGCACGGCTGTGCCCAGCGCGCGCAGGCCGATCCGCACCGACAGCACCCCGTCGGCGCCGACGACGCTCGGGCGCAGCTCGAGCGCGGTCACGGCGAGCGCGCGGCGGCGCTCGAGGCGGACCGGCCGCCAGGGCCCGACGACCGCGGGCCCGGGCGCGAACCCGGGGGCGCGGCCGATCAGCATCGTGCGGAAGAAGCGCAGGCCCGCCTGCGCCACAAGCCGCGTGCGCCAGCGCGCGCGGGGGCGGCGACTGCGCGCGAGCAGCGGCGTCAGCGCGCGGCAGCAGATCACGAGCTCGTTGTGCTCGGCGAGGAGATCACCGACCTCGACACCGGCGCGCTCGAACATCGACGAGCTCTCGTGGATGAGGCGGCCGTTGAGGTAGGCCTCGGCGACGGTTGCGAGCCCCTCGAAGACGAGCACGTCCTCCACTTCATCGCGGCGGCGGTCCATCGCCGCAAATGACGTGCGAAACCACCAGTCCTTCCCGTCGAGCGCCTCGGCGGGAATCTCCCAGGGCGCCATGCCCGCCGCGCGCAGCACGCCGGCGGCGGTCCCGGGCACAGCCGCCGGCGCCCACGCCAAGCCCTCCAACGCGTCGGGGCCGGCGTGCTCACCGGGCGCCGAGCCAGCCGCCTCCCAGCCGCTGGCCAGCTCGATCAGCTCATGACTCTCGACCCGCGCGCGCGCAGCGCCGCCGGGCGTCGGGCCTGCCTGCGCCGCCGCCGCTATCCGACGACCTCCTCGAGCGCGGCGGTCGCCCCGGCCCATCCCTCGCTCAGCGACGCGAGCACCGGCCCGGGATCGAACTCGCGACGGCGCGCGAGGCGGAAGCCGAGCACCTTGCAGCCGTCGACGATCGTCTTCATCGCCGCCGCCGCGGGCGCGGCATCATCGCCGAACAGCCACTCCGCGGCGCTCGCGGCGAGCTCATAGGCGGCGCCGACCATCCGCACCGTCGCGAATGCGTAGGCGTGGTAGGCCTCTACGCCGGCCTCCAACAGCTGCGGCAGCCCGGCCGCGAGCTGATCGCCAAAGCGCGCGAACGGGTCGCTGCGCGGCCGGTGCTCGAGATGGCGGCGAAGCGAGCCGCGCGCCGCCTCGCGCAGCTCGCCACCGGCCAGACGCGGCCCGGCGTCGAAGCGGACGAGCTCGGTGTAGGGAGGCAGGATCTCGGCCGAGACCTCGCCGTCGAGGCGGAAGATCCCGATGTAGTCATCGCCTTCGAGCTCGTAGAGGCCGGGCCCGTGGAAGTAGCGCAGCCAACCGCGCTCGAGGTCGATCGCCTCGGCGGCGACCGAGGTCTTGACGTGCTCGTTGCGGTAGCTGGTCGCCGCCGTGTCCGGCAGGAACCAGGAATCGAGCTCGACGATGATCGTGCGGGCGCTGTCGATCTGCTCGGCGATCTGCAGCGGCAGCGGCCGGTAGGGCTGCATCTCGTGGATGTCGATGCCGAACAGCGCTTCGAGGTCCTCCGGTGGCGGCTTGAAGAAGGTCCACTGGTCGCCTTCGAAGTCGGTGCGAACGAGACAGCCGAGCGCGGCCAGCGGCTCGTCGCCCCGCCCGTGCAGAAGCTCGATGATGATGTCGGTGTAACAGTTGCTCTCGGCGTAGGTGCGGTCTGAGCCGTGCACCGCGTGCGGCTGGTAAGTGCGCGTGTCGAGGTCGAAGAGGCTTCGATAACTGGCGCCGCGCGTCACCGTCATGGCCCCCACAGCTCCTGGCGCACCGCAACCGGCCAGCGCTCGGGGTCGAGCCCGTGGTTTCGCAGCAGCGCGAGCACGATCCGCTCCTGCCCGAAGCCGAGGCAAGCCGTGTGCGCGCCGCCGCCGTCGGCGAGCATCAGGCCGAACTTCGAGGCGAAGTGGTCCTGGTGGTAGTTGAACGAGGCGAGCGCCGTCGGCTCATCGCCCGCGATCTGTACAAGCAACTCGAACTTGAGCTCCTGCTCGCGCTGGTTGGCGGCGAGCATGCGCCCGCTGCGCCCGAAGAAGGGATCGCTCGCGCGATCGCGCTGCGCGGCGAGCCCCAACCGCGCGAACAGCTCGAGGCCGCGCTGCGACCACGTGTCGCGCCAGGCGAGCACCTCCGCGGGGGCGCCGAGCCGCACGATCTCGCGCTGGTGGAACATCTGCAGGCGCGCCGGGTCCTCGGAGGGCTCGTGGCGGAAGACCCAGCCGCCGCCGGCGTCGACGACGATGCCGCCCGGCGGCAGCGGGCCGCGCGCCGCGACGGCCGGGTAGACCGGGTAGCAGGCGGCCGGCACGAGCACGAGCTCGGTCATCGTCTGGTACTCGCTCCAATCCTCGTGGCGGTCGGCGAGCTCGCCCTGGTGCAGCGCCTGCGCCTCGTCGCCGTCGAAGGAGAAGACGCTGCCGGCGAGATGCGGGAAGGAGTGCAGGTAGCCGATCGTCTCGAGCGTGCGCCGCGGCAGCAGCGGCGGGAAGCTCATCGCCTGCGGATCGTCCGCCGCGGCGAGCGTGGTGATCAGCGCGTCGACGCGCTGGCGGATCGACTCGAACACGGCCCCCCTCCCATAGAGGCCGCTGACGCCGCTGGCGACGAGCAGCCCGCGCTCGAGCAACTCGTCTCGAAACGCCGCCTGCTCGCCTGTCGCCTGGCGGACTGCGGTCATCAGGCCTCCTTGGCGATCAACAGCAGCGAGGCGTCGGTCGCGTGCAGGCGCTCGTTGGCGACCATCAGGCGCGCCGACAGTGCGTCGCGCAGATGCCGTCCCACGCTGTAGGGGCTGTCGTTGCGGTAGCCAACGATGCCGATCGCCTCGAGCGCCCCCTCGCAGACGCGGGGCGAGCGCTCCGACGCCGCCAGCTTGAGGCTGTTGAAACGCAGCACGCTCGCCATCGTCATCAGCCGCTCGCGCCCGCCCACCGCCTCGAAGGCCACGTAATCGGCGAGCGCCTGGGCGACCTCGGCGCGCAGCAGTGTCAGCTCCGTCATCACGTGCGAGAGCCGCAGCGCCGCCGGCACGGGCTCGCCGGGCCGCTGCCGCGCAGTGGCCCGCACGAACTCGCGCGCCCGCTCGAACGCCTCGGTCGCGATGCCGAGCCAGACGTGCGACCACAGCACGTGCGAGAGCGGCACGAGCGACTGGTTCATCACCTGCGCGAACGGGGCCCCGAGCACCTGCTCGGGCGCGAAGCTCGCACGCACGACGAACCCGGGCGAGCAGGTGCCGCGCATGCCGAGCGTGTCCCAGGCGCCGGTCTGCTCGAGCTGCGCCTGGCCCGAGCGCGTCAGCACCAGCACCTGGTCGTTCTGCTCCGCGTCGACGCCGCGGCGAAGCGTCGTGAAGAGGTCGTCGGCGTGGGCGCCGTAGCTGACGGTCGGAGCCTGCTTCTCGAAGCACAGCCCGCCGCCCTCGGCAGCCGTCACGGCGGCGATCGAGCGGCTCATGTCGCCACCGGTGCCGACCTCGGAGGTGACCGAAGCGACCAGCCGCTGCTCGCGGGCGAGCTCACGCAGATAGCTCTCGAACCACGGCGCCGCGTCAAGATGGCGTGCGATCGTCAGCACCTGAATCTGGTGCATCGCGAAGACCATCGCCGCGGAACTGCAGCCGCGCGCAAGCTCGAAGCAGCAGCGCGCGACCGCCTCGAGCGAGCAGCCGCCACCGCCGAGCGCCTCGGGCAGGCCGACCGACAGCGCGCCGACGCCGCGCAGGGCGTCGATCGCCTCGAGCGGGAAGCGCGCGTCGCGGTCAACCTCGGCGGCCGCGGGAGCCGCGACCTCCTCGGCGATCCGCCGAACCTGCGCGAGCAGGTCCCGCTCGGAGTCGATGAGCAAGCTCACGGCGTGACCCCTACCCGCCGCCGCTGCCGCCAGGCGAGGCGGAGAGCTCCTCGATCGCCGCCGAGATCGAGGCGATGCTTTCGAACACCGCGCGCGTGAGCATGCGGTCGGGGAACTCGAGGTCGAACGCATCCTCGAGCGCAAGCATCAGGCTGACGCTCGCGTGCGAGGTCATGCCCGAGGCGAACAGGTCGGTGTCATCGGAGAGCGTGTCCACGTCCACCGGGAGCCGGGCGTGCTCGCTCAACACACGCCGGATCTCTCCTTTCGTCTCGTCGCTCAACGCGCGCCACGCACCTCGGCGACGACTACCGCGGCAGCGAACTGGCCGCCGTTGGTCAGGCTCACGTCGAGCGCAGTCACCCCGCGTTCGTGCGCCAGCGCCTGCGCAGCGCCCGTCAGCTCGACGCTCGGCCGGCCGGCGTGGTCCCGGCGCACGCCGATCGCCCGCCACGGAATCCCCCCGTCCTCGACGCGCAGCACCTTCAGCACGGCCTCCTTCGCCGCGACCCGCGCCGCGAGCCGCCGCGGGTCGTAGGTTCCGTCGGGGCGGCGGCAGTCGTCAAGCTCGGTGCTCGTGTACACGCGCGCAAGATAGCGCCCGGAGTGGACGCGGATGGCCTCTTCGATCGCGTCGATCGACACCATGTCGATCCCGACCCTGACGCCCATCGGTTGATGATAGTCAGCGCTGCTAACACCCCGTTGCGGCTCCGCCGCGCCGCTCATCCGCCCTGCGGAGCGGTGTCTTGGCGCAGCGCTGCATAGTGGAGCTCGTGCGAGCCGAGCGCGCTCTCGCCGAGCCCGACCTCGCGACCGTCGGCGTCGATGCACTCGAGCAGCTCGAAGCCGTGGCGCGCCAGCTGCGCCTGCTGGCCGTCGCGCGAAATGTAGTAGTGCAGCAGCGAGAAGTCGTGGGCGGCGCCGTTGAGGATCGCGTAGTCAGGCTCGACCCGCTGCCAGCGCATCAGCCGGCGGTGGTTGCGATAGCTGCGCGGCAGTCGCAGCAGCTGGCTCGCGAAGCTGAGCGGTGTGTCCGCGGAGATGCTGCGGATCGGGCTCTTCAAGAGCGGCGCACAGGCGAGGTTGTGCGAGGAGAAGATGAGCAGGCCGCCGGGGTTCAGCAGGCGGTGGGCGTCCTCGAAGAACGTCGCCCGCTCCTCGTCGGTGAGCACATCGATCAGCGCCCAGCCCGCGACGAGTGCGTCCCAGGTGCCGCTGCCCCAGCTCGATGCCTCGCGCAGATCCCCCTGGCTGAAGCTTGCGCCCGGATAGGTCCTGCGGCAGTGGGCGACCATGCGCGCGGCGATGTCCATCCCGTGGACCGTGCCGCCGAGCTCGATGAGATGCCCTGTGAGGCGGCCGCCGCCGACGCCGAGCTCGAGCACGCGGCCGGCGAGGCGGTCGGAGTGGCGGCTGAAGAGCTCGCGCTCGGCCCGGCGCAGGCCACGGCCGCGGTAGCTGCGCAGCAGGCCGCCGGATGCCCAGGTGCGTGCGTTTGCGGCCCGCTGCATCTGCTCGGTGGTGAGAATCCGCTCGCCGCTGTCAGCGTTGGCGCCGGGGGCGCTCATGCACAGATTGGTACCACGGCGAGCCGGCATTCGCGAGCGGACCGCCCGCGGGCCCCCGAGTCGGTCGCGCCGGCGCCGAGCGCCACCGCGCGCGGTGGCTCATGGCCGGCTGACGCCGACCGACGGTGAGAGCTCTGAAAGGGCGGCGGGCGCGTGCGCGTGAACCCCGTGACGTGGGCCGCTGTCCGCGCGCTGGGGGGCGACCTGGATGCTCTCGCCCTGCGCGAGTTCGCGGAAGGACGGGCGCCAGCCGTCGGAGTGGCGCTCGCCGCGTTGCTGGCGCGCGCGCTCGCGCACGATCGTGCGCAGCACGCGCAAGCCGTCACGCAGCGCGTTGAGCTTGCTCTCCCCGTACAGCCGCGCGTGCTCGACCGAGCCCACCTCGGTCACGCTGAGGCCGGCGCGCGCCATCCGCACGTGGATCAGAGTCTCGACCTCGAAGCCGTCGCAGGTCACGTTCATGTACGGCAGGCAGTGGCGCCAGAAGGCGTTGTAGCCGTAGCAGAGGTCCGTGTAGCGCGTGCGAAAGAGGACGTTGACGGCGAGCGCGAGCGCCCTGTTGCCGGCCGAGCGCAGGCGCGTGATGTCGGTGCTCGCGCCGCCATCGACGTAGCGCGAGCCCTTCGCGAAGTCGCTGCCCGCGAGCAGCGCGGCAACGAACCGAGGAATCTCCTTGGGGTCGGTCGAGCCGTCGGCGTCGAGCATCACGATGATGTCGCCCGAGGCCGCGGCGAAGCCGCACGCGAGCGCATTGCCCTTGCCGCGGCGGTCCTGCAGGACGACGCGGATGTCGGGGCGGATCGCACGCGCGATCGCGACCGTGGCGTCGTCGGAGTGGCCGTCGACGAGCACGACCTCATCGACGAAGTCTGGGATCAGAGGCAGAACATGCGGCAGGTTCGCTGCCTCGTTGAGCGTCGGCATCACCACCGTGATCGACGCCGAGCGCCCCTTCGAACCGCGATTTGCGCGCTTGGCACCGGACAGGATTGTCGTTGCCGCCGTCGATTCCATGACGTCCATGCAGGCTGCCCCCGCGAGCAGAAAAGCCTTGTCTTATCTGAAAAACGTGCCGATTCCGGATAGCCCCATTCCGCCTGTTGCGGCGGCGAGGATGGCAAGATAACGGCTGCGCAAGCGGCTTATTTGCGCTTGGTGAGAAAGACCACCAATTTCGGACCGAATATCACCCACCCGCCGGGGGCGTCGGTCAAGCCGCCCCCCAACCCGCCGGGCGCGGCCTCGCACGTCGGCGCGCGACGCTAGCGTACGGCACGGTGGCCTCCAGCATCGTTACACACGCGCTCACGAAGCGCTTTGGTGAGCGCCTCGCCGTCGACGCCGTCGACATCGAGCTGCCCGTTGGCGTGGTCAGCGGCTTCGTTGGCCCAAACGGCGCCGGCAAGACGACGACGATCCAGCTTCTGCTCGGGCTATGCCGCCCGACCAGCGGCAGCGCCGAGGTCCTCGGACAGTCGATCTCCGACCCGGCCTCCTACCTCGGCCGCGTCGGTGCGCTGATCGAGGCCCCGTCGTTTTACCCGACGCTGTCGGGCGCCCGCAACCTCGAGGTCCTCACGCGCCTCGGTCGCATCGACTCCCGGCGGATCGCCGAGGTCCTCGAGCTGGTCGAGCTGAGCGACCGCGCGCGCGACCTCGTGCGCTCCTACTCGCTCGGCATGAAACAGCGTCTGGGCGTTGCCGCAGCGCTGTTGCCGAACCCGGAGCTGTGCATCCTCGACGAGCCCACCAACGGCCTCGACCCGGCTGGCATCCGCGAGATCCGGGGCGTTATTCGCGGCCTCGCCGACCGCGGTATCACGGTCTTCGTCTCGAGCCACCTGCTCGCCGAGATCGAGGCGGTCTGCGACCACCTCGTGATGATCGACTCGGGCAAGATCGTCTTCCAGGGCGGCATGGACCGCCTGATCGACGCGCAGCAGGCCGACATCGTCGCGACGCCCGAGCATCCGTCCGACGCGCCGGCGCTCGCCGAGCTGTGCATCGCCGCGGGCAAGCCCGCCCGCGTGGAGCGCGACGCCGTCCACGTTCAGGCGCCTGAGGACTGGGCGGCCGAGCTCAACCGCACGGCAATGGCCGCGGGCATCACCCTCCGCGGCCTCGCCGTCGCGCGCGCCTCGCTCGAGCAGGCCTTCTTCGCGATCACCGAAGGCGAGCAGGGCGAGGGCTGATGCTCGGCGCGTTCTCGAGCGAGTGGGTCAAGCTGCGCCGGCGCGCGATGCTGCTGTGGGGGCTCGGCGGCGGCCTCTTCTTCGCCGTGCTGGCGACGATCTTCACGATCGAGCGCGCCGTTCGCACGCCGCAGTTCTTCCAGGGCGGCCGCGGGGTCCGCATCAGCTTCGCCGAGCTGGAGATGCCCGACGGGCTCGTCCACGGCGTCGTCGACGTCAGCGGCCTGATCGGCATCGTTGCGCTGTGCCTGTTCGCCGGCGCGTTCGCGACCGAGTACAGCCAGGGCACGATGCGCAACCTGCTCGTGCGCGAGCCGCGCCGCTCGCGCCTGCTCGCCGGCAAGTTCCTGGCGATCGCCGCCTTCATCGGCATCGCCGTGGTGCTCGAGATCGTGATCTCCTGCGGCGTCGCCTTCGCGCTGGCTCCCGGCCGCGGCATCAGCACGAGCGCCTGGACGAGCTCCACCGGTCTGAACGACCTCGCCCAGGCGACCTTCCACGTGTTCCTCGCCTCGGTCGGCTACGGCGTGCTCGGCGCGGCGATCGGCGTGCTGCTGCGCTCGCCGGGCGTCGCGATCGGCACCGCCGTCGCCTACATCCTGCCCGGCGAGGCGATCATCGTCGGCGTGATCTGGGGAGGCGGCGACCACTGGCTGCCCGGGCAGCTGCTCGACTCGCTCGCGCACGGCGGCAACGACAACTCCTCCTACGGCCACGCGCTGATCACGCTCGCGGTCTATGTGGCGGCTATCGCCGCCGGCACCTTGTGGCTGTTCCGCAGGCGCGACGCCTGAGCGCCCGCCGTCAGTCCCCGATCAGGACGTGCCCCGGCTGGGAGGCGACGCGCTCCGCCCAGGCGGCGATCGCGTCGTAGCCGCCCATCTCGAAACCGGCCTCGTGGGCGACGTGGGTGTAGCCGTAGAGCGCGATGTCGGCGATCGTGTAGCGGCCACCGACGAGGAAGTCGCGATCCGCGAGCGCACGGTCGAGCGCGTCGAGCGCACGCTGGCCCGCGGCCCGCCGCGCCTCGATCTCGGCCGCCGGCGGCGGCTCCGCCGCGAAGCAGACCCAGAAGCGCACGACGGCGACGGTCGGCTCGAGGTCGTACTGCTCGAAGCACAGCCACTGCATGACCTTGGCGCGCTCGAAGCGGTCCTCCGGCAACAACGGCGTCCCCTCGGCGAAGTACCAGATGATCGCGTGGGATTCGGCGAGTGGGCGGCCGTCGTCGAGGATCAGGGTCGGCACGCGCAGCGCCGGGTTCAGCTCGCCGAGCAGCTCGCGGCGATCGGAGCGGTCGATGACGCTCAGCTCGCGCCGCTCGTAGGCGATCCCGAGCTGCGCGAACAGCAGGCGCACCTTGTAGCAGTTGCCGGAAACCGGGGAGTCGTAGAGCAGCATGGCGACGCGACGTCGCAGCCTACGGCAATCGCCGCCGCGCCACCAGCAATACTGCACGCGTGCTGATCGCACGTCTGATTCGAACCGTGCTGCGACTGTTCCGCCAGTGGCAGGGCAAGCGCGGCACCGCGCCCGGGCCCTGAGCGTGCCCGAGCCACACGAGCACCCCCCTGCGGCCTCTGGGAGTTGTCTGTGCGGGGCGATTCGCTTCACGCTGAGCGAGCCGCCGACGCAAGCCGGCTACTGCCACTGCACGCGCTGCCAGAAGCGGACCGGCACCGCCGCCTCCGCGCAGGCGCGCATCGACGGCCGCAGCTTCCGCTTCAGCTCCGGCGAGGAGCTCGTGAGCGCCTGGCGCCACCCCGACGGCGGCTTCGAGAAGTGCTTCTGCTCCCGCTGCGGGTCGCACCTCTTCAGCCGCAACCCCGACGACCACGCGCAGATGAGCATCCGCATGGCTGCCTTCGACGGAGATCCCGGCGTGCGGCCGAGCTGGCGCACCTACGTCTCCTACGCCGCGCCGTGGGAGCCGATCCCCGACGACGGCCTCGAGCGCTATCCGGAAGGCAAGCCGCGTTAGCGGCCGGCGCCGCGTCCGGCTAGTGCTGCCAGACGCGGATGTAGTCGATGCGGAGCGTGGCGGGGGCCTGGATCGCGCCGCCGTAGGTGTTGTCGACGGCCATCGTGGCGAGCAGGAACATGGGTGAGCTGGTGATGCCCTGGGTGACCGAGCCGACCTGCTTGCCGTCGTAGTACCAGGTGACGCTGCCGGGCTCCCAGTCGGCGCCGAAGGTGTGCCAGCCGCCGGTGTAGACGCCGGCGCAGCCGCCGGGGCCGCCGGAGGGGTCGTGGAAGTGCCAGCAGGCCTGTCCGGAGAGCCCCTCGACGAGGTCGAGCTCGCCGCCGGCGGGCCAGTTGGCGCCGACCGCCCAGACACCCGGCCAATCGACGCCGCTTGAGCCGCCCGGCAGCCAGACGCGCGTCTCGAAGTAGCCGTAGGTGTAGGCGAACTTGCCCTGGGTGTGGATCATGCCGCTGGTGTAGGGCTCGCTGACGGTGCCGCCGCCTTGGAGTGGGCAGTTGGTCTGGGGTTGAGCGATCAGGTTGAGGTCGAGCTCGCCGCCGCCCACGACCACCTGGGAGGGGCTGTAGCACTCGCGCTCCTCGGTGTTCACCGGGCCCGTGAGACCCGAGCCGCCCCAACCGGTCAACCAGTAGCTGGTGTTCAGCGAGCCGCTGTTGAACTCGTCATCGAAGATCGAATGCCAGCTGCCGGCGACGCCGAGCGGCTGCGGCGACGAGCCGGAGCCCGAGCCGGTCGAGCCAGAGCCCGAGCCGGTCGAGCCAGAGCCCGAGCCGGTCGAGCCGGAGCCCGAG
>DATNHQ010000100.1:0-13607 GCA_035604915.1 Solirubrobacteraceae bacterium
GTGCGGCGGGCACGCCTCGCCGGGGCGGAGGCGGCGGCGGCGGCGGCGCGCGAGGCGCGCGCGAGTCTCGAGGCGGAGATCGGCGTCGTCGGCGCGCGGCGGGAGCAGGCCGAGCTGGCGCTCGGGCAGCGCAGCGAACGCCACGACGCGATCGCCCAGCGCGCGTTCTCCGCGCGCTCCGCGCGGGAGCGGCTCGCGATGCGGCTCGAGCGCTCGCGCGTGCTCGCCGGCGACCTGGGGGCGCGGGCGCAGGGCCGAGAGCGCGAGCTCGAGATGCTGCGCGCAGTGCTCGACGACGCCGGCGCGAGCACGGGCGACGATCGGATCGAGGAGCTCGAGGCGGCGCTGGCGGTGCTCGAGGGCCGACGCGAGCGCGAGCTCGCCGCGGAGCTCGTCGCGCTCGAGGCCGAGCGGACCGCGGCGGCGGCCGCGCTCGAGGCGGCCGCGCTCGAGCGCGAGGAGCGACGGCGCGAGAACGTCCTGGCCGAGACCGTGCTGGCGAGCTCGCGCGAGGACCTGCGCTCCGTCGAGCGAGACGTCGAGGCGTCGCGACGCGACGCGGCGGCCGTCGGCGCCGAGCTCGCCGCGGTCAATCAGTTCCTGCGCAGCCACGCCGCGGCGTCGGCCAGCAGCGGCACGCTCGAGAGCGAGCTGGTCGTGGCCGCGGGCTACGAGCTGGCCCTCGCCGCGACCCTCGGCGGGCGACTGGCGGCGGCGGTTGTGCCCGACCGCGCGCAGGCCCGCCGCGTGCTCGAGGGGGCGGGCGAGGAGGGCGCGCGGGCGCTTGTCGCCAGTGCGCCGGCGGCGCCGCTGGCGGCGGCCGCGCCGCCGCTGCCCGGGGCGCGGGCGCTGATCGAGCTGGTCAGCGGCGAGCCCGCCGCGCTGGCCGTGGCCGCGCGGCTGCTGGCGAACACCTGGGTCGTCGAGGACCTCGACGACCTCCCCGAGCGCTTCGACGGCGTCGCCGTGACGCGCGGCGGGCGCGTCTGGAGCGCCGCGCTGGGCGAGCTGCGCCAACTCGCCAGCGGCGGCCGTGAACGCGCGCTCGAGCAGCGCAACCGTCGTGAGCAGCTGATCGCCGAGAGCGAGCAGGCCGTCCAGCGCGAGCAGGCGGCACTGGCGCGCCAGCGCGAAGCCGCCCACGAGGTGGCGCGGGCGCTCGACGGGCGCGAGCGCGCCGAGGGGCGGCTGCGCGAGAGCGACCGCGCTCATTCCGACGCGCTGGAGGCCGAGCGCCGCGCCGGCTGGCTGATCGAGCAGCGCCGCTCCGCTCCCGAGCAGGGAGAGACGGCGGTCCGCCGCGCCCAGCTCGAGGGCGAGCTTGCCGCCGAACGCCGCGCTTCCGAACGGATCGAGCGCGAGCGCGGCGCGCGCGCGGCGAGGGTCGCCGCGCTGGCGGCACAGGCCGCCAGCGACGCCCGGCTGGGGCCCGCGAACGAGCGCTTCGCCGCTGCGCTCGAGCGCCTCGGCGGCGCGCTCGAGGGGATCCTGGCGGCGCTCGAGGAGGAGCTGCGCGCCGACAGCGCCGCGGGTGAGGCGCTGGCGTCGGCGCTGCGCGAGTGCGCGAGCGCCGAGAGCGCGCTGCAGGGACGGCTGCGCGAGCTCGCCGACGCCGTCACGGCGGCGGAGGTGGCAGCGCAGCAGGCGCGCGATCAGGCGGCGGAGGCCGAGAGCGAGCTCGGCCTGCTCGCGGGGCGCCTCGGCCTGGAGGCGCTGCCGGCCGAGATCGAGCTCGGCGAGGGCGAGCGCGAGGCTCTGCGCGAACGCGTCGAGCGCCTCGCGCGCCGCCGCGAGCTGCTCGGGGCGGTCAACCCGCTCGCGGCCGAGGAGTACCGCGAGGAGCTCGAGCGCGTCGAGGCGCTCGAGGAGCAGCGCAGCGACCTCGAGGGCGCCCTGCGCGAGCTGCGCATGCTGATCGCCAACACCGACCGCGAGATCGCGGAGAGCTTCGAGCAGACCTTCGCCGCGGCCGCCGCGAACTTCGAGGCGCTCGTCGGCGACGTCTTTCCGGGCGGGCGCGGGCGCCTGCGGCTGGTGCGCGAGGAGGCCGGCCCGCGGCCGCTGTTGGGGGGCGAGACGCCGAGCGCGGCGGCGGATGCCGAGGCGGCGGCCGAGCGGGAAGCGCAGGAGCAGGAGGACGCCGCGGCGGGGATCGCGCCCGACGATGCACTCGGCGTGGAGATCGAGGTGACCCCCGGCGGAAAGTCGATGAAGAGCCTTTCGCTGCTGTCGGGTGGTGAGAAGTCGATGACCGCGATCGCCTTCCTGTTCGCGGTCTTCCTCGCGCGCCCCTGCCCGTTCTACATCCTCGACGAGGTCGAGGCTGCGCTCGACGACCTCAACATCGACCGCTTCCTGACGCTCCTGCGCCGCCACAGCGCGCGCGCCCAGTTCATCGTCGTGACCCACCAGAAGCGAACGATGGAGGCGGCCGATTGGCTCTATGGTGTCTCGATGGGCGGCGACGGCACCTCGAAGGTCGTCTCAAGGCGACTCGGCGAAGAGGGCCTCGACGAGGTCAGCGCCGACGCCGCCTGATGGCGTGGGGGGACCTGCTCCTGGTTGACGATGCGCCCGGCGCGCCGTCGTCACCTCAAGGGCAGTCCGAGTTGGAGCCGCAGGAGCGCCGTGGTGTGATGCGGCGGCTGCGGCAGAGCCTGCGCTCGACCCGCGAGACGCTGACCCGGTCGGGGTTCTCGCGGACGCTGGCCGCCGGGGACTGGGACGGGCTGGAGGAGGCCCTGATCCTGGCCGACGTCGGCGTCGCGACGAGCGTCGCGGTGGTCGAGGAGCTGCGCGAGGCGGTGCGCTCGGAGCGCCTGGACGCGCAGGCGTGGACGGAGCGCCTGGCGGCGATCCTGGCGGCTGCCGCGCGCGGCGGGCCCGACGCGCCGGCGCCCGTGATCGACCTGCGCGCGCGCCCAACCGTCGTCCTGATGGTGGGCGTCAACGGGACCGGCAAGACGACGACGCTCGGGAAGCTCGCCTGGCAGCTGCGTGAGCATTTTGGGCTGCGCGTGCTGCTCGGCGCCGCCGACACCTATCGCGCCGCCGCGACCGAGCAGCTGGCGGGCTGGGCCGTGCGCGCCGGCTGCGAGATCGTCACCGGCGAAGCCGGATCGGACCCCGGCGCCGTCGCCTTCGAGGCGCTCGCGCGGGCGCGCTCGGACGGTTACGACGTCCTCCTCGTCGACACCGCCGGGCGGCTGCACAACCAGGAGCCGCTGATGGCCGAGCTCGAGAAGGTTCGCAGGGTGATCGCCCGCCAGCTCGAGGGCGCGCCGCACGAGACGCTGCTCGCGATCGACGCCTCGACCGGCCAGAACGGGCTGCGCCAGGCCGAGCAGTTCGCTCGCGCCGTCGACGTCGACGGGATCGTGCTGACCAAGCTCGACGGCAGCGCGAAGGGCGGTGTTGCGATCGCGATCGCCCGCGAGCTCGGCATTGCGGTCAAGCTCGTCGGGCTCGGCGAGCAGCTCGAGGACCTGCGCCCGTTCGACGCGGAGGACTTCGCGCGAGCGCTGGTCGGCGTCGATTAGCGCCAGCGCCGGGCGCGGGTTGCACGCCGCGCTCGCCAACGCGCCATAATCGCTGCATGGGCTCATGGGTCCTGTGGACGATCATCGCGGCAGCATTCACGCTGGGTGAGCTCCACACGAACTCGTTCTACCTGGCGCCGTTCGCCGTCGGCGGCGCGATCGCGGCGGTGCTCGCCGCCGCAGGCGCCGGCGGCGTCGTTGCGCTGATCGCCTTCATCGCGGCGGCGATCCTGTTCCTGCTGCTGCTGCGCCCGGTCGCCGTGCGCCATCGCCGCGGCGTCGCGACCCTGCGCACGGGCGCCGCCGCGCTCGTCGGACAGCCGGCGCTGGTGGTGGAGCGGATCGCCAACCGCGAGGGGGTCGGGACCGTCAGGATCGGCGGCGAGGTGTGGACCGCGCGCTCCTACGACGAGGATCAGGTGATCCCGGCGGGCGAGGAAGTCGAAGTGGTCGAAATCAGGGGCGCCACGGCGCTCGTCATGCCATAGCTAGGAGCTCCACGTGGTCGCACTGATCGTCGTCGCCGTGGTCGTCATCGTCGCGCTCGCGATTGCGTCGAGGGCGATCCGGATCATTCCCCAGGCGCGCGCGGCGGTGCTCGAGCGCCTCGGGCGCTATCACCGCACGCTCGAGCCGGGGCTCACGATCATCACGCCTTTCATCGACCGCGTGCGCCCGCTGATCGACCTGCGCGAACAGGTTGTCAACTTCTCGCCCCAACCGGTGATCACGCAGGACAACGTCGTGGTGGCGATCCAGACGGTCCTCTACTTCACGATCACCGACGCCAAGGCCGCCACCTACGAGATCGCGAGCCCGCTGCAGGCGATCGAGCAGCTGACCGTCACGACGCTGCGAAACGTGATCGGCGGCCTCACGCTCGAGCAGACCCTGACCAGCCGTGAGGGTGTCAACACGGAGCTGCGCGCCGTGCTCGACGAGGCGACCGGCAAGTGGGGAATCCGCATCAACCGCGTCGAGATCAAGTCCGTCGACCCGCCGGCGGACATCAAGGCGGCGATGGAGAAGCAGATGCGCGCCGAGCGCGACCGCCGTGCGGCGATCCTGACCGCCGAGGGGACCAAGCAGGCGGCGATCCTGACCGCCGAGGGCGAGCAGCGCGCGGCGATCCTGACCGCCGAGGGCGCGCGCCAGGCGGCGATCCTGCGCGCCGAGGGCGAGGCGAAGGCGATCGCGAGGGTGTTCGATGCGATCCACCGCGGCGACGCCGACCACAAGCTGCT
Source organism: Solirubrobacteraceae bacterium (assembly GCA_035604915.1). Classification (GTDB taxonomy): domain Bacteria; phylum Actinomycetota; class Thermoleophilia; order Solirubrobacterales; family Solirubrobacteraceae; genus Palsa-513. The sequence goes on from DATNHQ010000100.1 coordinate 4,784, forward strand.
CTCCTACCAGTACCTGCAGATGCTGCCGAAGCTCGCCGAGGGCGACGCCAACAAGGTCTTCGTGATCCCGTCGGAGTTCACGCAGGCCTTCGCCGGGATCGCCGACGCGCTGCGGCCGGCGGGTGGCGGGCCCAGCGGTGGCGAGGGGCCCCCGGAGCTCCCGTTCGGTGGCGCCGACGGCGAGCGCGACGCCGCGGACGCAGTCGTACCGCTGTCCGCCGACTCGAGCATCGAGGACCTCCTGCGGGACTCGCCGCTCGCGGGCGAGTCCGCCGTGGCAGGCATTCAGACCAACGTCGCGGACGTCCTGGCGAACGCCGTCCCGGCGGAGGCGGGCGACGGCGAGGCGCCGGCGCCGGCGCCGACCGAGGGCGAGCCGGCCGCCTGATATGGGGCTCCGGGTCCCTCCCCGCTTCGCGGGGCCCCCTCCCGTCGCCTTGTCTTGGTGGGTTGGTGCCGCCGTTGGTGACTTGGCGGCTGGGTGGGCGGCCGCGCGCGGCGTCTGAGCGCGGCATTTTGAGGGCTGGGGTTAGCGGTGTTTGATTCGCTGAGCGAGAAGCTCGGGGCGGTGTTCTCGGGCCTGCGTGGCCGCGGCGTGCTGAGCGAGGAGGACGTCACGCGCTCGCTGCGCGAGATCCGCCTCGCGCTGCTCGAGGCCGACGTCAACTTCAAGGTCGTCAAGGAGTTCATCGACGGCGTCCGCGAGCGCTGCCTGGGCGCCGAGGTGATCGGCCAGCTCAACCCCGGCCAGCAGGTCGTCAAGATCGTCCACGAGCAGCTCGTCGCGATGATGGGCGGCGAGAGCGAGGGCCCAGCGATCGCGTTCGCGCCGAGCCCGCCGACGGTGATCCTGATGGCGGGCCTACAGGGCTCCGGCAAGACGACTGCCGCCGCGAAGCTCGCCCAACTGCTGCGCACCGAGTACCGAAGCTCCGTCGCGCTCGCCGCCTGCGATCTGCAGCGCCCCGCCGCCGTCGAGCAGCTGCGGATCGTCGGCGAGCAGGCCGGCGCGGTGGTCTACGAGCAGGGCGCCGAGGGCTCCCCGGTCGAGGTCGCGAGCTGGGCGCTCGGGCGAGCCCGCACCGACGGCAAGGATGTCCTGATCATCGACACGGCCGGCCGGCTGCACCTCGACGCCGAGCTGATGGACGAGCTCGTCGCGATCCGTGATGCGACCAGCCCGAACGAGATCCTGCTCGTCGTCGATGCGATGACCGGCCAGGACGCAGTCAACGTTGCCGAGCAGTTCGCCGCGGCCGTCGCCTTCGACGGCGTCGTGCTGAGCAAGCTCGACGGCGACGCACGCGGCGGCGCGGCGCTGTCGGTGCGCGCGGTCACCGGCAAGCCGATCCTGTTCGCCTCGACCGGGGAGCGCCTCGATGCGTTCGAGCGCTTCCACCCGGACCGCATGGCGCAGCGGATCCTCGGCATGGGCGACGTGCTGACGCTGATCGAGAAGGCCGAGCGCGAGTTCGACCAAGGTGACGCCAAGGAGCTCGAACAGCGGCTGAAGGCCGGCGACTTCGACCTCGAGGACTTCCTCGCGCAGCTTCGCGCGATGCGCCGCATGGGGCCGCTGCAGGGGCTGCTCGGGATGCTGCCAGGGGCCGGCGCGCAGATGCGGGGGATGAAGGTCGACGAGCGCGAGCTGGACCGCGTCGAGGCGATCATCCTCTCGATGACGCCGGAGGAGCGCCGCCGTCCGGAGCTGATCAAGGGCTCGCGGCGGCTGCGGATCGCGCGCGGGTCGGGCACCAGCGTGCAGGCTGTCAATCAGATGGTCAAGCAGTTCGCGCAGGTCCGCAAACTGATGCGCCAGGTGGGCCGCGGGCGCATGCCGGACCTCGGCGCGCTGATGCGCCAGCAGCGCTGAGCGGCCCCGGCGGCCTGCGGCGGCGGCCGGTCGGCTAAATTGGTAGACCGTCTTCCAATGATCGAAGGGACATCGTGGCTGTAAGACTCAGGCTGACCCGCGTCGGCGGACGCAAAGACCCTGTCTGGCGGGTCGTCGTCGCCGACCAGCGCTCCAAGCGCGACGGACGCGTAATCGAGACCGTCGGGCATTACAACCCGCAGACGAACCCGTCGACGATCACGCTCGACGAGACGCGTGTGCGCGACTGGCTCGCGCGCGGCGCGCAGCCCTCGGCGACAGTGCGCAAGCTGCTCCGCATCCACGGCATCGCCAGCTGACCGCCGTCGTGGCGATGGATCCGACCGAGCTTCTCGAGTACCTCGCCGAGGGGCTGGTCGATGACCCCGAGCAGGTCGAGGTCGAGCGCTTCGAGGAGCGCGACGGCAGCATCGTGCTGGAGCTCGCCGTCGGCCCCGACGACTACGGCAAGGTGATCGGCCGCGGCGGCCGCACCGCGCAGGCGCTGCGCACCGTGATTGGCGCCGCGGCCGCGGCCGGCGGCGGCGGCCCGCGCGTGATCGTCGACATCGTCGACTAGGGCTCGCGGCGGTGGTCGTAGCTGGCCTGGTCGGGCGGCCCCACGGTCTCGATGGCAGCTTCTACGTCGGCGAGCCGGCACTGGCGCTGCTGGCGCTCGGCGCGACCGTCACCGTCGGCGGGCGCACACGCGAGATCGTGCGCCGGGCCGGCACCGACCTGCGCCCGATCATCCGCGTCGAGGGCTGCGAGGACCGCGCCGGGGCGCAGGCGCTGCGCGGCGAGCAGCTGGTCGCGGAGTCCTCGACGCTGCCGCCGCTTGGGCCCGACGAGTGGTGGGCCGAGCAGCTCGAGGGCGCGCGCGTGTTCGACGGCGGCCGCGAGGTTGGTGTCGTGCGGCGGCTGCTCGCGCTGCCCTCCTGCGAATGCCTCGAGGTCGAGCGCGTGGGCGGCGCGCCCGACCTGCTCGTGCCGCTCGTGCGCGACGCGATCCGCCGCGTCGACGTCGAGCAGGCGCGCATCGAGATCGACCTGGCGTTCCTCGGCGAGGCGCCGTGAAGCTCGACATCGTCACGCTGTTCCCGGACTGGTTCGAGTGGTTTCGCTCGCAGCGCCACGTCGCCAACGCGCTCGCCGCCGGCAGCACGCTGACCCTGATCAACCCCCGCGACCACACCCCGCTCGGGGGCGGGCAGGTCGACGATTCACCCTTCGGCGGCGGCGCCGGCATGGTCCTGCGCGTCGATGTGATCGACGCCACGCTGCAGGCTCACTACGACTGCGACCCGGTCACGCTGCGCAACCGCAGGCGCGTGATCGCGCTCAGCCCGGCCGGGCGCCTGCTCGACGATGCGCTCGTGCGTGAGCTCGCGCAGGAGTCGGCGCTGACGTTCCTGTGCGGGCGCTACGAGGGCTTCGACGAGCGCATCGTCGAGCACTTCGCGAGCGACGTGATCTCGGTCGGGCGCTACGTGCTGGCGGGCGGCGAGCTCGCCGCGATGGTCTGCGTCGACGCCGTCCTGCGCAAGCTGCCGGGCGCGCTCGGTCACCCCGGCTCGGTGCTCGAGGAGTCCTACAGCGAGGCGCTCGAGGGTCTGCCCGAGTATCCGCAGTACACGCGTCCGTCCGAGTTCCGCGGCTGGAAGGTGCCGGAGATCCTGCTCTCCGGCAACCACGAGGAGATCCGCCGCTGGCGCCTCGAGCGTGCGCGCGAGCGCGGCGGCTGACGCGCGTCGGCGGCGCTCGCGCACGCCGCGCACGGCCGCGCGCTAGGATTCCGGGGCGCGCCGGCGTCTCGTTGTGCGCGCCTTCTTTTTGCCATGAGCACCGTGATCGACAACATCGAGCGCGCCCAGCTGCGGCGCGTCCCGGATTTCCGCGCGGGCGATCGCCTGCGCGTCCATTTCGTCGTGATCGAGGGCACCAGGCGCCGCACGCAGGTCTTCGAGGGCGTCGCGATCAAGCGCCAGGGAGTGGGTGTGCGCGAGACCTTCACCGTCCGCAAGCAGTCCTTCGGCGTCGGTGTCGAGCGCACGTTCCCGCTGCACTCGCCGAAGATCGAGCGGATCGAAGTCGCCGCTCGCGGTGACGTGCGCCGCGCCAAGCTCTACTACCTGCGCGACCGCGTCGGCAAGAGGGCGCGCGTGCGCGAGCGCGGCTACGTCGGTCCCGAGGCGGCGATCGAGCCAGGTCTGCTCCACCACACCGAGGAGGCCGACGCGACCGAGCCCCGCGAGGACGCGCCGGCGGGCGACGCCGAGCTCGAGCTGGTGGACGAGACTGCGCAGGCGGATGAGGTCGAGGGCGAGGAAGGGCCCGACGCGGCGGCGGAGGTCGCCGAGGAGGCGGCAGCCGACACGGAGGCGGCTCCGGGCGGCGAGCAGGAGCAGGCCGAGGTTGACGCAGGGGCTGGGGGCGAAGGGACCCACGCCGAGGCGCTCGCCGCCGAGGCCGAGGTCGGCGCTGACGAGCCCCCCAATGCGAACGAGGAGACCGTGTCGGGGGAGCCGGTGCCCGACTCACCCGACGAGCCCACGTGAGCCTCCGGCGGCTCGCCCGCGGCAACTCGGTTGTCGAGTTCATCCTGATCGTCGTGTTCGCGCTCGCACTCGCGTTCGCGATCCAGGCCTTTTTCGTGAAGCCCTACCGCATCCCGAGCGGCTCGATGGAGCCGACCTTGAGGATCGGGCAGCGGGTGCTCGTCGACCGCATCGGCAACGACTTCTTCGCGCCCTCGATCGGCGACATCGTGGTCTTCCACCCGCCCTCGGGCGCGCCCGACGAGCTCTGCGGCGACCAGCCCGGGCCTGGCCAGGCCTGCGACAAGCCGACGAAGGGGGAGTCCAGCGAGAACTACATCAAGCGCGTCGTCGCCGGACCGGGCGACACGATCAAGATCGTCGACGGGCTCGTCTACCTCAACGGCAAGAAGGAGAAGCAGAGCTACGCGAGCATCACCGGCTGCACCCCGACGAGCCTCGACTGCAACTACCCCAAGCCGATCAAGATTCCGGCCGGTCACTACTTCATGATGGGCGACAACCGTGACTTCTCCGACGACAGCCGGTTCTGGGGACCGGTCCCACGAGCCTGGATCATCGGAGAAGCCTTCTTCACCTATTGGCCGCCGGACCGCATCGGCTTCTTCTAACGCCCGCGGGCGGCGCACCGCGCGGCGGCGCCAGAGCGGCCATCGCCTGTTCGCCTTCGACCGCGCGCTCGGCGTTCGCCTCGTCGCCGGCGCCGACGAGGCCGGGCGCGGCTGTCTCGCCGGGCCGCTCGTCGCCGCCGCCGTGCTGTTCGACTACGCCGCGCTGACGACCCGCGAACTGCGATCGCTCAGCGCGCTGAACGACTCCAAGCAGCACGATCACGAGGCCCGCGAGGCGCTCTACCCGCGCGTCCTCGCCTGTGCCCGGCGCGTGGTCGTCGTCTCGCGCTCCGTCCGCAGCATCGATGCGCGCGGGCTGCACGTGACGAACCTCGCGGCGCTGCGCGAGGCGCTGGACGGTGCAGCAAGCCCGGGCGCGCTCTGCCTGATCGACGGTTTCGCGGTTCCCGAGTTCGGCTTCGAACAGCGCGCGATCGTCAACGGCGACGCGACCAGCGCGGCGATCGCCGCCGCCTCGATCGTCGCCAAGGTCACACGCGATCGCTTCATGCGCCGCGCCGACGAGCGTCACCCAGGCTGGCAGTTCGCCACCCACGTGGGGTACTCGACGCCGGAGCATCGCGCGGCGATCGCCCGCAAGGGGGTCTCGCCGCTGCACCGGCTTTCGTTCCAGTCGAGCGCCTACGAGCAGCTCGCGCTGTAGCGCCGCCGCGGCGCGTGCGGGCTGCGCGGGCGCAAGCGTCCGCTCACACGGGGCCGGAAGACGCGACGAGCGGCCGGTGGTTAGCCCGGCCGCTCGCACCGCATCTCAGGAGGGGGAAGAGACGAGGCGACCACAGGGTAGATCGATGGGTGGCGCCCGACGGGGGATTTTCTTACCCACCCGCTGCCGAGGGGAAATCCCGGCCTGTCCCGCGCGGCCGCCGCTCACGCGACATCCTCGACCTGCTCGAGCGACACGAGCCGGTCGCGCTCGTCGACCACCACGGCGACGGCGTCGATCCGCAGCGAGGCAGCGTAGGGGCGTTCGTGCGGGTGCTCGGAGAGCCACGCGGCGGCGAGCGCCCGCATCCGTCGTCGCTTGAGCGCGGTCAGGGCCAGCAGCGGGTCGAGGCCGCGGGCACGCCGCGCCTTGACCTCGACGAACACGATCGTCGCCGCGTCGCGCACGATGAGGTCGATCTCACCCGCGCGGGTGCGGTGGTTGCGCGCGAGCAACGCGAAGCCGAGCCGCTCGTAGTGCTCGAGCGCGAGCTGCTCGCCGAGTCGGCCGAGCGCGTTGTTGGCGGGTTGGGCCATCGGCCGAGGCTAGCCGTGGGCCGATGCCCGTTCGATGAAGAAGTGCGACGGAAACGAGACGGGACTGTGAAGCGCTCGCGAGCGGGCGTTGGATCGAGGAGTTCCGACGCATGCGCCTGCTGAGATCGGTCGATGCTCGTCCACGCACACGGCTTCGCGGTGCGCCACGGCGTCGCCGATCACGTCCACGTCGAGCTCGACGTGCGCGGCGGCCTGCCCGCGTTCTCGGTGATAGGCCTCGGCGGCGGCGCCGCCCGCGATGCGCGCGAGCGCGTTCACGCAGCAGTGGTCAACAGCGGCTTCGCGTTCCCGCGCAAGCGCGTCACCGCGAACCTCGCCCCCGCCGCGCCGGCTCGCGCCGGCCCCGCGTTCGAGCTCGTGCTCGCCTGCTGCGTGCTCGCCGTACAGGAGCAGCTCGACCGCGTGAAGCTGGCAAGGATCGGCCTGTTCGCCGAGCTCGGGCTCGGTGGCGACCTGCGGCCCTGCGAGGGTGTCGCCGCGGCGGCCGAGGCGGCCGAGCAGGCGCGACTTGCCGGTTTGATCGTCGCCCGCGGCGACCTGCGCGAGGCGCGCGCCGCGGGCGCGCTGCCGGTCGCCGGTCTGTCAAGCCTTGGCGCCGTCGCGGCATTGCTCGCGACGAGCCGCCCCAGCGCGTCGGCGAGAGGCAACCGCCAGCAGGCCAACAGACGACCTGCCGCCTCCAGCGGCGCCGCCGCCGCGAGGACGAGCACCGACGGCCAGAGTGACGAGAGCCGTCGCGGCGAGGCGGCGCGGCGGGCCCCAGCCGCCTCGCCGAACGGCGCATCGGCGCCCGGCGGCAGCGCGCGCGGCCCGTGAGCGTGTGCGCCGCCGCGGGCGGGGTGCGCAACCGTCCCCGGGGCGCGCCGGCCGATGCTGCCTCGGGCTGCTTGCGCTGTTTGCGATAATCGCGCGATGCGTCTGCTCCGGATGAAGCCCGGTCACGGCGAGGTCTTGATCGCCGAGGGTGACGTGGAGATCGCCGAGCAGGAACGCGAGCTGATCGAGGCTTTCCGCGCACAGCTTGACCAGGGCATGTGGGCGGCCGTGCCGGTGCTCTCAAGTGACGGCCGCCGCCAGGCGGAGCTCGTACGCGACTTCGACGAGGTGCCGCGCGACGCCGAGCGCGTGATCTTCTTCCCGCGTGCCGCGGGCGGCTGCTGAGGAGCGATCGTGTTCGCAGCGCTCGGCGTCTGTGGGCTCGTGGCGGCCGTGCTCGCGGCCGAGGTCGTTGCGCCGCGGCTGCGGCCCGTGCTCGCGCAGTGGCGCGCGCGCCTCGCGGTCGTACCCGCCGAGGACGTCTCCGCCTACGACCCCGGCCGCGAACGCCGCGCCGAGCAGCGCGCGCGTGCGCTGCTGCGCTCGTGCGTCAACGAGGAGGACTGGGCGATGTACCGCGACCTCGGCTTCCTGCGGGTGTGGGGCAACGGCAGCGCCGGCGCCGCCGACGGCCACGGTGTCGCGCCGTACGCGTATCTGATCTACCCGCACAAGCCGATCGTGGCCTACGTCCCGCAGAGCTCGCGGCTGCTCAGCGAGTACTGCGTCGATTTCCCCGACCGCGAACGCCCCTATGGCAGCACCCGGCTGCCGCCCTCCGATGACGTGCTGGCCAAGTGGATGGCGCTGATCGCCGACGAAAGGCGCCTGATCGAGAGCGCGAACCTGCACCTCGCCGGGCGCCAGCACGATCCCGACGCGGTGCGCGCCGACATTGCCGCGCTCGCGCGCTGGGACAGCCGGCGCGAGCGCCAGCTCGAAGCCACCAGAACGCCCGCCCCGTGAGCACCGCGCCCAGTAGTCTTCGCGCGGCGTGAACGCCAACGGGTTCGATCTCAAGCACCGCAGCCGCCAGCTGCTCGACGGCCCTGAGCGTGCTGGCGCGCGCGCTCAGCTGAAGGGCATCGGCTATGACGAGGAGGCGCTCGCGAAGCCGATCATCGGCGTCGCATCGACCTGGATCGAGACGATGCCGTGCAACTTCCACCTGCGGGCGCTGGCGGCGGCTGTCAAGGAGGGGATCCGCGAGGCGGGCGGCACGCCGATGGAGCTGAACACGATCGCGATCTCGGACGGGATCACGATGGGCACCGCCGGCATGAAGACCTCGCTGATCTCGCGCGAGGTGATCGCCGACTCGATCGAGCTCGTCGGCCGCGGGCACTACTTCGACGCGATGATCGCGCTGTCGGGCTGCGACAAGACGATCCCTGGGACCGTGATGGCGCTGGCTCGCCTCGACGTTCCGGCCGTGATGCTCTACGGCGGCTCGATCCCGCCCGGGCGCTTCCAGGGCCACGACGTCACGATCCAGGACGTCTTCGAGGGAATCGGCGCCCACGCCCGCGGGCGCATGAGCGACGCCGATCTCGCCGAGCTCGAGTCGGTCGCCTCGCCCGGCGCCGGCGCCTGCGGCGGTCAGTTCACCGCCAACACGATGGCGATGGCCTACGAGATGCTCGGCATCGCGCCGAGCGGGGACTCGCTGATGCCCGCCCAGGAGG
>DATNHQ010000101.1:0-13992 GCA_035604915.1 Solirubrobacteraceae bacterium
GCAGGCGCGCGATCAGGTTCGGGCGCTCGGGCGTGCGGCCGAGCAGCTCGCACTCGAAGCCGGCCGCCGTCATGTGCGCCGCGAGGTGCTCCTGGGCGGCGCGCTCGTTGCCGGGCGGATTGACGGTGTTGAAGCGGATCAGCTGCGACAGAAGCTCGACGGATTCGCTGCGCAGCCGCTCGTCCATCCACGGGATCCTAGTGGGCCTCGTCGGAACGCCCGCGCGACGGGCGATACTTGAGCTTGCGATGGAGCGTCTCTTCGAGGAGCCGCGCGGCGAGCTCTCGACAAGCGCGCCGCTGGCCGCGCGGATGCGCCCGCGCACGCTCGAGGAGGTCGTCGGCCAACCGGCGCTGCTGGGGCCGGGGGCGCCGCTTGCGCTCGCGCTCGAGCGCGGGCGGCTGCACTCGATGATCCTCCACGGCCCTCCCGGCTCGGGCAAGACGACGCTCGCGCGGATCATCGCGGCGCGCAGCGGGGCGGCGCTCGAGGAGCACAGCGCCGTCGACGCCGGCCGCGCCGAGGTGCGCGCGGCGATCGAGCGCGCCCGCCACCGCAGCGGCGCGACGATCTTCTTCCTCGACGAGATCCACCGCTTCAACAAGGCCCAGCAGGACGCGCTGCTGCCGGCGGTCGAGGACGGCGTGCTGACGCTGATCGGGGCGACGACCGAGAACCCGCGCTTCGAGGTGATCGGCGCGCTGCTCTCGCGGGTGAGGGTTTATGAGCTCGCTCCGCTCGCCGCGGGGGACGTCGCGCTGCTGCTCCGCCGTGCGCTGGAGCGCGGCGAGATCGGGGACGTCTCGCTCGACGAAGACGCGGTGGCGCTGCTCGCCGCGCGCAGTGGCGGCGACGCGCGGATCGCGCTGGGGGCGCTCGAGCGCGCGGCGGCGGTCGGCCCGCACGTGGACGTGGCGGCGGCGAGCGCGGCGCTCGCGAGCGGGCTGGTTCGCTACGACCGCGCCGGCGATCAGCACTACGACACGATCTCGGCGTGGATCAAGGCGACGCGCGGCAGCGACGTGGACGCCTCGCTCTACTATCTCGCGACGATGCTCGAAGGCGGCGAGGACCCGCGCTTCATCGCTCGGCGGATGGTGATCCTGGCCTCCGAGGATGTTGGCAACGCCGACCCGCAGGCGCTCGGCGTCGCCGTCGCGGCGGCGGCCGCGGTCGAGCACGTGGGGCTGCCGGAGTGCAGCTTCGCGCTGGCGCAGGCCGCGATCTACCTCTCACTCGCGCCGAAGTCGGACGCCGCCGGCACGGCGCTGTCGGCGGCGCGCGAGCTGATCCGCAGCGACGGCGCGCGCCCGGCGCCGCCGGCGCTGCGCGGCGCCGCCGACTACGACTCGCCGCACCGCCACCCCGGGCACCTCAACGCGCTCGAGCTGATGCCCGCGGGGCTCGAGGGCGTTAGCTTCTACCGCCCCGACGAGGCCGAGGCCGCGTTCGCGCAGGCGCTTGCGCGCGTGCGGGCGGCGCGCGGCTCTGCGGAGAGCGCATGAGCGCGGAGCCGGGGAACGGCGGAGAGCGCGTGAGCGGCGAGCCGGGGTGCGGCTCGTTCGTCCGCGAGATGGCCGCGGTCACGCGACTGTGGGCGCAGCTTCGCGTCGGTGACCGCGCGCGCTATCTGGAGCGCGCGGCGCAGGCGGTGATCGACGAGTTCGACGAGCTCTGCCTCGCGCTCGCGACCGAGGCGCGGCGCCCACGCGCGGAGATCGCCTCGCTCGAGCTGCTGGCGGCGATCGACTCGCTGCGCTGGCTCGCCGAGAACGCGCGGCGACTGCTCGGGGCTCACCGCTTCGCGCTGCCGCGAACGCTTCACCCGCTGACGCGGGCGAGCGCCGGCCATGCCCCCGTCGGCGTGGTCGGGATCACCGGCGTCGCCGGTGCGCCTTTCGCGCTGCCGCTGACCGCCATCGGAGCGGCGCTGCTCGGCGGCAACGGCGCGATCCTGGCGCCCGCCGCAGGCGCGAACGCGGCGGCCGAGCGGGTGTTGCGCGCGCTTGCGCGCGCCGGCCTGCCCGAGGGCCTCGTCCGTGTCGCCGGCGTCGACGAGCTCGCCGGCTGCGCGGCGCAGCTCGAGCTCGGCGCTGGGCCGAGCGCGCCGGACGCGATGATCGTGCTCGACGACGCCCGGCTCCCCCACGCGGTGGCCGGGGCGCTGTGGGCCGCGTGCGCCGGAGCCGGCCAGCTGGCCGGCTCGCTCAAGCGCGTCTACGTCGTCGGCGAACGTTTCGAGGAGTTCGTTGAGGCGCTCGCGCGTGGCGCGGGTGAGCTCTCGCTCGGCGATCCGCTGGCCGCCGAGACCGAGCTCGGCCCGCTCGCAGGCGAGGCGGCGGCCGCGACGCTCGAGGCGGCGATCGAGGAGGCGGTCGCGCTCGGCGGCCTGCGCCACTGCGGCGGCCGCCGATCGGTGCCCGGGGCGAGCGGCGTCTTCTTCGCGCCGGCCGTGCTGAGCGGGGTGCCGGCGGATGCGCTGCTGATGCGCGAGCGCGTCGGCGGCCCGGTGCTCGTCGTGGTCGGAGTCGGCGAGGCCGTGGAGGCGGCGGCGCTCGCAAACGCGCCGGCGCGCAGCCTTGGGGCCTCGATCTGGAGCTCCGACCGCCGTCACGCCGTGCGGATCGCGCGCGAGCTGCATGCGCGCGTGGTCTGGGGCAACGACCACGTGCCGGCGCTGCCGCTGCGCGAGGCGGCGGCGGAGGCGCTCGAGCGCTGCGGGCGGGCGCAGCTGATCACCTGGGAGGCTGCCTCGGCGCGGCCGCCCTGGCGCTACGGCTACGACGCCGGCACCCAGCGCGCCGCGCGCGCCGTGGCGCTGCTGCAGTCCCGCCGCGACGGCGAGCGCGAGCAGGCGCTGCGGGACGACGGGCCCGCGATCCTGCGGACCGTGCTCGCCTCGGCTGCGCCGAGACTGCGCCGCGTCATGGGACGCTGAGGCCGCGCCGGCGCCGCGGCAGCCCGTGGTGCGCCCGGGCGCTCGCAAACGCGGCCTCTAAGCTGTGTCCATGCCAGCCCAGGCCTACGCCGGCAAGGAGTGCGTATGCCAGTATCGCCGCGGCATCTGCGACCAGTCGTGTGTGCGGGACATGCTCGCGGTGCCGTTCTACGTCGCCTGCCTGCGCCTGAGCGAGCGGCGCTGCCTGGTCGTGGGTGGTGGCGAGGTGGGCCTCGAGAAGGTCGAGGGGCTGCTCGCGTGTGACGCCGCGGTGACGCTGGTCGCGCCGACCGCGCACCCGGTGCTCGAGCGGCTCGCGGCCGAGGGGTCGATCGTGTGGCTGCCCCGCGAGTACCACCGCGGCGATCTCGAGGGCACCTTCCTGGTGATCGCGGCGACCAACGACAGCGAGGTCAACATCGCCGTCCACGAGCACGCGGAGGCGCGCACGATGCTCGTCAACGTCGTCGACGTGCCGCCGCTTTGCAACTTCATCCTCCCCGCGATCGTGCGCAGCGGACCGATTGCGATCGCGATCTCCACGGCCGGCGCCTCGCCGGCGCTCGCGAAGCGGATGAAGCGCGAGATCTCCGCGCAATTCGGCGAGGACTACGCGCGGCTGGCCGTGATGCTCAACGACGTGCGCGGCTGGGCCAAGGACACGCTGGCGACCTACCAGGAGCGGCGGGCGTTCTTCGAGTCGATCGTCAACGGCGAGCCGGATCCGATCGAGCTGCTGCGAGCCGGCGATGAAAGTGCGGTCCTAGCGTTGATCGACGACGCCAAGCTCGCGCACGCCGCCGCCTGAGGCGGGAGATCTTGGCCTAGACGGTTATGCTGCCGCGGTGCCGTCGGCGTAGGACGTCCGCCTATAAGCGTGGACGGGCTTGCGGGAGTTGCCGATGCTTGGAGCATGATGGGACGCCGCCGCCATCAGCTGCTCGGGACCCTTGTCGCGCTCACGCTCGCGGCCGGAGTCCCCGTGCTTTCGTCCAGCGCCGGGGCGACCGAGATCGGCGTCAACGTCCCCACGACGATCGGCTTCCAGGCGCCCAAGGTGCTCGCCGCGATCCGCGCGAGTCGCCCGGCCTGGGTGCGCGTGTTCATCGGCTGGTGGGTGATCGAGCCGGCGCCGGGCGTCTACGACGTCAGCGCGATCAAGGTCTACCGGGACTTCTTCAACGCTCTGCCGAAGGGCACCAAGATCGACGCCGACGTCGTCGGCACGCCGCCATGGGCGGCCGGGGGCTCGTCCTCCACCGCTACGCCGCCGACCGACGACAGCACCTTCGCGACCTTCGTCAACCACCTCGTGACCGTGTTCCACGGTCGTGTCACCGCGTGGGAGATCTGGAACGAGGAGTCCGCCAGCTCCTGGTGGAACGGCACCATCGCCCAGTACGCCGACCTCGCCAGGGCCGCCTACCCGGCGATCAAGGCCGCCGACCCGGCCGCGACTGTCGTGCTCGGGGCCAACAGCCCGGAGTGGCTTACCCAGCTTTACGCCGACGGCATCAAGGGCTACTTCGACGCCGACGCGATCCACACCGATACCGCCTGCAACGTCACCTCGCCCTACATCTACGAGTACAACCGCGACACGACGACCGTCAACCAGTACTTCTTCCTCGGCTTCACCGGCGTCCACGCGATCATGGCCGCCCACGGCGACGCCTCGAAGTCGATCTACATGACCGAGCTCGGCTGGTCCTCGACCAGCGCCGAATGCCAGACCGGTCTGTGGTCCGGCAAGAAGCTCGCAGGCGTCACCGACCAGACGCAGGCGACCTACCTGACGCAGGCATACCACTGCCTGGCCCAGCCGCGCTACTCCTACGTCAAGGCCGCGATGTGGTTCGAGCTCTACAACAACGGCAATTCGAGCGCCCCGCTCGACAATTACGGGTTGCTGACCACCGACTACTCGCCGAAGCCCGCCTTCAACGCCTTCCAGCAGGAGTCGCTGCAGGGCGACCAGCAGAGCGGGCCCTGCGGCAACTTCTCAGCGCCGAAGATCACGATCCTGCATCCGACGCCGAACTCGCGCTACAGCGGGCCGCTGCGGATCGCTGTGTCGGCGTCGAGCCCCGCAAACGGCGTGCGCGAGATCACGATCGATCTGAGCAAGCACAGCAGCGAGCACTTCGGCGCCAAGGGCTTCCCGGCGACGCTGCATGCGTCGCTCACGTGGCTGGGCGCCAAGCGCCTGCGCGCGGGGCCGCACAAGATCAAGGTCGTCGTGATCGACAAGCTCGGTAACGTCGCGACGAGGACCTTCAGCGTGGTGCACATGGCTGCGCCCCCGCAGTCGGCCCACCGCCCGGCGCACCACTGAGGCGCGCCTGCGCGCCCCCTGGCGCTCACGAGGACTACCGTTTGGGGGTGCCGCGCGGACCGACGTCTCCCCCGCCGCCCCACGCCGACCCTCGCCCCGGGGAAGGTGGCGACGCTGGCGGCCGTTGAGCTGCGGGGGTTGACGCGGCGCTACGGCGAACGCGTGGCGCTCGCCGAGGTCACGGTGGCGCTGGAGCCGGGGCAGACGCTGGCGGTGCTCGGACCCAACGGCGCCGGCAAGACGACGCTGCTGCGGCTGCTGGCCACGCTGCTTCGCCCGCACGCAGGCGTTGCCCGCGTGCTCGGGCACGCGCTCCCTGAGGAGAGCTGGGCGGTGCGGGGGCGGATCGGCCTGCTCGGACACGAGCCGTTGCTCTACCGCGAGCTGAGCGCACGCGAGAACCTCGCCTTCCACGCCGCACTGCACGGCGTCGGCGCCGGCGCCGCCGAGCGCCTGCTCGCCGCGGTCGGCATGGAGCGCCGCGCCGATGAGCCGCTGCGCACGCTCTCACGCGGGATGGTGCAGCGCGTCGCGGTCTGCCGCGCGTTGCTGCACAATCCCGAGCTGCTGCTGCTGGATGAGCCGCGCGCGAATCTCGACCCGGCCGCGAGCGAGCTGGTCGAGCCGCTGCTCGGGCGCTCCTCCGGGCGCACGCGGGTGATCGTCAGCCACGACCCCGCCGGAGTCCTGGCCGAGGCCGATCTGGTACTCGGGCTGGTCCGCGGGCGCGTCGCCCTGCTCGCGCCGGCGGCTGAGGTCGACGGCGCGGCGCTGCGGGAGCTCTACCGGTGAGCGCGCTGCGCGACGGCGCCGACGAGCGCCTCGAGACGCCCGCGGCGGCGGCGCTGCGCGCGCCCCCCACAATGCGGTCGGTCGTGGGCGCGCTGCTGCGCAAGGAGCTGCGCGTCGAGCTGCGCACGTTCGAGTCGGTTCCGGCGATGTCGCTCTTCAGCGTCACGACCTACGTCCTCTTCCACTTCGGCCTGCAGAAGGACACCGTCACCGGCTCGCTCGCGAGCGGCGTGCTGTGGGTGACGCTGCTGTTCGCATCGGTGCTTGGCATCAACCGGCTGTTCGTCGCCGACGCGGAGCAGGGCGGCTTCGACGGCTTCCTGCTATCGCCCGCGGACCGCAGCGCGCTGCTGCTCGCGAAGGCGCTGGCGCTGTTCATCTACCTGCTTGCGCTCGAGCTGGTCGCGGTGCCGGCGTTCGCGCTGCTCCTGCTCGGCTCCTCGCTGGCGGCGGCGATGCCGGGGCTGCTCGTCGTGCTCGCGCTCGGAAACCTCGGCGTCGCCGCGATCGGCACGCTCGTCGGCGCGCTCGCCGTTCGCACCCGCGCGCGCGACCTGCTCGGGCCGCTGCTGTCGCTGCCGCTGCTGGTGCCGGTCGTGATCGGCTGCGCGCTCGCCACGACACCGCTGTTTGCGGTGCCGGCGGGCGGCCTGCCGCTGCGCTGGCTCTTGACCCTCGGCCTCTATGATCTCGTCTTCGCGGTGATCGCCTTCGCGCTCTTCGACTTCCTCCTGGAGGACTGACGGCAGATGTACGGCAAGCGCCTGCGGGGGCTAGCGCTCACGACCTGCGCAGCACTGACGCTGACGCTGGTCGCCGTGCTCTTCTGGGCGCCCAACGACGCGACCGAGGGCTTTCTGCAGAAGATCTTCTACGTGCACGTGCCGCTGGCGATCGTCACGCTGTCGGGCTTCATCGCCGGCGGCTTGATGGCGATCCAGCATCTGCGCACCCGCGACGCCCGCTGGGACGTGCGCTCCTATGTGGCGATCCACATCTCGCTCGTCTTCGGCGTCGGCGTGCTGATCACCGGCTCGATCTGGGCGAAGGGAGCGTGGGGGCACTGGTGGGTCTGGGACGAGCCGACGCTCGTCTCGTTCCTGCTGGTGATGCTGCTCTACGCGACCTACCAGCCGCTGCGCTTCGCGATCGAGGATCCCGACCGCCAGGCGCGCGCCGCCTCCGTCTTCGCGATCACAGCCGGCGTGTTCGTGCCGATCTGCTTCACGATCGTGCGGCTGTCGAGCGCCTACGTCCACCCGCGCACGCTCGACAACATCAGCGGCGACCTGCCCGGCCGCATGCAGGTGGTCTTCTGGATGGCGCTCGCCAGCATCGGCCTGTTGTGGCTGCTTCTGTGGCGCTACGAGATGGCGTCCAAGCACGCGAGCGCGCAGTTGCGGCGGCTGCGGCGGCTGCTCAGCGACGACGAGGACGACGCGGCGCCGCTGCGGCGCAGCGCAGCCCCGACGATGACCCACGCCGGGAGCGCGCGCTGATGGCCGCCGCGTTGCCGCTGCACACCGCCGGGCCCTACGTCGCCGCCGCCTACATCGTCTTCGTCGGCCTGATCCTCCTCTACGTCGCGATCATGGCCGGCAAGCTGAGCCGGATCGAGCGCGAGCTCGACGAGCTGACCGAGCTCGCGACGCACACGCGCGCGGCTCGGGAGGAGCGCGACGGGCTGTGACCGAGCTGCTGCTCCTGGGTAGCTCCCACCGGGTCGCCCCCGTGGCGCTGCGCGAGCGCGTCGCGCTGACGGAGCGCGAGGCCGCGCGCTTCTCGGCGAGCCTCTGCAGCGAGCCGGGCATCAGCGAGGCGGTCGCGATCTCGACCTGCAACCGCACCGAGGTCTACGCCGTGCTGGACGGCCGTCCGAGCGCCGAGGAGGTGCTGCTCGCGCGCCTCGCCGCGCACGCCGCGATCGCTCCGGCGGAGCTCGCCGAGGTGACCTACACGATGCGCAACTGCGACGCCGCGCGCCACCTCTACCGCGTGACCGGGGGTCTCGAGTCGATGATCGTCGGCGAGCACGAGGTCCAGGGGCAGGTCAAGCGCGCGCATGAGCTCGCGCGCGAGACCGGCACCAGCGGGCCGCTCACCAACCGCCTGTTCGCGGCGGCGCTGCACACGGGACGGCGCGTGCGCTCCGAAACCGGCATCGCCCGCCTGCAGGTGAGCCTCTCCTCGGTCGCGGTCGAGCTGGCGGAGCGGCTGCTCGGCGAACTCGGCGGGCGCCCGGTGGTGGTGATCGGCGCCGGCGAGACGAGCGAGCTGACGGCACAGGCGCTCGCGGCTCGCGGCGTCGCGACGATCTTCATCGCCAACCGCCACGCCGACCGCGCGCGCTCGGTGGCCGAGCGCTTCGGCGGCTCGGTGGTCGGCCTCGAGAAGCTCCCCGAGACGCTCGAGGCGGCCGACATCGTGCTCGCCTCCACCTCCTCTCCGCACGCGATCGTCGGGCACGAGGAGCTCGCACTGGTGATGGCGGCGCGCGGCGGCCGGCCGCTGCTTCTGATCGACATCGCCGTGCCGCGTGACATCGACCCGCTGTGCGCGGAGATCGAGGGCGTCACGCTGCGCGACATGGATGATCTGCAGACCGCGGTGACACACAACCTCTCGAGCCGCGCGGCCGACGTTCCGGCGGCCGAGGCGATCGTCGAGGAGGAGATCCTCCACTTCGCGCAGTGGCTCGGCGCCGTCGACGTGCGCCCGACGATCGCCGCGCTGCACGAGCGCGGCGAGAGCATTGTCGAGCGCGCGCTCGAGGAGAACGCGGGCCGCTGGGAGTCCGCCTCGCCGCGCGACCTCGCGCGGGTGGAGGCGCTTGCTCGCTCGATCGTCGGGCGGCTGCTGCACGAGCCGACGATCCGCCTCAAGAGCCTCGACGCAGAGCGCGTGCACGGCAGCATCGAGCTGCTGCGCGACCTCTTCGCCCTGCGCGGCGAGCGCGAAGCCGGCGACGGCGAGCAGGAGCAGGCCGCGCGCGACAACGTGCGGGAGCTGCGCAGCGGCACGCCGTGAACGCCCCGGCGCTGCGGCTCGGCACGCGCGGCAGCCCGCTTGCGCTGCGCCAGGCGGAGCTGGTCGCCGAGGCGATCGACGGTGCGGTTGAGACGGTCGTGCTGCGGACCGGCGGTGACCTCGGCGCCGGCGGCGACAAGCGCCGCTGGGTCGACACGATCGAGGCGGCGCTGCTGGCGGGCGAGATCGACCTAGCGGTGCACTCCGCGAAGGACCTCCCGACCGAGCTGGCGGCGGGTCTCGAGATCGCGGGCGCGCCCGCGCGCGAGGACCCGCGCGACGCGCTCTGCGGACCGGCGCCGACGGTCGCCGCACTGCCGGCGGGGGCACGGGTCGGCACAAGCAGCCTGCGCCGGCGCGCGCAGCTGCTCGCGTTGCGCGACGATCTCGACGTGCTCGAGCTGCACGGCAACCTCGACACGCGCCTGGGGCGCCTGGCCGCGGGCGACTTCGACGCGATCGTGCTCGCGGTCGCCGGTCTGCGGCGGCTCGGCCGCGAGGGTTGGAGCGCGAGCTCGGAGCTCGTGCCGGCGGCGGGCCAGGGAACGCTCGCGATCGAGACGCGCGTCGGCGACGAGCGCACGGCCGCGGCGCTGGCGCCGCTGCGCGACAGCGCCGCCGAGCGAGCGCTCGAGGCGGAGCGGACGCTCGTGCGGGCGCTCGGCGCCGGCTGCGACACGCCGCTGGGATGCCATGCGCGCGAGCTGGCGGACGGCTCGCTGACGCTGAGCGCGTTCATCGGCGCGCCCGACGGCAGCGAGTGGATCCGCGACGAGGTCAGCGGCAGCGAGCCGGGGGCACTCGGGGAGGCCGCGGCCGAGCGCCTGCTGGCCTGCGGCGCCGCCGGGCTGCTCGGATGAACGGGCGCGTCGCGTTCGTGGGCGCAGGGCCGGGGGACGCCGGGCTGCTGACGGCGCGGGCGCTCGAGCTGATCGCGCTGGCCGACGTGATCCTCTACGACCGCCTGATCCCGGCGGAGGCGCTCGCCGGCGCCCGCGCCGACGCCGAGCTGCGCTACGTCGGCAAGGAGGGCGGCGGCCCGTCGGTGCCCCAGGAGGAGACCGAGGCGCTGATGCTCGCCCGCGCCCGCGCCGGGGCGCTGGTCGTGCGGTTGAAGGGCGGCGACCCGTTCGTCTTCGGACGCGGCGGCGAGGAGGCGCTCGCGCTGGCGGCGGCGGGAATCCCGTTCGAGGTGGTCGCGGGCGTCACCGCCGGCATCGCCGCGGCCGCCTACGCGGGGATCCCGGTGACGCACCGCGGCCTCGCGAGCGCGGTCGCGCTGATCGCGGCGCACGAGGACCCGGCCAAGGACGAGCAGGCGCTCGACTGGGCGGCGCTGGCGGCCTTCCCGGGCACGCTCGTCTTCTACATGGGCGTGCGCAGGCTGCCGACGCTGGCAGCGCGGCTGATCGACGAGGGCCGGCCCGCCGATCAGCCTGCGGCCGTCGTCGCGCGCGGCACCCTCCCCGACCAGCAGACGGTGCTCGGGACGCTCGCGACGATCGCCTCCGATGCGGCGGCCGCGAGTGTGTCGGCCCCGGCGATCACGATCGTCGGGGACGTCGCGGCACTTGGCACCCAGCTCGCCTGGCGCGGAGCGGCGGGGCCGCTCGCCGGCGCGAGCGTCGTCGTCACGCGTGCGCGCGCACAGGCCTCCGAGCTCGCGTGGGCGCTGCGGGCGCTCGGGGCGAGCGTGATCGAGGCGCCGGCGATCAGGATCGAGCCGACCGCGGAGGCGCTGCCGCCGCTTGCCGGGTACGACCTGGTCTGCCTGACGAGCCCCAACGGTGTCGGGTTGCTGTTCGAGGCGCTGGCAGCACGCGGGGAGGACGCCCGCGAGCTGGCCGGGGCGACGGTCGCAGCGATCGGCCCGGGCACGGCTCGTGCGCTGCGCGAGCACGGGGTGATCGCCGACGTCGTGCCGGAGCGGTTCGTCGCCGAGGGGCTGGTCGACGCGCTGGCAGGCGTCGAGGTCTCGCGAGCGCTGATCGCCCGGGCCCGGGGCGCCCGCGACGTGCTGCCCGACGCGCTGCGCGCACGGGGCGCCGAGGTTGACGTCGTGAGCCTCTACGAGACGGTCGCTGAGCCGATCGACCCGGCCCGGGCCCCCGCGATCGCCGCCGCCGACTACGTGACCTTCACCTCCTCCTCGACCGTCCGCTTCTTCCTCGCCTCGGCCGCCGTCGGAACGGCGACGCGGGTGGTCTCGATCGGGCCGGTGACCAGCGAGACGCTCCGTGACCACGGCTTGACCGTCCACGTCGAGGCCACCCGCCACGACATCGACGGTCTGATCGAGGCGATCGTCGCCGCTCACTCGGGCGGCGAAACATGAGTGCGCAGACGGCGGTCCCGGTGATCACCTTCCTGTCGGATTACGGTCCATGGGACGAGTTCGTCGGCGCCTGTCACGCGGTCATCGCCCGTCGCTGCCCCCGCGCGCGCGTGATCGACCTCGGCCACGGCGTCGAGCGTGGGGACGTCCGCGCCGGCGCCCTGGCGCTGCGCGCGGCCCTCCCCTACACGCCCGCGGGCGTGCACCTTGCCGTCGTCGACCCGGGTGTCGGCGGCGAACGGCGAGCGATCGCGCTGCGCACAGCGGAGGGCGGCCGGCTCCTCGTCGGCCCCGACAACGGGTTGCTGACACTCGCAGCCGAGAGCTTCGGCGGCGTGGTCCAGGCTTTCGACATCGGCGACTCGCCCGAGTGCCTGCGTCCGATCAGCGCCACCTTCCACGGCCGCGACGTGTTCGCTCCGGTCGCCGCGGCGCTCGCCGACGGCGTCCCGCTCGACGCGCTCGGCAGGCCGCTGGCGGTGGCGACGCTCGAGACCCTGGAGCTGCCGCGCGCGCACCGCCACGGCGACGTCGTGGTCGCCCACGTCCTCACCACCGACGTCTACGGGAATGTCTCGCTCGACGCGACGCCGGAGCTCGCGGCCGCCGCCGGGCTCGAGCCGGGCAGAGCGCTGGTGGTGCAGTCCGCCGCCGGTACGACCCCCGCTCAGCTCGGGCGCACCTTCGCGGACGTCCCGCCCGGCGAGCTGCTCGCCTACGGCGACGCGCGCGGCACACTCGCGCTCGCCGTCAACGGCGGCTCGGCGGCGCAGCTGCTCGGCCTCGGCCGCGACGACGAAGTGCTGCTGCGGGCGCTGTGACGCTCGGCAGCCCACGAGTGCACCGCCGCGTCACCGGCTCGACCAATCTCGACGCGCGCGAGCTGGCGGTTGCCGGCGCCCCCCACGGCACGCTGGTCACCGCGCTCGAGCAGATCGACGGCCGCGGCCGCCAGGGCCGCCGCTGGCACGCGCCGCCGGGACGGGCCCTGCTGTGCTCGCTCGTGCTGCGCGAGCCGCCGCCGCTGCTCTCGATCGCCGCGGGCGTGGCCGTCGCCGAGCTCGCCGGCGCGCGGGCGTTGCTCAAATGGCCCAACGACGTGCTCCTCGACGGCCGCAAGGTCGCCGGGCTCCTGATCGAGGGCCGCCCGCAGGAGCGCTGGGCGGTGCTCGGGATCGGCGTCAACGTGGCGGTCGCGCTCGACGAGCTGCCGGCCGAGCTGCGCGCGAGCGCCGGCACGCTCGGGCTCGCCGCCGACGCCGTGGAACCGTCGCTCGCGCGCCTGCTCGCGCTTCTCGAGCGGTGGCTCGACGCGCCCGCCGCCGCGGTGTTGGAGGCGTGGCGTAGCCGCGACGCGCTGCTCGGCAACGCGGTCAGCTGGCGGGGCGGCCGCGGCACCGGCGCGGGCATCGACTCGAGCGGACGGCTGCTGGTGGCGCACGCGGACGGCCGCGAGCTGGCGCTCGACGCCGGCGAGGTGCACCTCGCCGTGCTCGACGGCGGCTGAGCACGGCCTGCGGCCGACCTCCGGGTTTCCGGCGCGGCGGGTGGGTAGTCACCCCCGATGCGGGAGCCCGCGATGGCTGCCACGCTCCCTGGCGTAGGTGTTGTCGCCGACGGCTGCGGCTGTCGCGACACTGCAGCAGCGGCGGTTGCGCCGCAGGAGGCCTTCGGCTGGCGATCGCGGTGCGGACGGCGCCGCGATCGGCGGCCAGGCCTAGGCAGGGCGCCAACGCGCGCCGTCGCCGCTTTCTCGACGCCCGCCGACCAGACTGCAGCGGCGCGGGGCGACTGCCGACCGCGGAGCGACGCCGGCGCCCGCTGGACGAGGCGGGCGACGCGGGGTGTTGCTTGACAACCTAGATTGTGCTAGCCATAGTAGCTCTTGTGACTCCCGTGGCCGAGGTCGAGGCGCCAGCGTCGGAGCTGCCCGACGGCGCGATCGAGGACGGCGTGATCGAGGAGGCCCGCGCTCGCCAGCACCGCCGGCGGATCGGCGTCGGCGTCGTGGCGCTCTCCGCGCTCGGCGCCTCCCTGCTCGGGATGCTGCTCTCCGGCGGGGGTGGCGCCGTGCGGCCGTCCACGCCGCTGCGTCCGGCGTCCTCGCCGACGCCGCTGAGCGGCCCGCAACTCGCCGTCGCCACGCATCTGCGGCTCGTCGTCTCCGAGAACGGCGGCCCGGTCTTCCTCGTCGACGTCGACCACCAGAGCGCCCGCGCGGTGTCGGGGCTTGGGGTCTCGGCGAAGCAGGGGCCGCAGGTCACCCTGGCCGCGCAGGGATCCGGCGTGCTGGCGACGGTCACCCACTGGAACTGCCAGATGTGGGCCAACTGCGCCAAAGGCCAGGCTGCGTTCCCGATCAGCCAGTCGGAGTTCCTGATCTCACGGACTGGCTCGGTGCGGCGACTCTCGACGGTCCCGCTGACCCGCCACCAGTACACGACGCCGGCGTTCGACTCGACCTCGACATGGGTGCAGACCTGGCCGCACACCGGCCCGTGCACGGTGCGGCTGCAGCCCGGCTCGCACCCGGCGGTCCGCATTCCCTGCGGCGCGGTTGGACCC
>DATNHQ010000102.1:0-33226 GCA_035604915.1 Solirubrobacteraceae bacterium
CGGCGAGTGCTTCGGCGCGCGCGCCGCCGCGAGCGCGCGCCACCCGATCGTCGGCGCCGACCCGGCCGCCGCCACTACCCAACTCGGCGTCCCCGGCCCCTGGCACGAGCGCCTCCCCCACTTCCGCCTCGACTTCACCCCCAGCGCCGGCGCCGAGCTCCAGTCGGAGTACCTGCTCGATCGCCGCGACGCGCGCGCGGCGATCGAGACGCTGCGCGCGCTCGCCCCGCGCATCAGGCCGCTGCTGCTCGTCAGCGAGATCCGCACGGTCGCCGCCGACCGCCTCTGGATGAGCCCCGAGTACGGCCGCGACAGCGTCGCCATCCACTTCACCTGGAAGCCCGACCAGGGCGCCGTCGAGCGTCTCCTGATGAGCGTCGAGGGCGCGCTCGAGCCGTTCGCGCCGCGCCCGCACTGGGGCAAGCTGTTCGCCGCCGGCGCCGCCGAGATCGCGGCGCGCTACGAGCGTCGGCGCGACTTCGCGGCTCTGCTCGGCCGGGTCGATCCGCGCCGCGCCTTCGTCAACGACTGGCTCGCGCGGCGCGTGCTCGGCTGAGCTCAGGGGTACTGGCTCAGCAGCGAGAGGTCGCCCTCGCCGAGACGGTCGCTCGAGGTCTTCTTGTGGTGCCAGAACGGATACAGCAGCGGCGGGCGGCTGACCTCCTCCAGACGCGCCTGCTCCTCGCCGCTCAGCACCAGCGCCGCGGCGGCAAGGTTGTCGGCAAGCTGCTCCTCGGTGCGCGCGCCGACGATCACGCTCGTGACGCCGGGCCGGCCGAGCAACCACGCAAGCGCGACCTGTGCCGCCGAGACGCCGTGCTGCGCGGCGACCTCGACCAGCACTTCGACGGTGTCATAGAGGCGCTCCTCGTCGTATACCGGCGGCTCGTTCCACGCGCCCGTGTGCCGCGCCCCCTCCGGCGGCGCCTGCCCGCGGCGGTACTTGCCGGACAGCAGGCCGCCCGCGAGCGGGCTCCAGATCAATAGGCCAAGCCCCTGGTCGATCGCCGAGGGCACGATCTCGGACTCGGCCGAGCGCTCCAGCAGCGATAGGTAGATCTGCTGGCTCACGAACCGCGGCAGGCCGTGGCGGTCGGCGACACCGAGCGCCTTCATCAGATGCCAGCCGGCGAAGTTGGAGCAGCCAACGTAGCGGACCTTGCCGCTCGCGAGGAGATGGTCGAGGGCGCCCAGCGTCTCCTCGAGCGGCGTCTGCCCGTCCCACTCGTGGACCTGGTAGAGGTCGATGTGGTCGGTCCGCAGGCGCCGCAGGCTCGCCTCGCAGGACTCGATCAGGTGGTGTCGCGACAGCCCAGCGTCGTTGGGCCCGGGCCCCATCGGCATGCGGGCCTTGGTCGCCAGCAGCACCTCGTCGCGCCGCCCGGCGAGGGCCTCGCCGATCAGCTGCTCGGAGGCGCCGAGCGAATAGATGTCGGCGGTGTCGATCAGGTTGATGCCGGCGTCGGTCGCCATGTCTATCTGGCGACGAATGCCGTCGAGGTCGATCTGCCCGACGTCGCTGAACACCCCGCTGCCGCCGAACCCCATAGTCCCGAGCGTCAGCCGCGAGATGCGCAGGCCGCAGCGGCCCAGCTGCCGGTATTCCATCTTCCCTCCGAGGTCGTGTACGAGCGCAGCTTAGCGAGCGCCAGGTTACGCTCCGGCGAGCGTGAGCCTTCCCCGCGTCGACTACGACCGCCACGGTCGCACCTACGCCCGCCATCGCCGCACTGACCCGCGCATCGCCGCCCGCATCCACGCGGCGCTCGGTGATTCCGCCACCGTGCTCAACGTCGGCGCCGGCACCGGCTCCTACGAGCCGGCCGACCGCTGGGTCCTGGCCGTCGAGCCCTCCGCGACGATGCGTATGGGTCGGGGGGCCGGCGCCGCGCCCGCATTGGCGGCGCGCGCCGAGGCGCTGCCGTTCGACGACGCCTCCGTCGACGCCGCGATGGCGTGCGTGACGATCCACCACTGGCAGCCGCCCGCGGCGGGCCTCGCCGAGCTGCGCCGCGTGGCGCGCGGGCCGGTGGTCGTGTTCACCTTCGAGCCGTCCTCGCTGCCGCAATGGCAGCGCGAGCACCTGCGCGAAGGCCTCGAGATCGAGGAGCCGCGCTTCCCGGCGATCGAGGAGGTCGCGGCGGCGCTCGGCGGACGCACCCGCGTCGAGCGGATCCCGACGCCCGGCGACTGCGTCGACGGCTTCTTCGAGGCGTTCTGGCGGCGGCCGGAGGCGCTGCTCGACCCCGACGTGCGAAGCGCCCAGTCGATGTGGGCGATGCTCGGGCCGGGGGTCGAGCAGCACATCGTCGAACGCCTTCGCACGGCGCTTGCGTCGGGCGCCTGGGACGCCGAGCACGGGCACCTGCGCGCGCAGGACAGCTTCGACGGCTCGCTGCGGCTCGTCGTCTCCGAGCCCGCCTGAACCCCGCTGCTACGGGATCAGCAGAAGCTTGCCGGTGGTGCGGCGGGCCTCGAGATCCTCGTGCGCCTGGCGCGCCTGCTCGAGCGGATAGCGGCCCCCGATCCGCACGTCGAGCTCCCCGCCGGCGATCAGCTCGAAGAGCAGTTCGGCGCGCCGCACAAGCAGCTCCGGAGTCCGCGCATATGTCTGGAGCGTCGGCCGCTGCACATAGAGCGAACCCGAGGAGGCGAGCAGCGCCAGCTCGAGCGGCTCCGGCTGGCCGCTGGCCGCTCCGTAGAGGATCATCCGCCCGGTCGGCGCGATCGCACGCAGCCCCTCGCGGAATGTGCTCGCACCGATGCCGTCGTAGACCGCCGCCACGCCCTGCGAATGTGTGATCTCGAGCGCGCGCTCGGCGAAGCCCTCGTAGCCGATCACAACCTCGGCGCCCGCGCCGCGGGCGAGCTCGGCCTTCTCCTCGGTCGAGGTGGTCGCGATCACACGCCCACCGCGGAGCTTTGCGATCTGGGTCAGAAGCAGCCCGACGCCGCCCGCGGCGGCGTGCACGAGCACCCAGTCGCCCTCGCTGATCGGGTAGGAGTCGCACGCCAGGTAGTGGGCGGTGAGGCCCTGCAGGATCGCCGCCGCGGCGATCTCCGTGCTCACCGCGTCCGGCACCGCCACGAGCTTGCCACGCGGCGCCGCGACGCGCTCGGCGTAGCTGCCGGGAACGCTGACCCAGGCCACGCGCTCGCCGCTTCCGATCACCGTGCCGGCGCCCTCGACACCGATGATCGCGGGCGCCGCCGCACCGTAGCCGTTGCCCTCGCGCTCGTAGACGTCGCGATAGTTGACGCCGACGGCCTCGACCTCGACAAGCACCTCGCCGTCGCCGGCGAGCGGCTCCGGGACGTCCCTGTGCTCGAGCACGTCGGGCCCGCCGTTGCGGTCGAAGACGATCGCGCGCACGGTCGAAACCTATCCGTCGGCGTTGACGACCGACGCTTCGGTGCCTAACATTTAGCCACCGGATGGTTCCGGCGCCCGATCCGCCGGCGCCCTCCGGGTTCTGCATGACCGACAGCTCGGATCGCATCGACCCCTACGTCTGGCGCGTCGCGATCGTTGTCGTCCTCGGCTCGATCATGTCGATCCTCGACACGACGATCGTCAACGTCGCGCTGCAGACGCTGCACGAGAAGCTCCACAGCTCGCTGTCGGACATCCAGTGGGTGATCACCGGATACCTGCTGTCGCTGGCCACGGTGATCCCGCTGACCGGCTGGGCCTCCCGGCGCTTCGGCGCCAAGCGCGTCTACCTCTTCGCGCTGGTCCTGTTCACCGCGGGCTCGGCGCTGTGCGGAGTCGCCGGCTCGACCAACGGGCTGATCGCCTTCCGCGTCCTCCAGGGGCTCGGCGGCGGCCTGATCATGCCGGTCGGCCAGCTGATCCTCGCGGACACCGCCGGACCGAAGCGGATGGGACGCGTGATGAGCGTGACCGGAGTGCCCACGATGCTCGGGCCGATCCTCGGCCCGACGATCGGCGGGCTGATCCTCTCCGGCGCGAGCTGGCGCTGGATCTTCTACGTCAACGTGCCAATCGGGATCATCGCGGTCGTTCTGGCCTTGCGGATCCTGCCGGCCAGCGGCTTGGCGGAGAGCCCGCCACGGCTCGACTACCGCGGCCTGATCCTGATGGCGTTCGGGATGCCGCTGCTCACCTACGGCCTCGCCGAGATCGGCATCCTCGACACGTTCACGGCGACGCGGGTGGTGCTGCCGCTGCTCGCGGGCATCGCGCTGCTGGTGGGATTCTCCTGGTACGCCTGGCACAAGAAGGACGCGCTGCTCGACCTTCACCTGTACCGCCGCGGCACCTACGCGGCCGCCTCGTTGGTCATGTTCTTCCTCGGCGCGGCGCTGTTCGGGGCGATCATCCTGCTGCCGCTCTACTACCAGAACCTGCGCCACGAGAGCGTGATCGACACCGGTCTGCTGCTCGGCCCGCAGGGGATCGGCATGGCGCTGGTGATGCCGCTGGTCGGGCGCCTCACCGACCGCATCGGCGGCGGGCCGCTCGCGCTGGGAGGCGTGCTCCTGACGCTGCTCGCCGGCATTCCGCTCGGCCTGATCGGTGCCCACACCTCGATCCTCTGGCTGAGCTTCGTGACGGCGCTGCGCGGCGTCGGCATCGGCTTTGCCTTCATGCCCTCGTTCGTAGCCGCGTTCGCGGCGCTCGAGCGCCACGAGCTGCCCGACGCGGCGCCGCAGCTCAACGTGCTGATGCGCGTCGGCGGCTCGATCGGCGTCGCGGTGCTCGCCGTCGTGCTCGAACGCGCGCTCATCGCCGCCAGCCACGCCCCGAGCCTCGCCGCCACGGCGGGCGCCTACGGGACGGCGTTCTGGTGGTCCTTCGCGCTGTCGGTCGCGGCGATCGGGCCGTGCGTCTGGCTGACGGCGTCCGAACGCAAGGCCAAGCGCGCGCGCCACGCGGCGGCCGCAGCCGGTCGGGCGGCGGGCGACGAGCCCTCGCTCGCGGAGATCGCCGCATGAGCGCCACCGCACCGCGACAGCGTCGCGCGGCCAGTGGCGCCGACGCGCCCGCGCAGGACTCGGTGGCGGCGTTCGGCGCGTCGTTCAAGGCGGCGATGGCAGCTGTGCGGCGCCTGCGCGGGCGCGACACGCACAGGCCCGGCGAGCTCAGCTACGCGCAGTGCTCGCTGTTGTTCGGGCTCGCGGGGCGCGGCGAGCTGTCCGCGAGCGAGCTCGCGAGCCGCGCCGACGTCGCACCGGCGACCGCCACGCAGATGCTCGACAGCCTCGCTGCCGGCGGCTTCGTCGATCGCTCGCGCAGCGAGCGCGACCGGCGCCTCGTGCTCGTGTCGCTGACTGAGCGGGGGGGAGCGCTCGTGGCGGCGCGCCGCGCCCGCTACGAGCGGCTGTGGGCGCGAGCGCTCGCCGAGTTCAGCGCACAGGAGCTGGAAACCGCGACCGCGGTGCTCGATCGGGCACGCGCCGTGTTCGACGAGATCGCTGCCGAGTCCGACGACTCCTGAGCGTTCGCCCGCGTTGCAAGCGGCGCGCGGGTGTGGTATCTGAGGCCGGCAAGCGAAGCTGAGCGGGAGGAGCAGGCGATGAGCGTAGGGCTGGCTGGCCGTGCCGTGGCGATGCTCGGGATCATCCTCGGGCTGCTCGCGGTCGGCCTCAATCTCGTCTCGGCTCACGGTGCGACGTCGCACTATTTCGATCACGGAGTCGTCGCGGTGTTCACGATCGCGCTGCTCAGCATGGCCTCCTACCTCCCGGCCGAGGTCGGCTTCGACACAGCAGGCGCGGCCGCCGGCACCGCGGTCTTCGGCTTCTACCTCTACGTCCCGGCAATCTTCGCCTTCAACCACCTCGGCACGCCCGGCGCCGGCGCCTGGCTCGGGCTCGGCACGCTGCTGATCCCGATCGGCTGGGCGATCGTGCGCAGAGCCGAGCACGGAGGGGGCGAGGCGACGCCTGCCGCGGCGGCTGCCGACGCCGCGGTCCTCGCCCGCGACCCGTTGTTCGCGCTCTCCGTCGCGGGCGTGATCCTGATGGCGGCGGGGATCTGGCTGCCGGTGCTCACCGACGGGCCGAGCTTCTGGAATGCCTCCGACTCGGGCGACGCGCTCGGGATCCTGCTCCTGATCGCCGTCCTGGCTAATGCCGCGACGCTGCTGCTGCCGCTTGTCTCCTCCGCGCGCGTCAGCGCTGACGGGGTGCTGCTCGTCGCGTGCGCCGGGTTCGGCCTCGCCGCGGCGGCGTGGCTGCAGGCGGCGTTCGACCACCTCGGCTCGCTCGGCACCGGCGGCTGGATCGAGGGCATGGGCGGTCTGCTCCTGATCGGCGGTGTCGTCGCGATGCGCCTGGTGGCCGCGCGGCGCGCGCACTCGCCGCAGGCGATCCCCGCCACCCCCTAGCGGCGTCGGCGCTCAGAAGCTCGGCGCGCCGGCGTTCAGAAGGTCGGCTTGGCGACCATGTCGATGACGATCAGCATCAGCGTCACCGTCTGACCGCGGAAGATCATGAACAGGCGCTTGACCCGCCGCCCCACCTCCGGCGAGTCGGGGCCGAGTTGCGCTGCGAGCGCGCCGATGCGGCCGAGCTCGGGCCCGATGAAGGCGATCCCGAGCGTCGCCGTCACGCCCCAGCCGGCGATCGCGAAGTCGATCCAGAAGTGATTCCAACCCCAGCCGCCCTTCTCGACCAGCGCGATGCCGAGACCGAACACGGCGAACAGCACCGGCGTGTACAGGCGCGGGCCGATCCAGCCGCCGAGCTTGCCGAGCGTGGCAAGCGCATCGCCGTCGCCCTTGCGCTCGAAGACGACGCCGAGCGTCGTTAGCGTCACGTCGCCGCCGACCCAGATCACGACCGCGAGTATGTGCAGCGCCAGCAGCACCTGGTAGGTGCCGGGCGCGTACGCGAGGAACACGATCGCGACCGCGACCAGCACGACCCCCGCGAGCATCGCCGATGTGGCGGTGCGCAGGCGGGCCTCTTCGGCAGGCGGCAGCGTCTGTGCCGGTGCGGCGGTCTCCTCCATCCAGGGGCATTAATAGGGATCGGGCGCGACCAGATCAAGGCCGCCGCCTCGCGGCGGTGCCTGGCGTAAGCTCGCGCGGTGCACGAGGAAACCGTCGTCGCGGAGTTCACCCACCAGGCGGAGGGCTTCAACCGCAGCGCTGTGGCGCGCGCCGAGGAGATGCTCGACGCGCTCCTGGACCTCGCCTCCCCGGCCCCGGCGGAGCGCTGGCTCGACGTCGCCTGCGGACCCGGGATCGTCGCCCGCAAGCTCGCTGCCCATGCCGGAGCGGTCCACGGCGTCGACCTGACGCCGGCGATGATCGAGATTGCCAGGCGCGAGGCGGCCGCGGCGGCCCTCGCGAATACGACCTTCGCGGTGGGCGACGCGACTGCGCTCGAACTGCCCGATGCGAGCGTCGACGGCGCGGTCGCGCGTTTCGTGATCCACCACATGCCCGTGCCGTCCCGCCTGCTCGCCGAGCTCGCGCGCGTGGTCCGACGCGGCGGGCGCGTCGTGCTCGCCGACCACCTCGCCGACGATGATGCGGACGCCGCCGCCTGGGCGCTCGAGCTCGAGCGCCTGCGCGACCCCTCGCACTGGGCCTCGCTGCCGCTCGGGCGGTTGCGCGAGCTCGCGGCCCGCGGCGGGCTCGTGCTCGAGCGCGAGCAGGTCTTCCCGATCGAGCTCGATTTCGATGACTGGCTGGCGCGCGGCTCGGGCGGCGCGGCCGCCGCGGCGCTGATCGAGCGCTCGCTCAGCGAGCGCCCGGGTGGCTCGGAGTGCTTTCGCGTACGGCCCAGCGGCGAGCGGCGGATGCTGGCGCTCAGGATGTGGCTCGCCGCCTGGCGCCGTTGAGCGCGGGACATTACGGATGCAGAGGACTACGTACGGTTGCAAGCTTCGGCTACCGTTGGGGCGACAGCCAAGAAGGATGCCTTGAACGACCTCGAGACAGCCGTGCTCGCGCCGGACGCGCTGGAGACGCTCGTCTCCAGCCTGCGCTCGCGCGGCTACCGCGTGCTCGGCCCCAAGCTCCGCGACGGGGCGATCATCTACGACGAGCTCGGTTCCGCGGCGGAGCTTCCGATCGGCTGGAGGGACGCACAGGAGCCCGGCGGCTACCGTCTTCACCGGCGCGATGACTCAGCCCGCTTCGGCTACGCCGTCGGGCCGCATTCCTGGAAGCAGTTCCTGCTGCCCTCGCGGCTGCGGCTGTGGCGGGCTCGCCGCGACGGCGAAGGGTTCGAGCTCGAAGGCGACGGCGAGACGCCAGCGCCGGTGGCGTTCGTTGGGGTTCGCGGCTGCGAGCTCGCCGCGATCGCGATCCAGGACCGCGTGCTGCTCGGCGGGCGCCACGTCGACGCCGACTACGCGAGCCGGCGCGAGCATGCGTTCATCGTCGCCGTCGACTGCTTCGAGCCGGCCGACACGTGCTTTTGCACCTCGATGGGAACCGGGCCGCAGGTCAGCGGCGCCTACGATCTGGCGCTCAACGAGATCCTCGACGGCGAGCACCGCTTCCTCGCGCGCGCCGGGTCGCCGCGCGGCGCGCAGCTGTTGGCGGAGCTGCCCTCGCGCGTCCCCGAGCCCGCGGACTCGACCGCGGCTGCGGCAGCCGTCGCCGCCGCCGCGGCGCGGATGAGCCGCAGCGTCCAGGCCGGCGACCTGCGCGACCTGCTCGCGCGCAACCTCGAGAACCCGCGCTGGGAGGAGGTGGCCGAGCGTTGCCTGACCTGCGGCAACTGCACGATGGTCTGCCCGACCTGCTTCTGCACGAGCGTCGAGGACGCCAGCGACCTCACGGGCACGGAGGCCGAGCGCGTGCGGCTGTGGGAGTCGTGCTTCGCGGTCGATCACGGCTTCCTTCACGGCGGCAGCACGCGGCGCTCCGGCCGCTCCCGCTACCGGCAGTGGCTGACGCACAAGTTCGGCACGTGGCACGACCAGTTCGACAGCTCGGGCTGCGTCGGCTGCGGCCGCTGCATCAGCTGGTGCCCGGTCGGAATCGACGTGACCGAGGAGCTCGCCGCGATCCGCGCGAGCGACGGAGCGCTTGCGTGAGCACGGTCGCCGATCTCCTGCGCGACGCGCCCTTCTTCACCGGCCTGCGCCGCGACTGGGTCGAGCTGGTGGCGGGTTGCGGCTCCAACGTCCACTTCAAAGCCGGTGAGCTGATCTTCCGCGAGGGCGACACGGCGGACCTCTTCTACCTGCTGCGCCACGGCAGCGTCGCACTCGAGGCCTACGCGCCGACCAGCGGCCAGCTGGTGATCGAGACGATCGACGCCGGCGAGATGCTCGGCTGGTCGTGGCTGTTCCCGCCCTACCGGTGGCATTTCGACGCCCACGCGACGACCGTCGTGCGCGCGACCGCGTTCGACGGCGCCTGCCTGCGCGGCAAGTGTGACGCCGATCCGGCGCTCGGCTACGAGCTGACCGCCCGCTTCGCGCAGACACTGATCGAGCGGCTGCAGTGGACGCGCCTGCGGCTTCTCGACGTGTACGGAAATGTCGGCGCTCGCTGAGGCCGCGCCGGCCGCCGGGCCGATGCTGCCACAGCCCTTCCGCGTGCGCCGCCGCCGCCGCGAGACCTCCGACACCTGGACGCTGACGCTCGAGCCACTCGCCGGGGACGGGCTCGAGCCGGCGCCGGGCCAGTTCACGATGGTCTACGCCTTCGGCGTCGGCGAGATCGCGATCTCGGTCTCCGGCGCCGACCGCGGGCTGCTCACGCACACCGTGCGCGCCGTCGGCGCGGTCAGCGGGGCGATCAGCGCCGCCCGGACCGGCACGGTGCTCGGCGTGCGGGGCCCGTTCGGCAACTCCTGGCCGCTGGCCGAGGCGGCCGGCGCCGACGTGGTCGTCGTCGCCGGCGGCGTCGGGCTCGCGCCGCTGCGCACGTCCGTGCAGTGGCTCGAGCGCGCGCACACCGATTACGGCGAGGTCACCCTGCTCTACGGCGGGCGCACGCCAGCAGATCTGCTCTACCGGCGCGAACTCGACCAGCTGGCGCGCCGCGGCAAGGTCCGCCTCGGCGTCACCGTCGACGCCGCCGCGCGCGGCTGGGAGGGCACCGTCGGCGTCGTTCCGAAGCTCGTCGGCGGCGCCCGCTTCGACCCCGGCTCGGCGGTCGCGCTCGTCTGCGGCCCGGAGATCATGATGCGCTTCAGCGCCGAGGCGCTGATCGAGCGGGGCGTCGCGCCTGAGCGGATCTACGTCTCGATGGAGCGCAACATGCAGTGCGGGGTCGGGCACTGCGGCCACTGCCAGCTCGGCCCCACGCTGATCTGCCGCGACGGGCCGGTCTACGGCTACGACGTGGTCGCGCCGCTGATGGAGGTGCGCGAGCTGTGAGCACAACGACCCGTCGGCGGCCCAAGCTCGCCGTTTGGAAGTTCGCCTCCTGCGACGGCTGCCAGCTGTCGCTGCTCGACTGCGAAGACGAGCTGCTGGCGCTCGCCGGAGAGGTCGAGATCGCCTACTTCCCCGAGGCCAGCTCGGCGACCGTGCGCGGCCCCTACGACCTCTCGCTGGTCGAGGGCTCGATCACCACCGCCGAGGATCGCGAGCGGATCGTGCGCGTGCGCAGCGCCTCGCGTCGGCTCGTAACGATCGGGGCCTGTGCGACCGCCGGCGGGATCCAGGCGCTTCGGAACTTCGCCGATGTCGGCGAGTTCGTGTCGCTCGTCTACGCGCAGCCGCAGTACATCGAGACGCTCGCCACCTCAACGCCGATATCCGCGCACGTCAGCGTCGACTTCGAGCTGCACGGCTGCCCGATCGACAAGCGCCAGCTGCTCGAGGTGATCGGCGCGCAGCTCGCGGGCCGCCGACCCCAGATCGCCACCACCAGCGTCTGCATGGAATGCAAGCGGCGCGGCAACGTCTGCGTGATGGTGGCGCACGGCACGGCCTGCCTGGGCCCGGTCACCCACGCCGGCTGCGGAGCGATCTGCCCAAGCTTCGACCGCGGCTGCTACGGCTGCTTCGGGCCGATGGAGACGCCGAATGTCGTGGCGCTGACCCGCCGGCTGCTCGAGCAGGGCGCCGGCGAGACCGCGATCGATCGCGTCTTCCATACCTTCCACGCGGCCGCCGAGCCGTTTGCCGGGGCGGGGTCAAAGCGGTGAGTGAGTCACGCACGAAGACGATCCGCACCGACACGCTCGCGCGCGTCGAGGGCGAGGGGGCGATGCATGTGCGGATCGAATCTGGCCGCGTCACCGAGGTCGAGCTGCGCATCTACGAGCCGCCACGCTTCTTCGAGGCGTTCCTGCGAGGTCGAGACTTCAGCGAGGCGGTCGACATCACCTCGCGGATCTGCGGGATCTGTCCGGTCGCCTACCAGATGAGCGCCGTGACGGCGATGGAGAGCCTCTGCGGCGTTACCGTCGACGGCCAGGTCCGCGAGCTCCGCCGGCTGCTCTACTGCGGCGAGTGGATCGAGAGCCACGCGCTCCACGTCTTCATGCTGCATGCGCCCGACTTTCTCGGCTTCGACAGCGCCGTCGCGATGGCGCGCGATCACCCGCTCGTCGTCGCCAACGCGCTCGCGCTGAAGAAGGCCGGCAACGAGGTGATGCGGGTCGTCGGCGGCCGCGAGATCCACCCGGTCAACCTGCGCGTCGGCGGCGTCCACCGCGCGCCCAGCAAGCGTGCGCTGGCGACGCTGATCGACGGGCTCGAGCGCGCCCGCGAGATCGCGCTCGACGCCGTCACCCTCACCGCGGGGCTCGAGTTCCCCGTCTACGAGCAGGACATCGAGCTGGTCGCGCTCGCGGAGACCGGCCGCTATCCGATCGACGCCGGGCCGCGGATCGTCTCGACGGCCGGACTCGAGATCACGCCGCCCGAGTACCCCGACCACTTCGTCGAGAGCCACGTGCCGTGGTCGCACGCGCTGCACTCCCTTCGCCGCGACGGCGGCAGCTATCTGGTCGGGCCGCTCGCCCGCTTCGCAACCAGCTACGAGCAGCTGACGCCGCTCGCGCGCGAGGCTGCAGCCGCTGTCGGCCTGCACCCGCCGGAGCGCAACCCCTTCCGCAGCATCGTCGTGCGGGCCGTCGAGCTCGTTCACGCCGTCGACGAGGCGCTCGCGCTGATCGCGGCCTATGAGGAGCCGGACGCGCCGTCGGTCACGGTCGAGCCGCGCGCCGGCGTCGGGCACGGCGTCAGCGAGGCGCCGCGCGGGCTGCTCTACCACAGCTACAAGGTCGACGCGGACGGAACGATCCTCGAGGCCACGATCATCCCCCCGACCTCGCAGAATCAGACGGCTATCGAAGCCGACCTGCGCGCCGTCGTCGAACGCTCACTGGACCTTCCCGATGCCGAGCTGAGCCGCCGCTGCGAGCAGACGATCCGCAATTACGACCCGTGCATCTCCTGTGCGACGCACTTCCTCACGCTAGAGGTCGAGCGGTGCTGAGGCTCGTCGGCGTCGGCAACCGCTGGCGTGGCGACGACGGCGCCGGGCTGGCGGTGGCGGCGCTGCTCGCGGAGCGTGCGCCGGCGGGCGTGGACGTCGTCGCGCACGAGCGTGAGCCGCTCGAGTTGATCGAGCGCTTCGACGGTGCGGCCGCCGTGTGGCTGGTCGACGCCGTGCACTCCGGCGCTCCGCCCGGCACCCTTCACCGCTTCGACGCGAGCGAGCACGCGCTGCCCGCGGAGCTCTTCAGCATCTCGACGCACCGCCTCGGGCTCGCCGACGCGCTCGAACTGGCCCGCGCGCTGGGCCGGCTGCCGCCGAGCGTGATCGTTCACGGGATCGAGGGCGCGCGTTTC
Organism: Solirubrobacteraceae bacterium; assembly: GCA_035604915.1. Classification (GTDB taxonomy): domain Bacteria; phylum Actinomycetota; class Thermoleophilia; order Solirubrobacterales; family Solirubrobacteraceae; genus Palsa-513. The sequence continues at coordinate 12,746 of DATNHQ010000102.1, forward strand.
GGGGCCGGCGAGGAGCTCTCGCCGGCCGTTGCCGAGGCGACGCGCGAGCTGGCGGCGGCGCTGGCGGCGGAGGTCGCGACGTGCTGAGGGCGTCAATCCGCGAGCTCGAGCGAATCCACGAGCAGCTCCTCGCCGGCGACCACCTCGAGATCGCTGCCGCCGCAGGCGCCGCAGCGCAGCTCAAAGCGCTCGAGCACCGTGGTCGCGCCACAGCCGCGACAGCGGACCTCGGCCGGGACCTCGATGATCTCCAGCACAGCGCCCTCGAGCCCGCTTGCGGGCGCCAGCAGCTCGAAGCAGCGCTCGAGCGTGTCGGGGACCACCTGGCGCAGATGACCCACGCGCACGCGCACGATCGCCACCGGTCTACCCTGCGCGTGGCCGACGGTGATCGCGACGATCGAGCGACAGAGCGAGAGCTCGTGCATCGACCAAGCCTACGAGGGCCGGCGCGATGAGTGCGCGGGGGCGCGCGCGGGCGCTCGTGCACGTCGACGGCACCGTCCAGGGCGTCGGCTTTCGCCCGCACGCCTACCGCCTGGCGACTTCGCTGGCGCTCTGCGGCGACGTTCGCAACGACGCCCGCGGAGTCGCGATCGACGTCGAGGGCGACCCGCTGGCGATCGAGCGTTTCATCGAGCTGCTGCCCCGAGATGCTCCCCCGCTGGCGGTGATCGAGCTGCTGCGTGTCGACCACCTCGCCCCGGCCGGGGCGCGCGGGTTCGCAATCGCCGCGAGCAGGCCGAGCCTGGCTCGTGAAGCGCTCGTGGCGCCCGACGCCGCCACCTGCGATGAGTGCCTGCGCGAGTGTGACGACCCGGCCGACCGCCGCCACCGCTACCCGTTCATCAATTGCACCGCCTGCGGGCCGCGTTTCACGATCGTCACCGCCGTGCCCTACGACCGCCCGGCGACGACGATGGGCGCGTTTGCGATGTGCCCCGAGTGCCGCGACGAGTACGAGGACCCCGGCGACCGCCGCTTCCATGCCCAGCCGATCGCCTGCCCGCGTTGCGGGCCGACGGCGCGCCTGATCGATTGCGACGGCCGCGAGGCGCCGATCGGCTCAGAGCGCGACGCCGTGGCTGCAGCGGCGCGCGCCCTCCGCGCGGGACTGATCGTCGCGGTCAAGGGCCTCGGCGGTTACCAGCTCGCCTGCCGTGCCGACAGCGAGTCTGCGCTCGCGAGCCTGCGCGCGCGCAAGCACCGTGAGCAGAAGCCGTTCGCGCTGATGGTCGCCGGCCTCGAGCAGGCGCGCGAGCTGGTCGCGATGAGCGCGGCGGATGAGGCCCTGCTGCAAGGTCGCGAGCGTCCGATCGTGATCTGCGCGCGGCGCCGCGGCGCGCGGGTTGCGGCGGCGGTCGCCCCCGGGCAGCCCACGCTGGGCGTGATGCTGCCGGCAAGCGCGCTTCACCACCTGCTCGTGCGCGATGCCGCCTGCGCGCTTGTGCTGACGAGCGGCAACGGCAGCGAGGAGCCGATCGTCCACCGCGACGAGGAGGCGCTGCGCAGGCTCGGCGCGATCGCCGACCTGATGCTCGTACACGACCGCCCGATCCACGTGCGCGCCGACGACAGCGTCGTACGGACTGTCGCGCTGGGCGGAGCGCGCAGGAGGCTCACGCTCCGGCGCGCGCGCGGCTACGTCCCGACCCCGATCGCGCTGCCGTTTGTCGCGCCGCGCGAGATCCTCGCCTGCGGCGCCGAGCTCAAGGCGACGCTGTGCCTCGCCAAGGGTCCTCGCGCCTGGGTCAGCCAGCACATCGGCGACCTGCGCGAGGCCGAAACGCTGCGCTCCTACCGCGAAGCCGACGCGCACCTGCGGAGGCTGTTCGGCGTCGATCCGGCTGTCGTCGCGCACGACATGCACCCTGATTACCTCTCAACGTCCTACGCGCGCGATCTCGACGACGTCGAGCTGATCGCGGTCCAGCACCACCATGCCCACCTGGCCGCGGTGCTTGCCGAGCACGGCCGCGAAGCCCCGGCGATCGGCCTGATCTTCGACGGCTCCGGCTACGGCGAGGACGGCACTAGCTGGGGCGGCGAGCTGCTGGTGGGCGACCTGCGCGGCTTTGAGCGGGCCGGCGCGCTCAACACTGTCGCGTTGCCCGGCGGCGACGCCGCCGCCCGCCAGCCCTGGCGGATGTCCGCGTCGTGGCTCGCCGCCGCGCACGGCGATCCGGGCGCGCTGCCGCCGCGGCTTGCTGGTCGCATCGACCCGGAGCGCTGGCGCGAGGTGGCGCGGCTGATCGCAGCGGGGATCGCCACGCCGGCGACCTCGAGCGTAGGACGGCTGTTCGACGCGGTCGCGGCGCTCTGCGGCCTGTGCGCCGAGTCGAGCTACGAGGGCCAGGCGGCGATCGCGCTCGAGGCGGCGGTCGCGGGCGGCGCCCACGGCGCCTACCCGCTTGCGGTCGCAGACCTCCCCACACTGACGCTCGACGCACGCCCGACGGTGCGCGCCGTCGTCGCCGACCTCGACGCCGGCGCCACGGTCGGCGCCGTCGCCGCGCGCTTTCACAACGCCCTCGCGGCTGCCGGGGCGGCGGCCTGCGCGCTGCTGCGCAAGCGCCTGGGAATCGAGACGGTCGTGCTTTCCGGCGGCGTCTTCCAGAACGCCGTCCTGCTCGAGCGGACCGCGGCGCTGCTCGGCCGCGACGGCTTCGAGGTGCTCTGCGCGCAGCGGCTGCCGTGCAACGACGGCGGCATCTCCTACGGCCAGACCGCCGTCGCCGCGGCACGGCTGCGAGAGGCGGCCTGAGGCAGATGTGCCTCGCGATCCCCGGAATGGTCGTCGAGATCGTTGACAGCGAGGCGGCGATCGCACGCGTCGACGTTGCCGGCGTCAGCCGTGAGGTCAACGTGGCGCTGCTCCTGTGGGAGGGCGAGGAGATCGTGCCCGGCGACTGGGTGCTGATCCACGTGGGCTTCGCGATGTCTCGGATCGACGAGGCCGAGGCGGAGCGGACCCTGGCGCTGCTGCGGGAGATGGGCCAGGCGTTCGAGGCCGAGCTGGCGGAGCTCGCCGAGAGCAGGATCAGTTGAGCGAAGCGGGCGAAGCGTGCGAGCACCGCGACGGCTGCGCGACATGCGCGGACGAGGCCGTCGCGATGCGCGTGGTTGAGCCGGCCGCGCCGCTGCAGGGAGCGCGCTGCGTCGCCGCGGACGGAACGATCGCGCTGGTGCTGCTCGACCTCGTCGACGCCGCGGTCGGCGACGAGGTGCTCGTGCACGGCGGGGTCGCGATCGCTCGGACGGCGTCGTGAAGTTCGCCGCCGAGTACCGCGACGGGACGATCGGGCGCGCGATCGCCCGTCGCCTCCACGACGTCGTCGACACCGACCGCCACTACAAGCTGATGGAGATCTGCGGCGGCCACACCCACACGATCTACAAGTACGGGATCGCGTCGCTGCTGCCCGCAAACGTCGAGCTCGTGCACGGGCCCGGCTGCCCCGTTTGCGTGATCCCGATGGGCCGCGTCGCCGACGCGATCGCGATCGCACGGCGGCCGGGCGTGATCCTGACATGCTTCGGCGACCTGTTGCGCGTCCCCGGATCGGAGGGCACGTTGCTCGACGCCAAGGCGGCCGGCGCCGACGTCCGCGTCGTCTACTCACCGCTCGACGCCCTGCGGATCGCCCGCGAGAATCCCGACGCCGAGGTCGTCTTCTTCGCGATCGGCTTCGAGACGACCGCCCCATCTACGGCACTGACGCTGCTGCGAGCTCGCGCCGAAGCGACCGCGAACTTCTCCTGCTTCTGCAACCACGTCACGATCGGCCCGCCGTTGCGCGCCCTGCTCGACTCGCCCGAGGTCTCGCTGGACGGCTTCGTCGGGCCCGGCCACGTCGCGACGGTCGTCGGCAGCGGGCCGTTCGAGTTCATCCCCGCCGAACACGGCAAGGGGGTGGTGATCGCGGGCTTCGAGCCGATCGATGTGCTCCAGGCGGTGCTGATGCTGCTCGAGCAGCTGCGCAGCGGCCGCTGCGAGGTCGAGATTCAGTACGTGCGGGCGGTGACGCCCGCGGGCAACCCGCGCGCGCTCGCAGCGATGGACACCGTCTTCGCCACGCGCCCGCAGTTCGAGTGGCGCGGGCTCGGGTTCATTCCTGACAGCGCCCTGCGCCTCGCCGACGAGTTCGCGGACTTCGATGCCGAGCTGCGCTTCGACATGCCGGGTGTTCGAATCGACGATCCCAAGGCCTGCCAGTGCGGCGAGGTCCTGCGGGGGTCGATCAAGCCATGGGAGTGCAAGGTCTTCGGCACGGCCTGCACGCCGGAGCGGCCGATCGGCACCTGCATGGTGGCCGCCGAGGGCGCCTGCGCCGCCTACTTCAACTACGGCCGCCTCGCCGCGGGGGCACGACAACCGGAGGTCGTCGGGTGAGCGCCGGCGGCGAGCAGGCGGCGCTCGAGCGGATCGAGCGCGCGCGCAAGCGGCCGCGCGCGTTTCGCGAAACGAGCATCACGACCGCGCACGGCGCCGGGGGCAAGGCCACTCACGAGCTGATCGAGCGGCTGCTGGTGCCGGCACTGGGCGCCGGTGAGCAGCTCGCGGCGCTCGCCGACGCGGCGGTGGTCGACGTCAGCGGCGCATCGGTGGCGATGACGACCGACAGCTTCGTCGTGCGGCCGCTGCGCTTCCCGGGCGGGTCGATCGGCGAGCTGGCGGTGAACGGCACCGTCAACGACCTCGCGATGGTCGGCGCCGCACCGCTCGCACTGACGCTCTCGCTCGTGCTGGAGGAGGGGCTCGACAGCGAGGTGCTGCGGCAGGAGATCGCCGCCGCCGGCGCGGCGGCCAGAGCGGCCGGCATCGAGATCGTCGCCGGCGACACCAAGGTCGTCGGCCGCGGTGCCGCCGACGGCATGTACATCTGCACGGCGGGGATCGGCATCGTCGATGCGCGCGCGGCGCTGTCGCCGGCCGGCGCTCGCCCGGGCGACCGCCTGCTCGTCTCCGGGCCGATCGCCGAACACGGCATTGCGGTGATGCTCGCGCGCGGCGAGTTCGAGCTCGGCGCCGCGGTGTCCTCGGACACCTGCTCGCTGTGGCCGGCCGTCGCGGCGCTGCTGGACGCCTGCCACAGCGGCCTGCGGAGCCTGCGCGACCCCACGCGCGGCGGGCTCGCCTCGGCGCTCAACGAGCTCGCAGCGGCGTCGGGCACGGCGATCGTCGTCCACGAGCAGCTCGTCCCGCTCGCGCCGGCTGTCGGGGGCGCCTGCGAGCTGCTCGGCATCGACCCTATGTATGTCGCCTGCGAGGGCCGGCTGCTCGCGATCGTGGCGGCCGACGAGGCCGACGCTGCACTCGCGGCGCTGCGGACGGTCAGCGGCTGCGAGCAGGCCGCAGAGATCGGCGCGGTCGAGGCGGACCCCGCCGGCATGGTGCTCGTGCAGACCGCGTTCGGCAGCCGGCGCGTGCTGGATATGCTCGTCGGCGACCCGCTTCCCCGGATCTGCTGAGCAGGAGCGCGAATGCACCGCCACCACGTGAGCGTCGTCGAGGGCGTGCTCGACGCCAACGACACGATCGCCTCGGCTAACCGTGCCGACTTCGCCGCCGCCGCCGTCACGGTCGTCAACCTGATGAGCTCGCCGGGCGCGGGCAAGACGACGCTGCTCGAGCGCCTCGTGCCGCTGCTGGACGGCGTCGCCCTCGGCGTGATCGAGGGTGACGTCCAGGGCAGCTACGACGGCGATCGCATCGCTGCGCTGCACGTGCCGGTGACCCAGATCAACACCGCCGCGGGGTTCGGCGGCGAGTGCCACCTCGACGCCAACATGGTCCGCTCGGCGCTCGGCGGGCTGGCGTTGGCGGAGCTCGATCTGCTGATCGTCGAGAACGTCGGCAACCTTGTCTGCCCGGCTGAGTTCCGCATCGGCGAGGACGCCCGCGCGATGGTGATCTCGATCACCGAGGGCGAGGACAAGCCGCTCAAGTACCCGCTCATGTTCCATGCCTGCGACGCGATCGTGATCAACAAGCTCGACCTGCTCGAGCACCTCGATTTCGACCTCGAGCTGCTGCGCGCGAACATCGCCGCCGTCAACCCGCAGGCCGAGCAGTTCCTGGTCAGCGCCCGCAGCGGCGAGGGCGTGGCGGCGTGGCGCGACTGGCTGCTCTCGCTGCTCGCCTGAGCGCGTCGCGGCCCGGACGCGAGCAGAGCTGACCGCTCCGCGCGGCGGAGCGGTCAGCGCCGGCAGGCCAGCTTGGCGACGCGCGCGCGCACGACCTCCATGTCGGCGCGGTTGAAGTCGAGATGCGTCTGCCCGCGGAAGGCTGGCACGAGCTCGCGGTAGTAGGGGCTCGTGAGGCTCTCGTTGTGGCCGATCACGCCCGACACGCCGATCCCGTAGCGGCAGCGCAGCCAGCGCGTGAGTGCGAGCGACGCGTCGAACTGCGCCGCGTCGCCCATCACCTGCTGATCGGAGAAGCCAACGTTCTCGATGCCGATCGCCGTGTAGTTCAGGCCGACGACCTGGCGGCACATGATGTCGAGCGGCACCAGCTGGTAGATCGTGCCGTTGGTGTCGACGACGAAGTGGGCGCAGACCTGCGGCAGCTCGTGGTAGGTCACGTCGGGAACGTCGCTGGCGAAGGTGTTCCAGACGCTCTGGAACGTCGCGCTCTCCGTGTAGTGCCAGATGATCAGGTGCGGGTGCAGGAGCTTGTAGGAGTCGATCCCGTAGTGCTCGAGCGCATAGGCGCGCATCTGCTGCTCGCGCGCCGCCCCGAACGGGATCGGGTCAGCCACGATCCGCGGCGGCGGCAGCAACGCGCCGGTGCTGGCGACGCCGCCCTGGGCGGCGGCGAGGCCGAGCACGGCGGCCGCGGCCAGCGCCCGCGCCAGCCGGCTCACGCTCGCGGCGCCGGCCCGAGCGTCGCCTCCGCAAGCAGCGCGATCACCTCCTCATCAGCGACCGGCGCGAAGTCCCGGTACCAGTAGCCGACCGCCACCAGCACGGCGGGAGCGGTGTGGCAGATCACTTCGTCGGCCTCACCGCGCAGCATCGCGAGCGACTCGCGCGCCCCGACGGGCACGGCGACCAGCACGCTCGCGGCGCCGCCGGCGCGCAGCGCCCGCACGGCAGCGAGTGCGGTCAGGCCGGTCGCGAGCCCGTCGTCGACCACGATCACGTGGCGGCCGCTCGGATCGAGTGGGGGGCGACCGGCGCGGAAGAGCTCGGCCTGGCGGCGAAGCTCGAGTGTCTCACGCGCGACGATCGCATCGAGCGTCTCCTGCGTCATGCCCACGTGCCGCAGCGACCGCGGGTCGAGCACGGCGACGCCTCCCTCAGCGATCGCGCCGACGGCGAGCTCTCGGTTCTGCGGAGCCCCGAGCTTGCGAACCGCGAGGACGTCGAGCGGGGCGCCGAGCGAGCGCGCGACCTCGAAGCCAACCGGCGCGCCGCCGCGAGGGAGCGCGATCACCAGCGAGCGTTCGCCGGCACGCGCACTCAGCAGCGACGCGAGTTTGCGCCCCGCGTCACGGCGGTCCTCGAACGCCGATTCCGCAGGCTGGCGCTCGCGAGCCACGGGCACTAGACGTCGCGCTCCGGCATCCCCTCGCCGGTCGCGTTCTCCTCCATGCGCTCTTCGGCGTACTCGCGCTCCGGTGGATCGCCGACGCCGCCCATCCGGCTGCGCGCCCGGCGGCGCGCCGCGGTCGCGATCAGGGCAGCGCAACCGGCCGCCGCGAACGGGACGAGCCTGCACAGCCGCGCTCTGACAGTCCGACGATCCTCCGCCATCGGCTTCACGCTAGCAACTCGCGCCGGCGCTCCGCTAGGTTTCAGCTCATGGAACCACGCACGCTCGGGCGCACCGGCGTCAAAGTCAGCCCGCTCTGCCTCGGGGCGATGATGTTCGGCTCCTGGGGCAACCCCGATCACGAGGACTCGATCCGCATCATCCACGCGGCGCTGGACGCCGGCATCAACTTCATCGACACGGCCGACGTCTACTCCGCCGGAGAGTCCGAGGAGATCGTCGCCAAAGCGCTCACCGGCGGACGCCGCGACGACGTCGTGCTCGCGACGAAGGTCAACGGCCCGATGGGCGAGGACCCCAACCACCGCGGCAACTCGCGGCGCTGGATCATCCGCGAGGTCGAGAACTCGCTGCGGCGGCTGAAGACCGACTGGATCGACCTCTACCAGATCCACCGGCCCGACGCCGGCACGGAGATCGAGGAGACGCTGTCGGCGCTGAGCGACCTCGTCCACGCCGGCAAGGTCCGCTACATCGGCTCCTCGACCTTCCCGGCGTCGGCGCTCGTCGAGGCCCAGTGGGCCTCGCGCGAGCGCGGCCTCGAGCGCTTCGCGACCGAGCAACCCCCCTACTCGATGCTCGTGCGCGGGGTCGAGGCCGACGTGCTGCCCACCTGCCAGCGCCACAACATCGCCGTGATCCCGTGGAGCCCGCTCGCAAGCGGCTGGCTCTCCGGGCGCTACCGCAAGGGCGCGGAGCTGCCCGTCTCGACTCGCTCGGATCGCCTGCCGCACCGCTTCGACATCGCGCTGGAGGGAAACCAGCGCAAGCTCGAGGCGGCCGAGAAGCTGGCCGTGCTCGCCGGCGAGGCGGGACTGGCGCTGCCCGAGCTGGCGCTCGCCTGGGTCATCAATCACCCGGCGGTGACCTCGGCGATCATCGGCCCCCGCACGCTCGAGCACCTGCAGTCGCACCTGCCGGCCGCCGAGCTCTCGCTCGACCCGGCGCTGCTCGACCGCATCGACGAGATCGTGCCGCCCGGGGTCAATCTCAACCACGAGGACGCCGGCTACGCCAACCCGGCGCTCGAGCCCGCGGCGCGCCGGCGCGCCCGCCCCTGAGGCGGCGCCGATGAGCGAGCAGCCGACGGGCCCGACCTACGCGCTGTACGCGAGCTTTGCGGCCGACCCGGCGCGCCCGCTTGGCGCGCAGCACCGCGAGCGCGCCGCCGGACACGCGCAGGCCGCGCTGACCGAGGGCGAGGCGACTCTGCGCGGCGCCTACACGGTGAGCGGCTACCGCGCCGACGCCGACATGCTGCTGTGGCTGGTCGGCCACAGCGCCGACGCCGTCCAGGACGCGCTGATCCGCTTTCGCTCGACCGAGCTCGGCGACGCGCTGTCGCCGGTCTGGTCGGCGATCGGCGTGCACCGCGAGGCGGAGTTCGCGAAGTCGCACACGCCGGCGTTCATGCGCGGCGAGCCGCCGCGGCGCTATGTCTCCGTCTACCCCTACGTGCGCTCGCTCGAGTGGTACCTGCTGGCGGAGTCCGAGCGCGCCGAGATGCTGCGCGAGCACGGCGAGATGGGGCGCAGCCGTCCGGAGGTCCGCGCGAACACCGTCAGCGCCTTCGCGCTCGGCGACTACGAGTGGCTGCTCGCGTTCGAGTGCGACGAGCTCGAGCCGATCGTCGATCTGATGCGCCTTCTGCGCAGCGCCCAGGCGCGCCGCCACACGCGCGAGGAGATCCCCTTCCACGCCGGTCGGCGGCGCCCGCTCGAGGAGGTCGTGGCGGACCTCCCCTACGCCTACGAGCGCTAGCTCAGCGTCGCCGCCGCGTCACCGCGACGCCCGCCAGGCAGAGCACGCCGCCCGCGATCGCGATCAGGCCCGGAACCTCGCCGAGCGTCGCCCAGCTGATCGCGATCACCAGCGGCGGCACCAGGTAGGTGGTTGCGCCCTGGCGCGCCATCGTCGAGTGCGAGAGCGCGTACGCCCAGGTCGAGAATCCGACGGCCGTCGGTCCGACGCCGAGGTAGGCGACGAGCAGCGTGCTGGTGGCCGGCGCGCCGCGCAGCTCGTGCACGAGCGCCGGCGCGAACGGCAGGCACACCAAAGCGCCCGCCAGGCATCCCCCCCAGGTCACGGCGATCGGCGACACGCGCGCAAGCACCGGCTTCTGCATCACGACGGCGACCGCATAGACGGCGGCCGCGAGCAGGCACAGCAGCACGCCGCCGATGCCGCCGTGGTGGCTCGACGAGCTCACGGCGATCACCGCAGCGCCGGCGAACGCGATGCCAAGCCCGCCCAGCACCCAGCGCGACAGCCGCTCGCGCAGCAGCCAGCTCGCCAAGACCGCGATCAGGATCGGGGCGACGTTGACCGCCATCGCCGCGGTGCCCGCGTCGACCAGGCGCTCGCCCTGGTTGAGCGCGATGTTGTAGATGCCGAACCACAGCACGCCGAAGGCGATGATCGACGGCAGCTCGCGGCGCCCCGGAAGCGCCGGCCGCTTGAAGGCCATCATCGCGCTCAGCGCCACGGCGCCCACGAGCACCCGTCCCAGCGCCAGCGGCGCCGGCGCGAAATGAGTGCGCGCAGAGCGGATCGCGACGAACGCCGACGCCCACAGCAGGGTCGTCACAGCGATCGCCACCACCACGCGCACATTCACCTCGCGCGGGCGCGCCGCCATGCCTGCGCGTGCCGTGGCAAAGCTCATCGAGTCATTAACGCCGCGAGCACTACAAACGTGAGGCAGCGGAAGAGCGAGCCCCGTGAGAGGCTCGCTCTTCCGCCCTCTAAACCGCGGCCTTGGTGCGCCAGCCCTCCGCGTAGGAGGTGCGGGCGACCTCGCCGTATGGCACCGGGCTCACGATCGCGCGAATCTCCATCTGCTCGTGGCGCTCGACGACCGGCTTGGCCGAGCCGCCACCCTCCTCGCCCCAGACCAGCGTCACCTCGTTGCCGATCGCGACGTCAGCGTCGACGATCGCCAGCGAGAGCATCGAGCGCTCGTTGTAGCTGTAGCCGGAGAAGGTCGAGATGCCGACCTGCTCGTCGCCCGCGAGCAGCTTGTCGTAGGGCCAGGTGGAGTAGTTGGAGAGCGGCAGGTCGATGTACTTGCCGGCGCGGCCGCCCGTGTCGGTGACCAGCGACTGGAACACCTTGGCGACGTCCTCGCCGTTCCAGGCCAGCGTGACCTTGCGCCGCGGCGGGTTCTCGGCCATCTTCTCGAGCGCCTCGCGACCGATGAAGTCGTGGTCGAACCTCACGAACGGCCAGTAGCCGAGATCGTGCGGCGTCAGGTAGTAGTCGGCGATGTCGTCGGAGTAGAAGCTCCCGCCGAGCGACCCGGTGGCCTCGTAGCTGTCGGCGGGCAGCCACTCGCGGTATGCCTTCAGCTCGTCGCCGCTGAAGACCGCCGGCAGCGGCGAGGGGATCCAGCCCGACTCGAGCGTGTTGGTCGCGTAGACCCGCGAGCCGACCTGGCGCAACCCGAACTCATCACCGGCCGCCACGATCGCGCCGCGGATCTCCTCGGCCTCCTCCCACGGCCCGAACAATTCGAGGCCCGGCGCACCGGACATGCCGTGATGGAGCGCGTGGACGGTCCGCCCGGCGATCGTGATGTCGGCCATGTTGAAGAACTTGATCTCCGGTACCGGGCCGCCGAGGACCTTCGCCATGACCTCCATGGCGGTCGGTCCCTGGACCTGGAAGCGGTAGACCCGCCGGCGCCCGGTCGGGTTCACGGCGGTGCGCTCGTCGCGCTCGCAGCTGACGTCGTAGCCGCCGGTCTCGGCGTGGTACTGGACCCAGTTGTGCGCCGAGGGACGACCGACGAGCACCATCTTGTTGGCATCGAGGTAGAACAGAATCCCGTCGCCGATCACGTAGCCGTCGGCGTTGCAGACGACGAGCTGCTTGGCCTTGTTGACCGCAAAGTTCGAGAGGCTGTTGACGCCGACGTCGGACAGCAGCCTGATGATGTCCGGGCCCTCGAGGTAGAGCTCCGTCATGTGGTGGGACTGGTCGAACAGCGCGCAGGTCTGCGCCCACGCCACCTGCTCATCGCGCCAGTTGGTGAACTCGGCGGGCACCTTCGGGTACACGTAGGGGCCGATCTGCGAGTTGCGGGCCATCTCGACGGGGCCTCCGGCCGCCTGCAGCTTCTCCTCGAGGTTTCGGTAACTCATTTCTGCTACTTCCCTCCTCCTAATGACATGACAACCGCCGCGTGACGCGCGCGGGGGACTCTAGCCGAACCTCTGTGGTAGCGGCTTCGGCCGGCACAAGACGCGCACGCACAGGCGCGGTTGCAGACACCTAGAGGCAAGTGCAGCAGGGTATGGCGCGCGCGAGCGCGCGCCCACGCCTGCGCTGCGGCGCAGACGCTGGGGGCGGCGGCGGTGTCCCCTCTGCTATTCGACGATGTCGGCGCCGCCGTTCGCGCCGCCCGCGTCATCGGCCGAGGCGCTCGCCCCATCGCCGCTGAGGCGCGCCTGCAGCTCGCGGATGTGGTCGACGCCGGACGCGAGGTCGCCGTGGCTGACCTCGCCGCGGTCGACGAGCCCGAAGGCCGTCTTGCCGAGCTCGCTGTAGGCCTGGCTCAGCTCGCGCTTCGTCGCGACGATCTGCGCCTGCTTCTGCGCGCTGCTCGCCGCCTGCTCGGCCGAAGCCTTGACCTTATCGAGTAGGCCCATGTTGGTTCGCCTCCGTTCGCTTGTTGACTCAACGTAGAGCTTGGCAGGGATGGCGTCATTCTGCCGACCGCTCGAGGCAGCGCTCGCAGGCGCCGCGGAGGATGACCTCGTGCTCGGCGACCGCCAGCGCGACATCCTCACTGACGCGGCGCAGCTCGCGCTCGAGGCCCTCGTCCGCGAACGGGATCAGGCGCCCACAGCGGTCGCAGACCATGTGGTGGTGGTGACCGTGGCCATGGCGGATCGGCTCGTAGCGGACGATGCCGTGACCGACCTCGATGCGCGCGACCAGCTGCTCCTGCTCGAGCTCCTCGAGGATCCGGTAGACGCTCGCGCGCGACACGGCGCGGTTCTCGCGCTGGAGCGCCGCGCCGATCTCGAGCGCCGACAGCGCGCAGCGCTGCTCGCCGAGCAGCCCGATCACTGCCCGGCGCGCGCCGCCGCGGCGGTAACCCGCCGACGCCAGCCGCTCGCTCGCGCGCTCGGCCCAATCTTCGGCCGTGCTCATCGCCTCCATCCTAGAACGCCCGCGTGCGCCCGCGAGCCGGCGGCGAGCGCAAGCGCATAGAAAGCGGCGGCCACCAGCACGATCGCGCTGCTGGGAGGCAGCGAGGAGACTCGATAGCTGAGCGCGATGCCGATCCACACCGAGGCGAGCGCGAGCACCGCCGACAGCGCCATGCCGCGGTATGGGCTCGCCGTCAGGCGGTGGGCCGCGCCGGCCGGGGCGGCGAGCAGCCCCAGCAACAGCAGGGCGCCGACGGCCTGGGTGGCCTCGGCCGCGTCGACTCCGACGAGCACGAGAAAGAGCGCCCCGAGCGCCGTCACGGGCACGCCGTGAGCAAGCGCGACGGCAGGGTCGAGCGTAGCGAACAGCAGCGGGCGCGCGACCGCGAGCGTGGCGGCGATCAATGCCAGCGCCACGAGCGCCGCAAGCCGCGCCTCGCCGCCGCTGAGGGCGAAGATCGAACCGAACAGGGCGCGCGCACCGACGATGCCGCTGCCGCCGCCGCTGCTGGCGTTGAAGAGGTCGAGGAAGAGCACGCCAAGGCCGAGGATCCAGGCGAAGACGACGCCGATGGTGACGTCGTCGGCACGGGCACGGCCGCCGAGCGCCGCGAACAGCAGCGCGATCGCCACGGTCGCCGCGAACAGCCCGATGCGCAGGTCGATCCCGGCTGCGGCCGCCGCCAGCGCCCCGGTGAAGGCCACGTGGCTGAGGGCGTCACCGGCGAAGACCTGGGCGCGCAGGACGACGAAGTAGCCGAGCAGGCCGCTCGCCACCGCGATCAGCGAGCCGGCGAGCAGCGCGTCGCGCACGAACGGCAGCGCGAACATCAGCGTCGAAGCTCCCGCGCGGCGCGCGCGATCGCGTACAGCGCGAGCGCGATGCTCGTCACGTAGAAGCCGAGTGAGAGGTTGGTGAAGTAGCTCAGCGTGAGCGCCGCCCACGCCTCGACCAGCGCGAGGGCCACGGCGAGGGCGAGGCTCAGGCCGATGCGCGAGGTCAGCTGCTGCGCGGTCGCGGCGGGCGCGACCAGCAACGCGAAGGTCAGCAGGACGCCCACGATCTGGGCGATCGCGGCGACGGCCAGTCCGAGCAGGACGAGGAACGCGATCGCGAGCGCGCGCACCGGCACGCCGTCGGCACGCGCCGCCTGCTCGTCGATCGAGGCGTAGAAGAGCGGGCGGCCGATCGCAGCGAGCGCGGTCGCGGCGAGCAGCCCGACCACCGCGAGCGTCCGCACCTGGCCGACGGTGATCCCGACCGAGGAGCCGAACAACAGCGTCTCGACGCTTTCGAGGACGCCCCCGTAGAGCGACAGGAAGAGGAAGCCCAGTGCCAGCGCCGCCGCGCCGACGGAGCCGACCACGGCCGACTCGTGGCTGAGGCTGCGCCGCGCACCCGCGCGCGACCCGAACGCGATCGCCAGCGCGCCGGCGAGGGCGAAGGCGAAGTAGCCCGAGGCCAGCGGCAGGCCGGCGAGCGCGGCCCCGCTGGCGCCGGGGAACGACATCACCGAGAGGGTGTGGCAGACGAAGCTCTCCCGCCGCAGCACCACGAACCAGCCGATCAGCGCGCCGACGAGGGCGACGATCGTCGCCGCCGCAAGCGCGTTGACCATGAACGGGTACTGCAGGAGCTCGTTGAGGTCGGTGATCGGGTTGGCGGAGAAGCTCGGGTTCATCAGTGACCGTGGTGGGTGTGCATGTCGGGCTGGCCGACGACGACCAGACGGCCGTCGGAGCGCGCCAGCACCTCGACGCCGGCGCCGTAGAGGGCGCTCAGCGTCGCGGTCGTGATCACCTGCCCGGGCGTCCCGGCGACGGCGCGACCGCCGGCGAAGTAGACGACGCGGTCGAGGTAGGGCAGCAGCGGGTTGACGTCGTGGGCGACGAGCACGACGGTGATCCCGTGCTCGCGGCAGAAGCGCGCCGCCAGCGCAGAGACCGAGGCCTGGTTGGGCAGGTCGAGGCTCTCGAGCGGCTCGTCGAGCAGCAGCAGCGCCGGCGAGCGCACCAGCGCCTGCGCGATCAGCAGCCGCTGCTGCTCGCCGCCGGAGCATTCGCCGATCGGGCGGTCGGCGTAGGCGACGGCGCCGACGTCTTCGAGGACGGCGTCGATGCGCGCGCGAACCTCGGCACGGCGGCGGCCGCCGAGCAACGGCAGCGGCGTGCCCCAGCGCGTCCCCTCGAGGCCGAGCGCGACGATGTCGCGGCCGCGCACGCGCACGCTCTCATCGAACGAGCGTCGCTGCGGGAGGTAGCCGATCAGCTCGCGGCGCTCGCCGGGCGCCGCCCCGAGCACGCTGGCGCTGCCGGCGCTCAGCCGCAGCAGCCCGAGCAGGACCGCCAGGAACGTCGACTTGCCGGCGCCGTTGGGGCCGAGGACGCCGACGAACTCGCCGGCGGCGAGGTCGAGATCGACGCCGCTCCAGACGGTCGCCTCGCCATGCGCGACGGCCGCGTCGCGCAGCGCCACCACCGCGCTCACCGCTTGATCCCGCGCGCGAGTGCCCGTTCGAGCGACTCGAGCTCCGCCACCTGCCACTGCTCGAAGCTGTCCGCGGCCGGCGACAGGGTCTCGGTCACGGTCGTGATCGGGATGCCGGCGGCGCGCGCGAGGCTGTTCACGTGCTGCACCTCGGGCGTGACGTTCTGGCTGTTGAAGATCCAGACGCGGATCAGGTGGCGGCGGACCTGGCGCTCCACCGTCTGCGTGTCGGCGGCGCTCACGTCGGTGCCCTCGGCGATCGCCTTGGCGAAGCTGTACGGAGTCAGCAGACGCAGGCCGAGTGCCTGGCCGAGCGGCTGGAAGATGCTCTCGCTGTAGCCGACGGCGACGCCGTGGTAGCGGGAGCGGATCTGCGCGATCAGCGCGTGGTAGCGCGCCAGCGCCAGCGTGTCGAACGCCTGCGCGCGGGCGCGGTAGTAGACGCCGTCGCGGGGGTCCAGGCGGACCAGGTCGGCGGCGATCGCGCCGACCACCCGCGCGAGCGAGTTCGGCGAATACCACTGGTGGGGGTTGTCGCCGTCTCGCAGGCCGAGCAGGTCGCCGACGTCGAGCGTCACGCGGCCGGCGAGGGGGCTCGCGGCGATCAGCTTCGAGGCCCAGCCGTCGTAGCCGATCCCGTTGACTATCGCCAGCTTGGCGGCGGCGAAGCTACGCGCGTCAGCCGGCGTGGGGTCGTAGCTGTGGGGATCGGTATTGGGGTTGACGATGACGCTGGTCACGCTGGCCTTGGAGCCGGCGATCTGGCTCGCGACGGCGCCCCAGAAGTTCTCCGCGGCGACTACGCGCAGGCGCTGGCCGGCCGCTGCGGTGCCGCCGCTGCCGCAGCCGGCCGCCGCGAGCGCGAGCGCGAGGCACAGCGAGATGACCAGCGCGGCGCGTCGAGCTTTCAACCGTGGTTCCTCGAGTGGTGGCGGGTGGTGGGCGCTCTGGTGCGAGGCCAGTATTGAGACTCGATCTTATATAAGATCCAGTCCTGAGGCGCGTTCCGGGGCCCTCGTGTGTAACGCTGCACCCGCCACGCTGCAAAGGCCCCGCGAGACCACCGATGTACGCCTCCACCAGCCCCGAACCGATCATGGCCCGCGCCGCGACCGAGAACTTCCCGGTGGCTTCGCGCCTGCTGCCCCCGCGAGCGCGCGCGCACCTGCTCGCGATCTACGGCTTCGCGCGCCTGGTCGACGAACTCGGTGACGAAGCCCCCGGCGACCGCCTCGCCGCGCTCGACTGGCTCGCGGAGGAGCTCGAGCGAGCCTTCGCCGGCAGCGCCACGCACCCGCTGCTTCGCGCGCTGGCGCCGACGATCGCCGAGTGCGGGCTCGAACGCGAGCCGTTCGAGCGGCTGATCGAGGCCAACCGCATGGACCAGCGCGTCCACAGCTACGAGACCTGGCAGGACCTGCTCGGCTACTGCCATCTCTCGGCCGACCCGGTCGGCGAGCTCGTGCTCTGCGTGTTCGGCGCCGCGACGGCGGAGCGGATCGAGCGCTCCAACGCCGTCTGCACGGCGCTGCAGCTGACCGAGCACTGGCAGGACGTGCGCGAGGACCTGGCGCGCGCCCGCGTGTACGTGCCGCTCGAGGACCTCGCGCGCCACGGCTGCACGATCGAATCGCTGTCCGCGAGCCACGTCAGCGAGCCGCTGCGGCGCGTGCTCGCCCTTGAGGCGGCGCGCACGGCGGTGCTGTTTCGCGAGGGAGACGCGCTCGTGGCGAGCCTGCGCGGCTGGCAGCGGCTCGCGATCGCGGGCTACACCGGCGGCGGCCGCGCCGCGCTCGAGGCGATCGCTATCGCCGGCTACGAGGTGCTTGCGGGCGATCCGCGGCCCACACGGCGGCGCCAGATCGGCGCGATCGTCCGCGTGCTGATCCGGGCAGCTGGCGGATGAGCGAGCCCGCGCGGCGCCACTGCGCGCAGATCACGCGTCAGCAGGCCGCCAACTTCTACTACGGGATGCGGCTGCTGCCGGCCGAGAAGCGCGCCGCCCTGTTCGCGATCTACGCGTTCGCGCGCCGCGTCGACGACATCGGCGACGGCACGCTGGCGGCCGAGGAGAAGCGCCGTCAGCTCGCCGCCGCCGCCGCGTCGCTGGGCGCGGCGCCGGACGGCGACCTCGTGCTCGTCGCGCTGCATGAGGCCGAGCGGGGCTTCCCGATCCCGCGCCAATCCCTGCTCGACCTGATCGACGGCGTGCGGATGGATGTCGACGGGACGACCTACGAGAGCTTCGAGGAGCTGGTCGTCTACTGTCGGCGCGTGGCAGGCTCGATCGGGCGACTGTGCGTCGCGGTCTTCGGCGCCGATGGCGCCGACGCCGGCGAGCTGGCCGACGATCTGGGCGTCGCGCTGCAGCTGACCAACATCCTGCGCGACGTCCGCGAGGATGCTGCGCGCGGGCGGACGTACCTGCCGGCCGAGGACCTCGAGCGCTTCGGCGCGCCCGGGCCTGAGTCGATCGGGCCGCTGGTCGCCTTCGAGAGCGCGCGTGCGCGCGAGTGGTACGCGCGCGGCCTGCAGCTGACGACGATGCTCGACCGCCGCAGCGCCGCCTGCGTGCTCGCGATGAGCGGTATCTACCGGCGGCTGCTCGATCGCATCGAATCGAACCCGCGTGCCATCCTCGAGCGCCGCGTCGCGCTCGGGCCGCTGACGAAGGTTGCGGTGGCCGCGGGAAGCCTGCTCGGCGCCGGCCGGCCGTGAACGTCGTCGTCGTCGGCGGCGGCGTGGCCGGGATCGTCGCGGCGCTGGACTGCGCCGCCGCCGGCGCCTCGGTCACGCTTGTCGAGGTCCGCCCACGCCTGGGCGGCGCCGCCTACTCGGTCGAGCGCGACGGGCTCTGGCTCGACAACGGCCAGCATGTGTTCCTGCGCTGCTGCACGGCCTACCGCGCGCTGCTCGGCAAGCTCGGCAGCGAGCCGCTCGTCGACCTGCAGCCGACGCTCGAGATACCCGTGCTCGCGCCCGGTCGCCCGGCCGCGCTGCTGCGCCGCAGCGGCGCCCGTCCGCCGTTTCATCTGGCGCGCACGCTGCTGCGCTACCCGCACCTCTCGCTGCGCGAGCGAATCGCCGCCGGTCGCGCCGCGCTAGCGCTCGGCCGCGTCGGCGCCGACGACTCGCGCACGCTCGGGTCCTGGCTGTCGGAGCATGGCCAGAGCGCGCACGCGATCTCGGTGCTGTGGGACCTGATCGCGCTGCCGACGCTGAACCTGCGGGCCGACGAGGCCTCGCTTGCCCTCGGCGCCTTCGTCTTCCAGCAGGGTCTGCTGCACGACGCGGCCGCCGGCGACATCGGGCTGCACCGGGCGCCGCTGCAGGAGATCATCGGCGACCCGGCGGCGCGCGCGCTCGCGGCGGCCGGCGTCACCGTGCACCTGCGCTGGCCGGCGCAGCAGATCACCAAGCTCGGGGGCCGCTTCGCGGTCGTCGGGCCCGCCTCCTCCTGGCTCGGCGCCGACGCCGTGATCGTCGCCGTGCCCCACGACCGCGCCGCCGCGTTGCTACCCGAGGCCGCGCGACGCGGAGCGAGCTGGCCTGGCGCACTGCGGTCCTCGCCGATCGTCAACGTCCACGTCGTCTATGACCGCCGCGTGATGGCATACCGCTTCGCGGCCGGCGTCGACACGCCCGTCCAGTACGTCTTCGACCGCACGCCCGCGGCCTGGACCGCCCGCCAGTACCTGGCCGTCTCGCTGTCGGGCGCGCGCGAGGAGATGGGCATGAGCACCGCGGCCCTGCGCGAGCGCTACGTGCCCGCGCTCGCGGAGCTCCTCCCCGCTGCCGCCTCGGCGCGGATCGAGCACTTCAGCGCGACCAAGGAGCACGCCGCGACCTTCCGCGCGGTCCCTGGCACCGCAGCGCTGCGCCCGCCGCCCGCGACCGCTCTCGCGGGGCTCGTGCTCGCCGGCGCCTGGACGGCCACGGGCTGGCCGGCCACGCTCGAGGGCGCCGCGCGCAGCGGGCACGCGGCGGCCGAGACGGCGCTCGCCGCGCATTGAAGCGAGCCGGTCTAGATGAGTAGTGCCACGGCGGTGGTGGCTGTCGTGGGGTTGGGGAAGGTGACATAAGCAGGCAGATCGAAGTCGACGGTGCTCACTATCACCGCCGACCCGGGAGGGCCTCGATGGACGCCGACCTCGATCTGCTGCTGATCGCTGTTTATTGCACGGTGGACGATCTCCTGCCCAAACGGCCAGGAAACGCCCGTAGAAGAATCTCTGACGCGGAGGTCATCACGCTCGCGATCGCGCAGGCGATCATGGGGATTCCGTCTGATCCGCGGTTCCTCGCGGTCGCCGCCAAGCGGCTCGCGCACCTGTTCCCCGAGTTGCCGGAGCGGACCGCTTTTCACAAGCGCCGGCTGCGGCTGTCCGGGGTGATCGAGGGCCTGATCAGCGAGTTCGCCCGCCACAGCCCCGGCTTCTACGACGAGCTGCTGCTCGTCGACTCGACGCCCGTGGAGTGCGCACGCTCCAGGGAGACGGTCAAGCGTGGCGGCGCCTCGAGCCTCGCTGACGCGCTCGCCAACGCCGCCGACTACGGCTACTGCGCCAGCCACTCCCGCTTCTTCTGGGGCCTGCGGCTGCACGCCCTGTTCGCCCTCGACGGCACCCCCAGAGCGCTCGCATTGACCTCCCCCAAGATCGACGAGAAACTGGTGTGCGTGCAGATGGTCGCGCGCTGCGAACGCCAACCCGGGCAGATGCTGATCCTGATCGGCGACAAAAACTTCCGCGGCAAAGCCTTCGAGGCCGAACTCGCCAACCTCGACGCGACGATCCACCGCCCCCGCCGCAAAGACGAGCCCGGCCGCGGCCCCCATCTTGCCCCGATCCGCCAACGCATCGAATCGATCTTCCAAACCTGCAAAGACATCTTCACGCTCGAACGCCACGGCGCCCGCACCCTCGAAAACCTCCGCGTCCGCCTCGCCACACGCTTCGCCGCCCTCGCCGCCGCCATCGCCCTCAACCACCGACTCGGCCGCCCCAGCCGCAGCATCGTCAGCTACACCGCATAAACCCGTGGCACTACTCATCTAG
>DATNHQ010000103.1:0-11809 GCA_035604915.1 Solirubrobacteraceae bacterium
CGGCGGCCGTGGCGCCGCTGCTCGAGCGCTTCAGCGCCGCCAGCGTGGACCGCGTCATCGCCGAGCAGGTGCTGCCGGCGCTGCTCGGCGAGCGCTGAAGCGCTCTGCGAGCGGGCGCACGTTCCGGATGCGCCGACCCGCAGCGCAGCCTTAGGCGCTGGACGAGCCCCGCACGCTCCGGCTGCGCCGACCCGCGGCGCAGCCTCAGGCGCCGGATGAGCCCCCGCACGTTCTGGCTGCGTCGGCGCTCAGCGCAGTCTCAGGCGCTGGACGAGCCCCCGCACGTTCTGGCTGCGCCGACCCGCGGCACAAGCCTCAGGCGCCGGCACGAGCCTCCCGGCTGCACCGACGCGCGGCACAAGCCTCAGGCGCCGGCCGACCCCCGCACGGCGCTCGCGCCCCGACGCGGCCGCCCTTAGGCGTGCTTTCGGCGCGCGTCGAACTTGCGCCACGGCAGCGTGTTGACGATCTCGCCCGGCCCGAGCCAGGCCCGGCGGGCCGTCCAGATGCCGTAGCGCAATGCGTCGAGGCCGCCCGGCGAGTGGGCGTCCGAGTTGATCACGATGCCGACGCCGGCGGCCGCGGCGGCGCGCGCGTGGACCTCGTTGAGGTCCCGGCGTTTGGGGCTCGAGTTGATCTCGACCAGCGTGGCGGTCCGCGCGCAGGCGGCGAGGACGGCGTCGACGTCGAGTGAGTAGGGGCGGCGGCGCTCGATCATGCGGCCCGTGAGGTGCCCGAGCGCGTGCACGCGCGGATGCTCGGCGGCGGCGATCAGCCGCGCCGTCATCGCGTCGGAGGACAGCGAGAAGGCGGTGTGGACGCTCGCGATCACCCAGTCGAGCTCGCCGAGCAGCTCGTCGTCGTAGTCGAGCGAGCCGTCGGGCAGGATGTTGACCTCGGTGCCGGCGAGCAGGCGAATGCCCTTGAGCTGCTCGTCGGCCGCGCGCACCAGCTCGATCTGGCGGCGCAGCTGATCGGGCGAGACGTCGTTGCCGAAGCCGTGCGTGGCCGAGTGGTCGGTGATCGCGAGGTACTCGTAGCCGCGGTCGCACGCCGCCTGCGCCATCTCGGCGACGGTCGCGTGGCCGTCGGAGGCGGTCGTGTGGCAGTGCAGGTCGCCGCGGATGTCGCCGAGCTCGACGAGCGCCGGCAGCGCGCCGGCGATCGCCGCCTCGATTTCGCCCCGGTTCTCGCGCAGCTCCGGCTCGATGTAGGGGAGGCCGAGCCGTCCGTAGAGCTCCTCCTCGGTGGCGAACGTGTCGCTCTGTTGCGTGGCGTCGTCGAGTACGCCGTACTCGGAGATGTGTAGGCCGCGGCGCACCGCCCACTCGCGCAGCGCGGCGTTGTGGGCAGCCGAGCCGGTCAGATGCTGGAGCAGGTCGCCGAACTGCTCCGGCGCGACGGCGCGCAGCTCGACGGTGAGGCCGCTGTGCGTGCGCGCCCGCGCGGCGCCGGCGCTCGTGCGCGAGGCCGTCTCGATCAGTTCGAGCTCGCCGACACGCTCGAGCAGCTCTGGGCGGTCGAGCACGATGTCGAGATCCTTGACGCTCTCGGCGCGACGCCGCGCCGAGCCGGCCAGCTCGACCCGTGCGCCGCCGTCGAGCTCGCGCAGCGCCGCGAGCAGGTCCTCGCCGACGGCCAGTGCGCGGTCGAGCACGGTGCGCTGCGAGACGTGGTCGGGTGCGCCGCCGGCCTCGAGCGCGCTGATCACCGACTCCTCGAACTTCGCGCCGAAGCCGCGCAGCGTCCGCAGCCGCTGCGCCCGAGCCGCCTCCTCCAGCGCCTGCGGGGAGTCGATCCCGAGCTCGTCGAAGAGCCGCCGCGCGCGCTTGGGTCCCAGCCCCGGCAGGCCGGTGATCGCAAGCAGCCCGGCGGGGAAGCGCGCCCGCAGCTTCACCGCCGCCGGGATCTCGCCGGTCTCGATCAGGTCGCGGATCTTCTGCTCGAGCGTCGTGCCGATCCCGGCGAGCTCGGTCACGCGGCCCTCGCGCGTCAGCGCCGCGACCGAGACCGGCGCGTCGCGGATCACCTTCGCCGCGTTGCGGTAGGCGAGCACGCGATGGATCACCGCTCCGTCGAGCTCGTAGAGGTCGCCGAGCTCGTCCAGCGCGTCGGCGATTTGGCCATTGCTAGTCGGCGGCACTCCACTAGGGTACGCGCGCCATGCCGGGGGTCGTCTGGCTAGTGCTGCCCACCTACAACGAGGCCGAGAACATCGAGCCGTTGGTCGAGGCCGCCCTGCCCCAGCTCGCTCAGGCCGCCGCCGAAGGCCACCGGATCCTGATCGTCGATGACTCCTCGCCGGACGGCACCGGCCGGCTAGCCGACCAGCTGGCCGCCGCGCACGACACCGTCGAGGTGCTCCACCGCAGCGCGCGCGAGGGCCTCGGTCCCGCCTACCTTGCGGGCTTCGCTCGCGCGCTGGCCGCCGGCGCCGCCACCGTCCTCCAGATGGACGCGGACTTCTCGCACAACCCGGCCGATCTGCCGCGCCTGCTCGAGGCGATCGCGGCCGGCGCCGACCTCGCGCTCGGCTCGCGCTACGTGCCCGGCGGCGGCGTCGAGGACTGGGGGCTGTTGCGTCGGATCGTCAGCCGCGTCGGCTGCAGCTACGCCCGCCGCGTGCTCAGCCTGGGGATCCGCGACCTCACCGGAGGCTTCAAGTGCTTCCGCCGCGAGGTGCTCGAGGCGATCGAGCTCGAGACGGTCCGCTCGCACGGCTACTGCTTCCAGGTCGAGATGACCCAGCGTGCGCTGCTGCGGGGCTTCGACGTGCGCGAGGTGCCGATCACCTTTCACGATCGCCAGCGCGGGCACAGCAAGATGTCGCCGCGGATCGCGCTCGAGGCGTTCATCGTGCTGCCTCAGCTGCGCTGGCGAAGCCCGTTCCGCTGAGCGGCGCCGGCCGGCCGGCTCCCGCGGTCTCGACGACAGACACCTGGCCAGGTGCGATTCATCATCGGCCCGCGATGCGCCGATGCTTGGGGGTGGGCGAGCCAGCGCTCCAGGACCGGTCGGTCTCGCGCTACGCCTTCATCGAGGGCACGCGCGCAACCCGCGAGACGCTCCGGGGCTGGCACTACCGGCCGTGGCCGCAGCTCGCGCGCTGGTTCGCGGGCAGCGTCTGCGCTGCGATCCTGCTGTTGCTGGCGACCTGGCTGATCGCCGGCATCTCGGGCTCGGGCGGCTTCACCGTGCAGACGATCGGGCCGCCCTTCCACGTCGGCGGCTGGCGCCAGGTCGGCTCGATCCTCGAGCGCAACGTGCTCGTGCTCGCGCTGCACGCGATGGCCTGCGTGGCCGGGTTCATCGCCGGATCCTCGCTGCCGCTCCAGGCCGAGTCCCACAGCGGCATCGCCCGTGTCATCCACGAGCGCGGCGGGCGCTTCGCGATCATCTTCGTGATCGCCGCCACCACCTTCTCGCTGACGGCCCAGTCGGTCGTCCTCGGCGGCGAGACCGCCTCCGTTGCGCACGCGCTGCACACCTCGCCGGGGACGCTGCTGCTGGTGCTGTTGCCGCACGCGCTGATCGAGCTGACGGCGCTGTTCCTCCCGCTTGCGGCCTGGATCATCGCGAGCCGCCGCGGCGAGTGGAACCAGCTGCTCGCCGCCACCGTCGTGACGGTCGCGATCGCGCTGCCGATGCTGCTGGTGTCGGCGCTGATCGAGGTCTACGTCTCGCCGGGAATCCTGCACGCGCTGCTCTGATCGCCGGCGCCGCGCTCAGGCCCGCGCGCTCGAGCGCAGGCTGCCCTG
This sequence comes from Solirubrobacteraceae bacterium, assembly GCA_035604915.1. Lineage (GTDB taxonomy): Bacteria > Actinomycetota > Thermoleophilia > Solirubrobacterales > Solirubrobacteraceae > Palsa-513. The sequence goes on from DATNHQ010000103.1 coordinate 3,759, forward strand.
CGGCCGCTGGCGCGACCGGTTTTCCCCTACTTCATTCTGTATAGTATTGAGACAGAGACGGATCACACGAACTTAGGAGCGCAAATGGCGGGCACTCTGACGAGCGAAGTCAACGACAACAACTTCCAGGCCGAGGTGATCGAATCCGACACCCCCGTGCTGGTCGATTTCTGGGCGCCGTGGTGCGGTCCCTGCCGGGTCGTGGCGCCGATCCTCGAGGAGATCGCCGCCGAGCATCAGGACCTGCGCGTGGTCAAGCTCAACATCGACGACAACCAGCAGACCGCCGCCAAGTTCGAGGTCCTCTCGATCCCGACGATGATCCTCTTCCGCGGCGGCGAGCCGGTCAAGAAGGTCATCGGCGCCTACCCCAAGAAGAAGCTCGAGGCGCAGCTGTTCGCCTGAGTCGCCGGCTGTGGCACCCGCGGCTGGTTCAGCGCGCCGCCGGCGCGCGCGCCAGGCGGATCGCCAGCTCGCCGCCGTCGATCGTGACGCGCGCCGCCCAGGCGTCGTGGGTCTCGTAGTTGACGCTCGTCGCGAGCGTCTCGGTGGCGATGTATGACTCGTGCTCGCGCGCGGCGTCGAGCAGGTGCTCGGCGCCTCCGAGCCACAGCTCGATGCGGTCGGTGATCTCGAGCCCCTCGGTGCGGCGGACCTGCTGGATCGCGTGGACGATCTCGCGCGCGTGGCCGGCGCGGATCAGCCCGTCGTCGAGCGCCAGGTCGAGCGCCACGGCGTGCGCGCCCTCGCGCTCGAGGCCGTAGCCCTCGAGCGGCGCGATCGCCACCAGCAGGTCATTGGCGCTGAGCTCGTGGTCGTCCCCCCCGATCGAGACGACGAGGGTGCGCCCGTCCCGCAGCGACGCCGCGACGGCGGCCGGGTCAAGCGCCGCGATCGCCGCGCGCAGCTCCGGCATGCGCTTGCCGAAGCGCGGCCCGAGCGCCGGCAGATTCGGCTTGATCGTGTAGGTGCCGAGCTCGTCGGCGGCGGCCACGAAGCGCAGTTCGCTGACGTTGAGCTCTTCGCGGACGACGTCGCCGAGGCGGGCGATCGCGTCGCGCTCGCGCCCGTCGGCGACGACCACGGCCTCGCTCAGCGGCTGGCGCAGCTTGACGTTGCCCTGCCCTCGTGCCGCGAGCCCGAGCCGCACGACCTCGCGCGCGCTCGCCATCGCGAACTCGAGCTCCTCGTCGCGCTCGCCCGGCTCGGGAAAGTCGCACAGGTGCACGCTGGCGAGCTCGCCGTCGAGGTTGTCGTAGAGCTCGTCGGCGATGAACGGCGTGAAGGGAGCGAGCAGCTGGGCGACGGTCACCAGCACGAAGCGCAGCGTCTGGAGCGCGCCTGAGTCGCCGTCCCAGAAGCGCCGGCGCGAGCGGCGCACGTACCAGTTCGAGAGGTCCTCGACGAACTCCGCGATTGCCCGACCGGCGTTGGTGGCGTCGTAGTCGTCGAGGTGCTCGCGCACCGTCTCGACGGTGCTCGCCAGGCGCGACAGCGCCCATCGATCCAGATCGGTGAGCTCGCCGCCGGCGGCGGCGTCGTCGGAGGCGTTGGCGTAGAGCACGTAGAAGCTGTAGGTGTTCCAGAGCTGGCGCAGGAACAGACGCACGCCCTCGCCAACCGCGTCGACCGAGAAGCGGTAGCCGTCCCAGGGCTGCTTGGAGGTGAAGAAGTACCAGCGGAAGGCGTCGGCGCCGAAGCGGTCGATCACCTCCCAGGGGACGACGACGTTGCCGACCGACTTCGACATCTTCTGGCCCTCGGCGTCGACCAGCAGGCCGAGACAGACGACGTTGCGGTAGGGGGCGCAGTCGTTGAGCAGCGTCGAGACCGCGATCAGCGAGTAGAACCAGCCGCGGGTCTGGTCGAGCGCCTCGCAGACGAAGTCGGCGGGGAACGAGGACTCGTAGCGCTCGAGGTTCTCAAACGGCGCGTGGTGCTGGGCGAACGGCATCGAGCCCGAGTCAAACCAGACGTCGATCACCTCACTGACGCGGCGCATCGTGCCGTCGCAGTGCTCGCACGGGAAGCTGAGCTCGTCGACGTAGGGGCGATGGGGGTCGCCGACGGGCGTCCCGGTGCGCCGCTCGAGTTCGGCGAAGGAGCCGATGCAGACGCGGTGCTCGCCGGCGCGGTCGCAGCGCCAGATCGGCAGCGGCGTGCCCCAGTAGCGCTCGCGCGAGAGCGCCCAGTCGACGTTGCCCGCGAGCCAGTGGCCGAAGCGGCCGTGCTTGATGCTGTGGGGGTACCAGGTGACCGTCTCGTTGGCCGCGAGCAGGCGGTCGCGCAGCTGCGAGGTCGCGATGTACCACGACGGCTTCGCGTAGTAGAGCAGGCGCGTGCCGCAGCGCCAGCAGTGGGGGTATGAGTGCTCGTGGCGCTCGGAGCGGACGAGCAGGCCGCGCGCGCGCAGGTCGGCGATCAGGTCCCTGGCGAGCTCGGGGTCGACGACCGCACGGCCCTCGTAGTCGATCACGCGATCGTCGTAGGTGCCCTCACGCGTGACCGGGTTGAAGAGCGTCTGCGGGTTGGTCGCCTCGAACAGCCCGTTCTGCTCCCCCAGGCGGAAGTCCTCCTCGCCGAAGGCGGGGGCTATGTGGACTATGCCGGTGCCGTCCTCGGTCGTGACGAAGTCGCCGGCGAGCACGGGCGAGCTGCCGTCCTCGCGGCCGCGCAGCGGGAACAGCGGCGAGCGGTAGCGCCGGCCGACGAGTTCCGAGCCCGCCAGCGTGCCGATCACCTCGGCGCCCTCGCCGAACACGCGCTCTACGAGCGACGCGGCGACGATCAGCGTCTCGTCGCCGACGCGCACGCGCGCATAGGTCAGCTGCGGGCCGACCGCCGCCGCGAGGTTGCCCGGCAGCGTCCACGGCGTCGTCGTCCAGACCACGAGCGCCTCGTCGGAGTCGATCAGCTCCAGCTTGACATAGGCGGTCTCGTCGGTGACGTCCTGGTAGCCCTGCGAGACCTCGTGCGAGGACAGCGCGGTGCCGCAGCGTGGGCAGTAGGGGACGACGCGGTTGCTCTCGTACAGCAGCCCCTTGGCGTGGATCTGCTCGAGCGCCCACCAGACCGACTCGATGTAGCTTGGGTCGAGCGTGCGGTAGGCGTCCTCGAGATCGAGCCAGAAGCCGATCCGCTCCGTCAGCGGGTTCCACTCGGCGAGGTACTCGAACACCGACTCGGCGCAGAGGCGGTTGAACTCCTCGACGCCGTACTCCTCGATCTGCGCCTTGTTGGTGAAGCCGAGCTTCTGCTCGACCGCGATCTCCACGCCGAGGCCATGGCAGTCCCAGCCGCCCTTGCGCTCGCAGCGGTAGCCGCGCATCGTCTTGTAGCGCGGGTAGATGTCCTTGAACACGCGCGCGAGCACGTGGTGGGAGCCCGGCGGGCCGTTCGCCGTCGGCGGCCCCTCGTAGAAGACGTAGGGCGGCGCGCCCTCGCGGCGGCGCAGCGATTCGGCGAAGACGTCGCGCTCGCGCCAGCGCTCGAGCACCTCGAGCTCAAGCTCTGGAAACGACCGCTGGGGGTCCACGGGGCGGAGCACCGCAGGGATTCTAGGTTGCGACCCGCGCGAGCCCGCCCGCCCGGACAGTGGCCCGCCGCGAATCCTGGCCCGCTGTCCAGCGGAGCCCGGGCCGCTGAGTGCGAGGCTTTCGACGTCGCAGCGGTGCGCGGAGCAGTGGCCAGAACCGGCCCGGATGCAGGATCTTCACGGGCCGAGGATCCTGGTTGGCTATGGTGGTGAGCGCCGCAAGGCGGGTAGGAGAGGGTCGCCAGGGGAGGGAGGCGGAAAGCAAACGCCACCCAAGGAGACCCATGTCAGACTCGATTGTCCCAGCACGCATGAGACCGAGCTCGGTGCGTCGCGGCCTGGTCCGCGCATATCGCCAGCACGCCGAGGAAAGCCGCCAGCGCCGCGAGCACGACGACGCGATCGCCCACGATTCGCGCTTCGCAAACGAGCATTACACGCAGGTGGCCCACTCGGTCGCGATCGGTCGCGGCGGCTGTCCCTACTGCGTTGACTGATCACCGTCGCCGCGGGGCGCGGGCCGGCAGCGCGCCGGTCCCTCCCGCGGCGATTTGGCCGCTCCCCCGTTAGGCCGGCGCGCGCTACCCGCGCCGGCTGGGATGGCTCGTGCCGACCACGATCCAGCGCCGCCGCTGAAAGCGCCAGACGTTGGTAGCGCAGCGCACTCCGATCAGCCCCACCAAGCCGGCCCAGACGCCGACGATGCCCCAGTGCAGCTCGAGTGCCAACAGCGCGATCGGGACGTAGCAGAGCACGGCGGCCGCCACCATCGCGAAGGCCAGAAACAGCGTGTCGCCGGCGCCGATCAGGACGCCGTCGAGCGCGAACACGACGGCCGCCGCCGGCTGCATCAGGGCGAACAGCGGCCAGATCGCGTGCAGGCGGTCGATCACGCGGGGGTCTGACGTGAACAGGTGCGGCAGCGGCGAATAGAGCGCCGCGAGCGCGAGCGCGGCGATCGTCCCGCCCGCCAGCGAGAGCACGGTCAGCCGCCGCGCGGCGGCGTAGGCGCCCTCGCCGTCCCCCGCGCCGAGCCGGCGCCCGACCATCACCTGGCCGGCGATCGCGAGCGCGTCCAGCACCAGCGCGAGCAGGTTGTAGAGCTGGAAGGCGACCTGGTGGGCGCCCAGCGAGGACTTGCCGATCCGCGCGAGCACCGCGCTGGCGACCACGAAGGACGCGTACAGGGCGCCCGTGCGCACCGCGATCTCAGCGCCGACGCGCGCGAGCGGCGCCATCGCCGCCGGCTGCGGTCGCGGCAGCGGCCACACGGCAACGACGAACGCCAGGCCCATGCCGAGCTGGGCGATGACGGTGCCGAGCGCCGACCCGTCGAGGCCCAGGTGCAGGCCGTAGACCAACACGAGCTCGAGCACGAGGTTGGCGGCGTTGGCGGCGACCACGATCTGAAACGGCCGCCGAAGCTGGGAGACCCCGCGCAGGTAGCCCTGGCCGGCGGTCGCGAGCAGCACCGCCGGCAGCCCGGGCGCCGAGATCCGCAGGTAGCGCGCCGCGAGGGCTGCGACGTGGCCGTGGCCGCCGAGCAGCGTCAGCGCGGGGCCGGCAAGCGCCAGCGCCGTGACCGCCAGCGCGCAGCCGATCCCGAGCCCGAGCCAGACGGCCTGTCCGCCGAGCTCGTGCGCACGCCGCGCCTCGCCGCCGCCGTGGGCGCGCGCAACCGCCGAGGTTGTGCCGTAGACGAGGAAGTTGAACATCGTCGTGACGGCGCCGAGCGCGGTCGCGGCGAGCGCCAGCGCGGCCAGCTGGGTCGTGCCGAGGTGCCCGACGATCGCGGTGTCCGCGAGCAGGTACAGCGGCTCCGCCGCGAGCGCCCCGAGCGCGGGCAGCGCGAGCGCGACGATCTCGCGGTCGTAGGCGCGGGCGCTCCTCACCGGCCGCAGCGTACGATGGCCGCGCGTGAAGCTGCGGCTCTATCACCACCGCGACGGCGCGCGCGTCGCCTATCGCGAGGCGGGTAGCGGCCCGGCGCTGGCGCTGCTGCACTCGGCGGGGCTCTCGCACATGGAGTTCGAGCCGATCGTCGAGCTGCTCGAGGACCGCTTTCGCGTCGTGCTGCCCGACCTGCCGCTGCACGGCGACTCCGAGGAGCGCCCGCGCCATCCCTACACGCCGGACTGGTTCGCCGAGGTGCTCGCGGGCTTCGCCAACGAGGTGCTCGGCCCGCGACCGCTGATCGGCGGCCACGGCCTCGGCGCCGAGGTCGTGCTGCGGATGCTCGCGCGCGAGGAGATCGCTCCCTCGCACCTGATCCTGCTGCCCAACCGTCTCCACCGCCGCGCCAGCCACGAGCAGCTGCGGCGCGGCTGGCGTGTCGCCGTGCGCGCCGCCGCGGTACCGGGCCTCGACCGCGCGCTCTCGCACGGTGCCCGGCTGATCGTCCGCCCAGACCTCGGCCTGCGCCTGTCCGCGCGTGGCGCGCCGGGCACGCGCGACCTCCTGCGCCACGCGCTCGCCGACGTCGGCGGCAACACCAACCGCGCGCGCTCGTGGGCCCGTTACGCGGCGCGCTGGCCGACGGGCGCGCAGCGCGAGCTGTTCGACCTCTACCCGCGCCTGCAGATGCCGGTGCTGCTGCTGTGGGCCGACGAGGACAACATGCATCCGCTCGCGGTCGCCGAGGAGGCGCTCGAGCTGATCCCGAACGCGCTCCTGCGCGTGCTGCCGAACACCGGCTACCTGATCGCCTACGACGACCCGGCGGGCGTGGCGCGCGAGCTGGGCGCCTTCTGCGGGTAGGGTTTGTTGCCGACCGGTCATCGACAAAGGACGGACGCATGAGCCCCAAGCACCTCTACGGCGGCGAGACCGCCAAGGCGATCGCGAACTTCCCGATCTCCGGGGAGCCGGTCCCGGCCGAGGTGATCCACTGGCTCGGGCGCATCAAGGGCGCCTCGGCGCTGGTCAACAGCGAGCTCGGCCTGCTCAAGCCGGGGCTCGCGCGCCGCATCGCCAAGGCGGCGGCCGAGGTCGCAGCGGGGCGCCACGACGCCGAGTTCCCGATCGACGTCTTCCAGACCGGCTCCGGCACCTCCTCCAACATGAACGCCAACGAGGTGATCGCCACGCTCGCCGGCGAGGGCGTGCACCCCAACGACCACGTCAACCTCGGGCAGTCCTCAAACGACGTCTTCCCCTCGGCCGTCCACCTCGCCGCGCTCGAGGCGACGACCCGGCGGCTGCTGCCCGCGCTCGCGGGGCTCGAGCGCGCCCTGACCGCCAAGGCGCGTCGCTTCCACGGGATCGTCAAGGCCGGCCGCACGCACCTGATGGACGCCGTGCCGGTCACGCTCGGCCAGGAGTTCGCCGGCTACGCCGCGCAGATCCGCCTCGGTCGAGCGCGGATCTCAGACGCGCTGCCGCGCGTCGCGCAGATCCCGCTCGGCGGCACCGCGACCGGCACCGGCCTCAACACCCACCCGCAGTTCGCCGCAAAGGTCCGCCGCCGGCTGACGGCCGAGACGCGGCTGAAGATCTCCGCACCCGAGGACCCCTTCGAGGCGCAGGCCAACCGCGACGCCCTGGTTGAGCTCTCGGGCGCGCTGAAGGTGGTCGCGGTCTCGCTGACCAAGATCGCCCAGGACCTCGCGCTGATGGGCTCGGGGCCGCGCGCCGGCATCGGCGAGCTATTCCTGCCCGAGCTGCAGAAGGGCTCCTCGATCATGCCGGGCAAGGTCAACCCGGTGATCCCCGAGGTCGTGCTGCAGGTCGCGGCGCAGGTGGTCGGCAACGACACCGCGATCACGATCGGCGGCATGCAGGGCAACTTCGAGCTGAACGTGCGGATCCCGCTGATCGCGCGCAACCTGCTCGACTCGATCACGCTCTTGACGAGCGCTGTCACGGTCCTCAACGAGAAGTGCGTCAGCGGCATCCAGGCCAACCGCGCCGGCACGACCCGCAGCGCCGAGTCGACGCTCGCCGTGGCGACCGCGCTGAACCCCTACATCGGCTACGACCGCGCGACGCTGATCGTCCAGGAGGCGACCCGCTCGGGGCGCTCGCTGCGCGAAGTCGCGCGCGAGCAGGGCGTCAGCGAGGCGGTCCTCGACGAGGCGCTCGACCTGCGCAAGATGGCGCTCGGGGAGTAGCCGTGCGCGCGGGCCTGCTCGCTGCCGTCGCTGCGCTCGCCGCCGCGCTCGCCACGTCGCTCGCGCTCGCGCTGCCGGCGTCCTCGCTCGCGCTGCCCAAGCTCTACGAGTGCCAGCACCCGATGATCACCGGCCAGGAGGCCTACCACCTCGTGGATGTCAGCCCGGCGACGGCCTGCAAGACCGTCCGCGAGCTGGCCGCGTTCGTCCACAACGGCGCCAAGGGCTACAAGCTCTACCGCTGCGCCGGGCTGGGCAAGCCCGTACTCGTGATCAGCCAGCTCGACGGCTGGAAGCTCCAGATCTCGCGGCGCTACGGCCTCGTGATGTCGCGCGGTGGCAGCTTGTTCGCCGTGACCGGCACGGACTTCCCGCTCAACTGCACCTAGAGCTGAGCGGGGCTCCGC
>DATNHQ010000104.1:0-7111 GCA_035604915.1 Solirubrobacteraceae bacterium
CGAAGGCATCCGCAAATGGTCGGCGACGATCGCGCCGACCGTGTAGCACTCGCCGTCATCGGACTGCTGACCCAAGAGCACCAGATCGGGCTGCTCGCGCCCCAGCACCGCCGCCAGCGCGTAACCGGTCGCGGCAACATCCGAGCCCGCCAGGGCCTCATCGCACAGATGCAGCGAACGGTCCGCACCCAACGACACCGCCTTGTGCAGCGCCCGCGCCGCGCCCTCGGGCCCCATCGTCACCGCCACGATCTCGGTGACCTCGACCACACCCCCCTCGCGCAACGCCATCGCCGCCTCGATCGCGTGCGTGTCATACGGGTTCAACGTGCGCTCGCCGCCGCGATCCAGCCGCCCCGTCGCCGAATCGATGCGCTTACGCACCCCCGCATCCGGCACCTCCTTCACAAGCACACAGATCTTCAACTCAAATCTTCTCCTGAGAGCTCACGGCGCCGGCGCTGCGATCACGCGACCGCCGCCACGGCGCCCCGGATGAACTCGATCGCGGCGCTCGTCGAGGCGCCGGGCGTAAAGACCTCGGCGACGCCGAGCTCTTTGAGCGCGGGAATGTCGGCCGCCGGGATCGTCCCGCCGACCGTCACCACGACGTCGCCGGCACCCTGCTCGCGCAACAGCTCGACGATCCTCGGAACGAGCGTCATGTGCGCGCCCGAAAGGATCGACAGCCCGACGGCGTCGGCGTCCTCCTGGATCACGGTCTCCACGATCTGCTCCGGCGTCTGGTGCAACCCGGTATAGATCACCTCCATCCCCGCGTCACGCATCGCGCGCGCGATGATCTTGGCGCCGCGGTCGTGCCCGTCCAGCCCAGGCTTGGCGACGACGATACGGATCTTCTTCTTGCTGGTGGATGCGGCCATCATGGGGGCGAGCGAATCCTATCCGCGCCACCGCATCACGCGCGCACGACCACGGCGTCGCCCTGGCCACCGCCCGAGCAGATCGCCGCGCAGCCGACGCCGCCGCCGCGCCGGCGCAGCTCGTGCACGAGCGCGGCGAGGATGCGCGCCCCCGACGCCCCGAGCGGGTGCCCGAGCGCGACCGCGCCGCCGTTGACGTTGACGCGATCCTCCTCGATCCCGAGCATGCGAATCGACTGCAGCACGACCGAGGCGAAAGCCTCGTTGATCTCCCAGACGTCGATCCCCGCGGCCTCCAGCCCGGCCTTGGCGAGCGCCTTGCGCGCCGCCAGCGCCGGCGAGCGCGCGATATAGGGGAAGTCGTCGGCGGCCTGCGCGTGCGCGACGATCGTGGCGAGCGGCTCGCGGCCGTTGGCCTTCGCCCAGTCCTCGCTTGAGACGACCAGCGCTGCGGCTCCGTCGTTGACACCGGGCGAGTTGCCGGCCGTGTGCGTCCCGTTCTCGACGAAGATCGCCGGCAGCTTGGCGAGCGCCTCGAGCGTCAGCCCCCGCCGCGGCGCCTCGTCGAGCGCGACGAGCGTTGGCTCCTTGCGCGCGGGCACGCTCACCTCGACGATCTCCTCGGCCATGCGCCCGTCGTCGATCGCGGCGATCGCGCGCTCGTGCGAGCGAAGCGACCAGCGGTCCATGTCGGCGCGGGTGATCTCGAGCTCGGCGGCGACCTCGGTCGCCTCGGCCGCCATGTGCTTGCCGCTCCACGGGCTCTCGAGCCCGTCCCGGAGCATCGCGTCATGGGCGACGCCGTCGCCCATGCGCAGGCCGAAGCGCGCATCGAGCAGGTGGGGCGCGCGCGACATCGACTCCATGCCGCCGCCCACGGCGACCTCGATGTCGCCGGCGCGGATCGCCGTGTCGAGCAGCGTCACCGCGCGGATCCCCGACGCGCAGACCTTGTTGACGGTCTCGGAGCTGACCGCGGCCGGGATGCCGGCCTTGTGCTGGGCCTGGCGCGAGGGGATCATGCCCTGCCCCGCCGCCAACACGGTCCCCATCACGACGTGATCGACCTGCTCGGGCGAGACCTCGGCACGCTCGAGCGCGCCCGCGATCGCGACGGACCCGAGCGTCGGGGCGTCGAGCGAGGCCAGCGCGCCGCCGAGCTTGCCGATCGGCGTACGGGCACTGCCGAGGATCACGGTCGCGGTCACCGGAGCAGCTTATTGCGCGGCCGCGAGAGCGTCCGCCCAGGCATCGCCCCGGCGTCGCGGCGCACGCCGCCGACCACGCTATTCTCCGGGCCGCATGAGGGTCACTCCCACCACCGACGTGCCGGGGGAGACGGCCGCCGACACACTCGTCATGGGGGTCTTCGACGGTGAGTCCGTCGATCATCCCGGCCTGCAGCAGCTGCTCGACGCGGGCGAGGCCAAGCGCGCGGCCGGGGCGCTCGCGCTGACCCACGACGGATCGCGCCGCTGGCTGCTCGCGGGTCTCGGCAAGCGCTCGGACTTCACCCCCGAGCTGGCGCGCGTGAGCGCCGCGAAGGCCGCAAAGCGAGCCGGCGAGCTCGGCGCCAAGGCGCTCTGCTGGCAGCTGCCAGACGGCACCGGCGGCGAGGTCGCCGCGGCTCTCGTCGAGGGCACGATCCTCGCCGGCTACCGCTTCGACCGTTACAAGCAGGCCCCGCGCGATGAGTCCGAGCGCGTCGCACCGCTCGAGGAGCTGATCGTCAGCTCCCCCGGCGACGTCGCCGCCGACCTCGCTCGCGCCGAGATCGTCGCCGAAGCCGTCAACGCGGCGCGGACGCTCCAGGACACCCCGGCCAACGATATGACCCCCACTGATCTCGCCGAGCGCTCGCTGGCGCTCGCGGCGGAGCTCGACTCCGTCAGCGTCGTCGTCACGGGTCGCGCCGAGATCGAGGCGCGCGGGATGGGCGCCTTCGCGGCGGTGGCGCAGGGGACCTACCAGGAGCCCGCGCTGATCACGCTGCGCTACGAGGGGCCGGCGGCAGGTGGCCCGACGCTCGGTTTCATCGGCAAGGCGGTCACCTTCGACAGCGGCGGCATCTCGATCAAGCCGGGCGAGGCGATGGACGAGATGAAGTACGACATGTCGGGCGGCGCCAGCGTGATCGAGGCGATCGGCGCGATCGCTCGCCTGTCGCTGCCGGTGCGGGTGATCGGCGTCGTCGGCGCAACCGAGAACCTTCCGAGCGGGCGCTCGATGAAGCCGGGCGACATCGTCCGCACGCTCGCGGGGGTCAGCGTGGAGATCAACAACACCGACGCCGAGGGGCGACTGGTGCTGAGCGACTGCATCGCCTACGCGATCGCGGAGGGGGCCGAGCGGCTGGTCGACCTCGCGACGCTGACCGGAGCGTGCGTGGTGGCCCTCGGACACACCCACGCGGGCCTGTTCAGCAACGATGAGGCGTGGTGCGCCGCCGTCAAGGACGCCGGCGATCGAACGGGTGAACTGCTCTGGCGTCTGCCCCTGCATGCGGAGTACGAGAAGCTCGTCAAGGGCACCTTCGCCGACATCAACAACGCGCCCTCCGGCCGGCTCGCCGGCGCCAGCACCGCGGCGGAGTTCCTGCACCGCTTCGCGGGCGAGACGCCCTGGGCGCATCTCGACATCGCCGGCACCGCGTGGAACCTCGGCCGCGAGTACGCCGAGAAGGGCGGCTCGGGCTTCGGCGTGCGGCTGCTGGTCGAGCTGGCCGCATCGACGCCGGCCTGAGCGGCGGCCAGGCGGCCGCGGTGCTCGCCGGGTGCTTGCGCGCGTGGCGAAAGCGCCGCCGCCAACCTCGGACACCTGCTCGCAGCAGCGGACGGACTCGCGCAGCGCCTGCTGCGGCTCATCGCGCGTTTCCCGGCGGTGCCCGGTGTACCCTGGTCGCCTGCGAGCACGGCGCTGGACGCCGGCGCGGTCCGCGTCATTCGCCGCGGGTGTGGGTAGAGGGCAGTGGGTTGCCACAGGATCACGCCGAGCCAGAGACCGTCCCGCAGGCCGCCGCGGCGCCGCAGCGGCGCGCGGACGGGCCCTCGCCGATGCTCGGACGCCGGCGGGTGGCGGGCGCCGCGGTGCTGATCGTTCTCGCCCTGCTGGCGCTCTACCTGCTGCTACCCAAGCTCGCCGGACTCAACCAGACGTGGGGTCGGCTGCAACGCGGAGATCCCGTCTGGCTTGCCGTAGCCGCAGGCTTCGAGCTGCTCTCGATCGCCGGCTACGCGGTCCTGTTCCGGACGGTCTTCGGCCGCGGCATGCCGCGACTGGACTGGCGCGTGAGCGTCCAGATCCCGCTGGCGGGCATCGCGGCGATCCGACTGGTGGCCGCGGCTGGGGCGGGCGCCGTCGCGGTGACTGCCTGGGCGCTCGACCGCGCCGGCATGGAGGCGCGTCAGATCGCCTGCCGGATGGTGGCCAACATCGCGCTGCAGTACGCGGTCTACCTCGCTGCGATCGTCGTGTTCGGCGTCGCGCTGGCCACCGGCGTGCTGCCGGGTCCGGCTCCGTTCGCGTTGACCGTGATTCCGGCGTTGCTCAGCATCGCGCTCGCCGGCGCCGTGCTCAGCGCGGTCCTGGTGCCGGAGGACGTCGAGCGTCGGCTGCGCGCGATCGCATCCGGTCCGCGCTGGTGGCGCGCCCTGATCGAGCGCCTCGCCGCAGCTCCCGCCGCACTCGGCGCCGGCATGCGCACGGCCGCGGCGCTGATCCGCGAGCGCCGGCCCGGCCTGCTCGGGGCGGTGGGCTACTGGGGTTTCGACATCGCCGCGCTCGGCTTCTCGTTCCTCGCTTTTGGCAGCCACCCCGCGATCGCCGTACTGGTGCTGGGCTACTTTCTCGGGACGCTCGGCAGCCTGCTGCCGCTCCCCGGCGGGATCGGCGGAGTCGAGGGCGCGATGATCGGCGCCTTCGTGGCGTTCGGGGTACACGCCGACCAGGCCGTCGTCGCCGTGCTGGCCTACCGCGCGATCTCGTTCTGGCTGCCGACGCTCCCTGGTGTCGCCGGATACTTCCTCCTGCGCCGCACGGTACGGGCATGGGGGGCCCTGGACCCCTCCCCCGCGATCCCTGCGCTGGTTTCCGGCGCCGACTCGTCGGCCTGGTCCGTCGTTGGGAGCCGCGAGCATTTGGACGGCGAGGCGGGGGATTCGTGAGCGACCTCACCAACCCCGTGCCCGAGATCGAGCTGCGCGACGGCACGCTCGTGCCGCAGCTCGGCTTCGGCGTGTTCCTCGTGCCGCCCGCGGAGACCGAGCGAGCAGTCGCGCTGGCGCTCGACTGCGGCTACCGCCACATCGACACCGCGGCCGCCTACCGCAATGAGGCGGAGGTCGGCGCCGCAGTCCGCGGCTCTGGCATCGACCGCTCGGCGATCTTCGTCACGACGAAGTGCTTCAACAGCGACCACGGCTACGAGGAGGCGAAGCGGGCCTGCCACACGAGTCTCGAGCTGCTCGACGTCGGCGCGATCGATCTGTATCTGATCCACTGGCCGGTCCCCGCCCAGGACCTCTACGTCGAGACGTGGCGGGCGTTCATCGACCTTCAGACGGAGGGCCTCGTGCGCTCAATCGGCGTCTCCAACTTCCAGCCGGCCCATCTCGAGCGCCTCGTCAGTGAGACCGGCGTTGTTCCCACCGTCAACCAGATCGAGCTGCATCCGTGGTTGCAGCAGGCCGAGCTGCGGAGCCTCCACCGCGATCTCGGCATCGTCACCACGGCTTGGAGCCCGCTCGCTCGCGGCCGCGCACTCGATCATCCGGTGCTCGCCTCCATCGCCGAGCGCCGCCGGCGCACGCCGGCGCAGGTCGTGCTGCGCTGGCACCTGCAGCTCGGCAACGTCGTGATCCCGAAGTCGGTGACGCCCGAGCGGATCCGCGAGAACATCGACCTCTTCGACTTCGAGCTCGGCGACGACGAGCTCGCCGCGATCGGCGACCTCGACAGCGGCGAGCGCATCGGCCCGGATCCCGACACCTTCCAGCTGCCATAGCGACAGGCGAGGTCATCTTGCTCGCGCCGCGCCTGGCGTCCTAGGGGCCGTGGCGGCTCCCGGCGGCGTCTCGCTCGCGCGCAAGCTGGGGATCGGGCCCGGCGCGCGCGTCGCCGCGCTCGGCGCGCCGGCCGGATTCTCCGAGCGTCTCGAGGACACCCCCCTCGCCGGCCGTCTGCGCGGCAGCTTCGACGTGATCGTCGCGTTCGCGCCCACGCTGGCGGTGCTCGAGCGCCGCATCGAGCGCTCGATCGCAGCGCTCGAGCCGCGTGGGCGGCTGTGGGTGGCGTGGCCGAAGCGCAGCTCCGCGCTCGCGAGCGACCTCGACGACCGGGTCGTGCGCGAGCGGATGCTGATGACCGGGCTCGTCGACAACAAGGTCTGCGCGATCGACGAGACCTGGTCGGCGCTGTGCTTCGTCAGGCGCCTGCGTCCACGTTGAGCTCCCGCGCCGCGAGCAGTGCGACCCGCCGGGTGGTGAGAGCGCAAGGGTACGCGCGCGACACTCCGCGACATCAGGGGCTGTCCCGCCGCCGCGTGCGGGCAATTACGCACAGCGCGGCTCGGCCCAGTCCGCGTGCGCTTAGCTGACTGGCCGGGGTGCCCCGCGGGAGCGGTCGCAGCCGTCCCGCGGGGCTGACCCGGAGGTGGTCAGTTGTTATTGCATGCCAGCGAGCTCGCGCTCCGGGGCGGCGGTGCGCACCTCGAACGAATGCACCACTCGTTCGGTCGAGAGCTCGTGGATGATCAAGCCGGCGAGTGCCAACGCGACGAGTGCCACGCCGGAGGCGAAGCCCAACCAGGTGATGGCTGCTCCGCCGAACACCATGCTGGCGACGATCGTCCACACGCCGAGCAGGCCGATCATGCCGTCAAGGCCGCGCTGCGTAGGCCCACGCGCAACGACCATGATTGCCGGCGCAGCGAGCGCCAGCGCTGCGATGCCCGCGCCGAACATCAGCCACGTGAACACCGGCACGCCGAACGCCATCGACGCCGTGACCAAGAACCCACCCAACACGACAAAGACCACGTTCGTCAGAAAGCGAAACCTCATTTCAGGGTGCCTCCTTCGGGTCAACCGCGGCCCCAGGACCGCGGGCTGACACGATCATCTCGACGCCAGCGCCGCCCCGCCTCGGAGTGTCGCGCGGAGCGCGGTTGTGGATTACTACGCACCGTGCCACGCCGGCCCTGCGCCTATCGGCGTTGCCGCGGCGCGCGG
>DATNHQ010000105.1:0-2438 GCA_035604915.1 Solirubrobacteraceae bacterium
CGGCGCCGGCGGCTTCGCCGGGTCACACCAGCGCAGCTCCGCGATCTCGACGTCGTCGGGGCGAAGGAGCGGCTGCTCGACCTCGACGCGGTAGAGGTGGGTGAGGTGGCGGTGCATGCGCCCGAGGCCTGGCTGCGTGGCGATCAGCGACGCCTGCCCGACGGTGATGCCGAGCTCCTCCGCGAGCTCGCGCCGCAACGCCTCAACCGGCTCCTCGCCGCGGCGCACGCCGCCGCCCGGCAGCTCCCAGCGCGCGGGGCCGTAGCTGTGGCGGACGAGCAGCACCTGCTCGCCGCAGACCAGCGCCGCCTTTGCGCCTTGGCCGCGCGGCGGACGCACGAGCGCGAGCAGCCACAGCCCCCGGTAGGCGACGCGGTAGAGCGCGCGGCGCAGCGCGAGCACTGCCGTGGCGGCGCTCAGGCCGCCGCCGGGCTGGCGCTGGCGCCCGGCTGCGCGATGAAGTCCGAGCGGCGCACGAGCACCAGGCCGCCGATCGCGCCCGCCAACGCTATCGCCGCGGCGATCAGGAAGATCTCGTTGAGCGCCCCGGTGAAGGCGGTGTGGAAGGAGCTGATCAGCGCCGCGCGCGGCCCCGCCGGCAGCGCCTTCGCGAGGCTGGCGGTGCTGCCGGACGCGAAGGTGCTCTGGAGCCTGCCGTGGGTGCCGCTGAGGACGGCGTTGAGCTGGCCGCTGTGTCGCAGCGCCGACAGCGTGCGCGAGGAGACCTCGTGCTGGAAGATCGCGCCGAGCGCCGCGATGCCGGTCGCAAAGCCCACCTGGCGGCAGGTGTTGTTGATGCCCGAGGCCATTCCCGAGCGGTGGTGGGGGACGACGCCGACAGCGGTCGCCGCGAGCGGCGGGTTGACGAAGCCGATGCCGATCCCGCCGATGATGAAGCCGGGCAGCAGGTGCGTCCAGCCCGAGCTTCCGCTGAGCCCGCTCATCAGCACGAGCCCCACGGCAACGAGCACGAGCCCCGCGGCGAGGATCACGCGGATCGGAACGAGCAGCGTCGCCCGCCCCGCCAGCGGCGCGATCACGAAGAGGATCATCGTCATCGGCAGGAAGCGCAGCCCGGTCTGAAACGCCGAGTAGCCGAGCACGTTCTGGAGGTAGAGCGTGAGGTAGAGGAACAGCGAGAACATCGACGCCGAGATCGCGAAGGCGACGATCGAGGCGCCGGCGAAGGCGGGCCGCCGCAGCAGCGTGAGGTCGAACATCGGGCGCTCCTGGCGAAGCTCGGCGAGCGCGAACGCACACAGCAGCGCGAACGCGCCGGCCAGGCAGCCGATGATCTCGCCGCTTCCCCAGCCCTTCGAGTTGCCCTCGATCAGGGCGTAGACCCAGAGGAACAACGAGCCCGAGAACGTCGTCAGCCCGAGCCAGTCGACGCGCGTCGCGGCGGGGTCGCGCGACTCGGACACCGCCCTGATCGTCAGGATCACGCCGCCGACGCCGATCGGCAGGTTGACGAAGAAGATCCAGCGCCAGCCGAGCCCCGAGGTCAGCGCGCCTCCGACCAGCGGGCCGACGGCGACCGCCGCCCCGACCACCGCGCCGTAGGCCGCGAACGCGGTGGCGCGGTCGCGTCCACGGAAGGCCTCGGCGATCAGCGCCAGCGATGTCGCGAGCATGATCGCGCCGCCAATCCCCTGCACGGCGCGCGACGCGTTCAGCATCAGCGGACTCTGGGCGAGGCCGCAGGTCAGGGAGGCGGCGGTGAAGATCACGAGACCGACCGTGAAGAGCAGCTTGCGCCCGAACAGGTCGGCCAGCGACCCTGCGGTCAAGAGCAGCGCGGCGAGCATCAGCGCGTAGGTGTTGACGACCCACTGCAGGTCGCTGAAGCTCGCGTGCAGCGAGCGCTGGATCGAGGGCAGCGCGACGTTGACGACCGTGATGTCGATCAGCAGCATGAAGATGCCGACGCACACCGCGATCAACGTCCACCACTTCTGCTCCATGGCGCCCTCCAGCCGGCTCGGCGTCCGGCGGCGCCCCGTCCTACCCCCGTGCGCCGCCCTCGGCGCATCCTAGCCCGCGGGCGTGCTCGGCCATCGGCGCGCTACTCGATCGCGAGCGCGCGCGCCCTGTGCTTGAGCTCGAGCTCATCGAGATCCCAGGCGCCGTTGGCGGCGTGCAAGAGCGTTCGCACGCGCGTGCGCTCCTCGATCCGCCACCAGCGGTTATCGGCGCTGCCGAACAGCGACTGCTTGAGTGCCGCGCCCGAATCGGACTGCGGCCAGTGGCGTTCGATGTATGTGCGCGTCCGCAGCGGATCGCCCGCGGCGACTCGCAACCACAGCTTGGTGAGGCGCCTGACGCGGTGGCGGTCCGGCGGCTCGCCCGGGCCGAAGGCCCACAGAAAGCTGCGCAGCGGCGTCTGCTCCCCGGCCAGCAGGTCGTCGGTGAGCGCCGCGATCCATGGCCGCGTCGGG
>DATNHQ010000106.1:0-8546 GCA_035604915.1 Solirubrobacteraceae bacterium
CCCCATGACGGTGGTGCGCGACGCGATGAACCCGGTCGGCGTGACGGTCGGCAGCAGCCACACGATGCGCGAGGCGGCGCGCCGCATGATCGCCGGACGGACCGGCGCCGCGGTCGTGCTGGACCCCGAGCTGCCGGCGCCGGGGATCGTCACCGAGCGCGACCTCCTGCGCTGCGTCGCGGCCGGCTGCGACCTCGACAGCGAGATCGTCGGCGCGCACCTCACCGCCAACGTCGTCTACGCCGACGCCGACTGGCCGCTCGAACGCGCCGCCGAACAGATGGCCACCGGCGGCTTTCGCCACGTGCTCGTGATGGACGCCGGCACGCTGGTCGGGATCCTCTCGATGCGGGACATAGTCGGCTCCTGGGTGCGCTCGGGGGCATCCGCCGTGCTCGCGGCGACCGCCTAGCAGGCCTTCGCGGCGGCCGCCGCGCGAGCAAACGACGCGCCGGCGGCGGCGCTTGCGAAGATGGCTGCCGTGTGGGACCTGACGCCGCGCCTGCAGGGCGAGATCGTGACGCTCGAGCCGCTCGCTCCCGAGCACTTCGACGGGCTGCTCGAGGCATCCCGGCCGGCGGAGATCTGGAGCTGGTGGAGCGTCGACATGAGTAGCCCGGAGGCCTTTCGGCGCTGGTTCGACGAAGCCGTGAGCGCCCGTGACGAGGGCGTTCGCTCCCAGCTCGCGACACTCGACGCGCGCAGCGGCAGCCCGATCGGAGCGACCAGCTTCATGACCCTGCGCCCCGAGCACGCCGGCCTCGAGATCGGCTGGACCTGGCTGACGCCGGCCGCATGGCGCAGCGGCGCCAACGCCGAGGCGAAGCTGCTGATGCTCCGCCACGCCTTCACGCAGCTGCGCTGCCAGCGCGTCGAGTTCCTGACGCACGAGCGCAACGAGCGCTCCCGCCGCGCGCTCGAGGCGCTGCCCGCGCAGTTCGAGGGGATCCGCCGCGAGGACCGCCTGCTCCACGACGGCAGCCGCCGAAGCTCAGCCGTGTACTCGATCCTCGACCGCGAGTGGCCGGCCGTCGAGGCGCACCTCGCCGGCCGCGTCGCGCTCGCGCGCGACGCCCGCCTCGGCGCCTAGCTTTGGAGCGGCGCGTGGGCTCGCAAGCCGACACGCCGCAGCGCCAGCCACCGCAGCGCCCCGCAGCGCCGCTGGTGACGATCGCCCGCGACTGGACGCGGATCGGCGTGACCGGCTTCGGCGGCCCGCCGGCGCACATCGCGCTGCTGCGCCGCCTCGTCGTCGAGCGCGAAGGCTGGCTCGACGCGCGCGAGTTCGAGGACGCCAACGCCGCCTGCGGGCTGCTGCCCGGCCCGGCCTCGACGCAGCTTGCGATCTTCTGCGCCTACCGCGTCGGCGGCATCCCGGGCGCGCTGCTCGGCGGCCTCGGCTTCATCGTCCCCGCCGTCGTCTTGATCCTGCTGCTCTCGCTGGTCTTCCTCGCGCATGCGCCGCCGCTTTGGATCCGCGGTGCCGGCGCCGGCGCCGGAGCGGCCGTTGCCGCGGTGGCGGTCCAGGCCGCACGCGGGCTGATCGGCCCGAGCTTCGCGCGCGTCCGCGCGCTCGCGGAGCGGCGTGCGCGCTGGCTGGCGTACCTCGCCATCGGCACCGCCGCGGCGGCGCTGATCGGCCCCTACCTCGTGCTCGCCCTGCTCGCCTGCGGCCTCGTCGAGCTCGTCCTGCAGCGGCGGCCGGCGGCGCTCGCCGGGCTGCACTGGGGGCCGCTGGCCGCGCTCGCCGCGCGCGGCGGCGCGCTCGGGCCGCTCGCCTGGACCGCGTTCAAGGTCGGCGCGCTGTCGTTCGGCGGCGGTTTCGTGATCATCCCGCTGATGCAGGGTGACGCCGTCCACACCTACCACTGGATGACCAACGCCCAGTTCCTCAACGCGGTCGCGCTGGGCCAAATCACCCCCGGCCCCGTCGTCGCGACCGTCGCCGCCGTCGGCTACGCGGCGCACGGCCTGCTCGGCGGCGTGCTCGCCGCGGTCGTGGCCTTCACCCCCTCCTTCTCCTTCATCATCCTCGGCGGCGGCCGCTTCGAACGGCTGCGCTCGAACGCGACGGCGCGCGCGTTCCTGGACGGCGCCGGGCCCGCTGCGATCGGCGCGATCCTGGGCGCCGCGATCACGCTCGCGAGCGCACTGCACGAGGGTTGGCAGTTCGCGCTGCTGGCGGCTGCCGCCGTCGCGCTGCTGCTGCTGCGCCGCGGCGTCGTCTCGACGCTCCTCGGCGCCGGCGCGATCGGGGTGATCGCCGCGCTCGCCGGGGCGCCGCTGCCGTGATGCGCGAAGATGCACAGATGAGCGACTCCCCGCCACGCGGCCGCCTCGGCTGGGTGATCGTCTATGTCCCGGATGTCGCGGCGGCGATCGACTTCCATCAGCGCGCCTTCGGGTTGGGCGCCCGCTTCGTCGCCGAGGACCAAAGCTACGGCGAGCTCGACACCGGCGCGACGACGCTGGCGTTCGCCTCCGAGACGCTTGGCGACTCCCATTACGACGGCGGCTTTCGCCGCGCGAGCACCCGCGAGCAGCCCTGCAACGTCGAGATCTGCCTGGTCTTCGACGACGTTGGCGCCGCGTTCCAACAGGCGCTCTCGGCCGGCGCAATCGAGCTCGCCGCACCAGCCGAGAAGCCGTGGGGCCAGACGGTGGCCTACGTGCGCGATCCCTTCGGGACGCTGATCGAGCTCGCCTCGCCGCTGAGCTGAGCGCCGCTCACAGCGAGCGCTGGTAAGCGCTGAAGGCGCGCGTCGCCAGCGCCGCGCAGACCAGCACGAGCGCGACCAGCAGCCCGAGCCGGCTGAGCACGAGCCCCCAGTCGATGTGCGCCATCGCCGCCGAGCGGCCGGCCTCGACCGCCCAGTTGACCGGGTTGAACCGCGCGACCGCGCGAATCCATGCCGGCACGAGGCTCTGCTGCATCAGCGCGCTCGAAAGGAATGTGAGCGGCAGCAGCACGAAGCTGACGGCGCCGATCAGCGCCTCGCGCTGGCGGGCGAGCATCGCGACGCCGTTGGAGAGCGAGGAGAACGCCGCGGCGAGCAGCGCGGCGACGAGGATCAGCAACAGCACGCCGCCGACGCCGCCGACGTAGTTGGCGCCGAGCGCCAGCGCCAGCAGCACGATCAGCACGCTCTGCAGCGAGACGACCAGCGCGGAATAGAGCACGGTGCCGGCGTTGAGGGCACCGCGCCACACCGGCGAGACGAGCTCGCGCTCGAGCACGCCCGCGGCCATGTCCTCGATGAAGCCCATGCCGCTCCATCCCGCCGAGGAGACCGCGAGCATCACGACGATGCCCGGCGTCAGGAAGTTGATGTAGGAGCCGCCGTGAAAGCCCGGAATCTTCGTGATCGCCTTGAACAGGGCACCGAACAGCAGCAGCCAGATGATCGGCTGCGTCAGCGTGATGCCGAGGTAGGCCGGGTTTCGCAGCAGCACGCGAATCCCGCGCAGCGTCACCTGCCAGGTCTGGCGAGCAGCGGTCACGGCGCCACCTCCTCTTGTTGGCTGTCTGCTTCCTGAAAGGCGCGGCCGGCGTGGCGGAGATAGACGTCGTCGAGCGACGGCCGTGCCATCGTCACCGACGCCACGCGCACGCCGTGGCTCTCGAGTGCGGCCAGCACCGCCGGGATCGCGGCGCCGCCGTCGCGCGCACGCGCGTAGAGCATGCCGGCGGTCAGCGAGACCTCGCCGACGTCCTCGACCCGCTCGAGCGCGAGCTGCGCGCCGGCGCCGTCGCCGTCGACGAGCGCGATCTCGATGCGGTCGCCCTCCAGCGCGCTCTTGAGCTCGGCCGCGGTGCCCTCGACGACGATGCGGCCGCGGTCGACGATCGCAAGGCGCGCCGCGAGCCTGTCGGCCTCGTCCATGTAATGGGTGGTGATCAGGATCGTCATCTGCTCCTCGGCCGCGAGGCGCTCGATCTCGCGCCACATCCCCACGCGCGCCTCGGGGTCAAGCCCCGTCGTCGGCTCGTCGAGGAACAGCACCGCCGGCCGGTGCAGCAGCCCCATCGCGATGTCAAGGCGCCGCTGCATGCCGCCGGAGTAGGTCTTGACCGGACGATCCGCGGCGTCGCTCAGGCCGAAGCGCTCGAGCGAGCGCTCGACGCGGCCGCGCAGCTCACGCCCGCTGATCCCGTAGAACTCGCCGTGGGAGATCAGGTTCTCGCGCCCCGTCGCCTCGGGTGCGCCGCCGTGCTTCTGGCCGACGACGCCGATCGCTCGGCGCACGCCGATCGGGTCGGCGAGCACGTCGATGCCGGCCACGCGGGCGCTTCCCGAGTCGGGCCGCGTCAACGTCGAGAGCACCCGGACCGTCGTCGACTTGCCGGCGCCGTTCGGCCCGAGCAGCCCGAAGATGGTGCCGGTCGCCACCGACATGCTGAGCCCGTCGAGCGCCGCCACCCCGGGCGGGTATGTCTTCTTGAGATCGATCGCCTCGATCGCCGCTGTCATTGCGCCTCCCTGATATCCTTTGACTGCACAGTATCTTAGATACTAAGAGATATAAATGTCAAGAGATAAACGCGAGGTCTTCGCAGAGCTGATCGACGAGGTGCGCCGCTCGCAGACCGCGGTCGACCGCTACGACCAGGCCGTCGCGGACGCGCTCGGCGTCAACCGCACCGACATGCGCTGCCTCGACACGATCGAACGCGAGGGGCCGGTGGCGGCCGGACGCCTGGCCGAGGCGACCGGCCTCACCAGCGGCGCGATCACGACGGCGCTCGACCGCCTCGAGCGCGCCGGCTTCGCACGGCGCATCAGCGACCCCGCGGACCGCCGTCGCGTGCTCGTCGAGCTGACCCCGAGCGCGCGCGAGCGAAGCCACGCCTTCTACGCGCCGCACATGGCGCAGTCAGAACGGGTCTTCCAACGCTACACGCGCGAGCAGCTCGAGCTGCTGCTCGAGTTCGTGCGGGCCGGCCGCGAGTTCAACGAGCGCCACGCCGCCGAGCTCGAGCGCGCCAATCGCGAGCCGCCTGTGCAGTGAGTCACGGCTTGAGCTTGCGCCCGTCCTTGAACAGCCAGGCGCTCCAGGCGACGGTCGCGGCGGTCAGCCCGGCGGTGATCCCGAGAGCCAGCGCAACCGACACGTCGCTGGAGCCAAGGAAGCCGTAGCGCACCGCCTGCACGAGGTAGAAGATCGGGTTGGCGTGTGAGATCTCCCGCCACGGCGACGGCAGCCGCGAGACCGAGTAGAAGACGCCGCCGAGGAAGCTCAGCGGCACGATCACGATGTTGACCACGAAGCCGGCGTGGTCCCAGGTCTTGGCGTAGATGCCGACGACGACGCCCAGCGAGGAGAACATCGTCACGCCGAGCACCGTCGCCGCCGCCAGCACCAGCGGGTCGCGAATCGGCGCCCCCGTCAGCGGCAGCGAGGCCGCCGCGAGCACGAGGCCGATGAACAGCGCGCGCACGGCGCCGCCGAGTGAGAGCCCGAGGTTGATCTCCCAGTTGCGCATCGGCGAGGCCAGCACATCGTTGAGGTAGCGGTCCAGGCGCGCCTGGAAGACCGACGCGGAGTTGTTGGCGTAGGCGTTCTGGACCATCGCCATCACGATCAGCCCGGGCACGATGAACTGGCGATAGGGCACGTGATCGACGAGCTTGATGCGGCCGCTCAACGACAGCCCGAAGACGAGGATGAAGAGGAACGCCGCGACGACAGGCGCGACGATCGTCTGCGTCCACAGCTTGATCACGCGGTGGACCTCGCGCGTCGCGAGCGCGGCGAGACCGCGGTGGCCGGCCACCGCGCGCGAGAGCGCGCCGCCGGCCGGCTCGACCGTGAGCGCGACGTCGCTCACGAGGCCATCGCCTTGACGTAGACGTCGGCGAGCGACTCGCCGCCCCACTCGGCGAGCAGGGCCGGCGCGCTGTCGCGCGCGAGCAGCCGGCCGGCGCGGATCAGCGCGATGTCCGCGCAAAGCTCCTCCGCCTCCTCGAGGTAGTGCGTCGTCAGCAGGATCGTCGTGCCCTGCGAGTGCAGCCGGCGGATGTAGCGCCACAGCTCGATCCGCAGCTCGAAGTCGACGCCCGCGGTCGGCTCGTCGAGGATCACCAGCGGCGGCTCGTGCATCAACGCGCGCGCGAGCAGCAGCCGCCGGCGCATGCCGCCGGAGAGCTCGGGCGCCCGCACGCCGGCCTTGGCGCGCAGATCGAAGACGTCCATCATCTCGCGCGCGCGCCGCCGCGCGTCGGCGCGGCTCATCCCGTAGTAGCCGCCGTGGTAGACGAGCGTCTCCTCGACGTCGAGGAAGCGGTCGAGGTTGACGTCCTGTTCGGCGATCCCGATCAGCCGCCGCGCCGCCGCCTCGCGGTGGGGGATGCCGAAGATCAGGATCTCGCCCGAGGTGACGCGGATCAGGTTGCAGATCGCGCTGATCAGCGTCGTCTTGCCGGCGCCGTTGGGGCCGAGCAGGCCGAAGAACTCACCGGCCGGGATCTCCAGGTGGAAGCTGTCGAGCGCGAGCAAGCCGCTGTCGTAGCGCTTTGTCAGGGCACGCAGCGACAGCGCGGGAACGTTTGGCACCGCCACCGACTCTAGTGCACAGCTCGCGGCGGCCGCCGCGAGCGCGTCTCAGAAGGTGATCACGAGCCGGCCGCGGACGCCGCCGGCCTCGAGCGCGCGGTGCGCATCGGCGGCGCGCTCGGGCGCGAAGGTCTCCGCCACGCGCAGCGTCAGCTCGCCGGCGCCGGCCTGCCTTGCGAGCTCGCGCAGCGCCTGCTGGTTGGCGGCGTAGTCGCTGACCAGCACCAGCTCGATCGCGATGCCGCGCTCGGTCTCGCCCGCGAACGGGCGCACGGCGATCAGCTTGCCGCCGTCGCGGAGCGCCGGCAGGATCGCCGGCCCGAGCAGCGCCGCGTCGATCACGGCGTCGACGCCGTCCGCGAAGGCCTCGCGGATCGCCGTGGCGGTGCCAGCCTCCCCGCGCGGCACAACGACGTCGGCGCCGAGGCCCCGCACGAGCGCCTCATCGGCCGGGGCCGCGTCGGCGACGATCGTCAACCCCTCACGCCTGCCGAGCTCGATCGCATAGCCGCCGACGGCTCCAGCCGCGCCGGTGA
Source organism: Solirubrobacteraceae bacterium (assembly GCA_035604915.1). Taxonomy (GTDB): domain Bacteria; phylum Actinomycetota; class Thermoleophilia; order Solirubrobacterales; family Solirubrobacteraceae; genus Palsa-513. Next base: position 7,092 of record DATNHQ010000106.1, read on the forward strand.
CGGCGAGCGTGGCACCGGGAGCGAGCGCGAGCGTGTCGAGCGCGAGCCGCGCCGTGAGCCCGTTCATCGGCAGCGTCGCGGCCTCCTCGAGGCTCGCGCCAGCGGGCGCCGGGGCGACCCACACCGCCGGCACGACCACCTGCTCGGCCTGGGCGCCGCCGAGCGGCCGCGAGGGCAAGACGATCGCGATCACCCGCTCACCGACCGCCCAGTCGCTGCCGGGCCCGACGGCGTCGATCTCACCGGCGAGCTCCATACCCGGGATCCACGGCGGCGGCAGCTCGCGATAGCGCTCGGCGAAGGCGCCGGTGCGCAGGCCGATGTCGGTCGGGTTCACGGTCGCAGCGGCCACGCGCACGCGAACCTCACCCTCGCCGGGCGCCGGCGCCTGCAGCTCGAGCACCTCGAGGACCTCGGGACCGCCGAAGCGGCGCAGAGCAACGGCTCGCATCGCGGGAAACCTAACAGGCGACCGCCGCGGCGACGCTCAGCCGGCGCGAGCGCTCCCGGCCTTGCTCTCCCAGGCGTCGGCGAGCAGCTCGCCGAGCTCGCGCTCGCCGACGAGCGCCAGCGCCACGCGCACCGCGGCGAGCCGCTTGCCCCACCAGACCTCGGCGTAGACGCGCGGGTCGCGCCCGACATGGGTGCGAATCCCGCCCTCATCGACCATCACATTCATGTGCTCGCCGTCCCACAGCGTCGCGAAGATGCGCCCGTCGACGCGGAAGGAGGGGCGACCGTGGTGGTCGCGCTCGACCGCGCCGGGCAGTGCCAGCGCGAGGGTGCGTGCCTGCTCGACGGAGCTCATCGGCCTCGCGAGGATACGCCGGGCGATGCTACCGTCGCGCGATGAAACCGATCAACATCGAAGCGCCTCAGTTCGAGTACGACGCCGACGACCCGGAGGGCTACCGTGCCGGCGGGATGCGGCTGGGGCCGCTGGTTGGCGCCGAGCAGCTCGGGGCGACCGTCTACGACGTCCCGCCCGGACAGTCGATCTGCCCCTACCACTACGAGTTGCGTTTGCACTATACTGTGATGTATGGAGACATGGGCCGGGATCGTCAGAGTCAGCAGCGTCGGAGGTCGCAACGGGGACTCGTTCCACTCCGACGCCGACCAAGTGGCCGATGTCGAGCGCTACGCCGCTCAGCACGGCGCCCGAGTCGTGTTCATGGGGCCCGAGCTGTCCGTCAGTGGTGGCGACCCGATCGAGCAGCGACCGTCACTGCGGGCGGGGATCGAGGGCGTCGAGGCAGGCATCTACGACGGAGTCGTGGTCGCCTATCTGAGCCGCCTCACGCGCTCGCATAGCGGCCGAGCGATCTGGGATCGTGTCGAGGCAGCTGGCGGGCACGTCCACGCTGCCGCTGAGAACCTCGACACCAGCACGCCAAACGGCGCCTTCATCCGCGACATTCACCTGGCGAACGCCGTGAGAGAGCGCGAGGAGCA
>DATNHQ010000107.1:0-18403 GCA_035604915.1 Solirubrobacteraceae bacterium
CGTCCCTGCGCCGCGTGCACGCCGCGCCCGCCCCGCCACCACAGCAGCGCGGCGATCGCCGTCAGCGTCGAGGCGGGATCGACCGCCCACTCACGCCAGAGCGCGCTAGCGAGCACAGGGCCGCCCACGACCGCCGCGTCCATCCCCAACCCGCGTGCCTGACACGAGCACGAGCACGCCGCGGAGCTTACGGCGCGCCGGCCGCCGACGCGCGCTGGAGCGACGTTCCGTGCACCACGGCTGCAATCGAGTGCATGGACAGGCCCGACGCACCGATTCGACCTTAAGCGTTCTCTAACATGAATATTCGCCAAGCCGTGCTGCCGGGGGGTACAGTCGCGCCATCGGCGTCCGAGGGGAGGGGTCCGGTTGGCAAAGAGGCTGGTCGGTGTGGTCGTCGCGATCGCCGTCTTTGGCGCGCTGATCGGCCTCTACATCTCAGTCTGGGCCACCCAACTGCCGGGTGCCGTGACCGCCCCGACCAGCGGCTCCGGGTCGGCGAAGACCGCGAACCTGACGCTCGAGACGGTTGCCTCGATTGGGCCGCAGTACAGCCCGCAACACCCCAACTGGGTCTCCTACCTCGTTCTCAGCCACGGGCGCTGGGTGCACAGCACGATCTTCACGCTCCCCGCGCACTCGCTCGTGCACGTGACGCTGTACCAGTACGACGGCGACTCGGGGCTTCGCAACCCGTTCCTGGCCCAGGTCGAGGGGACCATCGGCGGCGTCATGACCGTCGACGGCAAGACGGTGCGCGCGATCAACCCCGACGATGCCTCGCACACGTTCGTGGTGCCGCAGCTCGGCGTGTTCGTGCCGCTCGTCGGCGTCTCCTCCACCGCCAAGAACCCTTGCGGCTATGCGCCGTGTGGGCTGTCGTTCGACCACCACACGATCACCTTCAGCTTCCGGACCGCCGGCAAGGGCCGCTACCGCTGGCAGTGCTTCGTGCCGTGCGCGGCCGGCACGCTGTTCGATTTCGGCGGTCCGATGCAGACGCTGGGGTACATGGACGGCTTCCTGGACGTGGTGTAGGACGTGTCGGAGACCAACCACTTCAGGCGGCTGATGCTGCTGTGGCTGGGGGCGAGCGCAGTCGCCACGCCGCTCGTTGTCGTCGTGCTGGGCCCGAGCCTGCCTCCGGGCAACGGCAGCGCCCAGGCCTCGGGTCATGTCACCGACAACACCGTGCTGCTCGGGATGGCCACGCCGGTCTTCCTGCTGGTCGTCGTCTACCTGATCTATGCGGTGACGAACTTCCGCCAGCAGCCCGGCGCGGTGCTCGAGGGCCCGGCCGTGCGCGGCGACGCTCGCGTCCAGACCTCCTGGATCGTGATCACCTCGGTGCTCGTGCTCGCCCTCGCGGCCTACGGCACGGCCGAGCTCGTCGGCGACGGCGCCGGATCCGGCCAGGGTCCCAACCCGGCATTCGCACCCTCAGGCAAGAAGCTGCAGGTGCAGGTGATCGCGCAGGAGTGGGCGTTCACATACCGCTACCCGAGCTACGGGGGCGTCGAGACGCCGCACCTCGTGATCCCCGTCGACACGACGATCGAGTTCCACGTCACCTCGCTCGACGTGATCCACTCGTTCTGGGCCTACCAGCTCGGCGTCAAGGCCGACGCGAACCCGCAGGTCGACAACATCGTCTTCGTCAAGCCGACCAAGCAGGAGGCCTTCAACATTCGCTGCTCGGAGCTGTGCGGCATCTGGCACGGCTACATGTTCGACACCGGGCGGGTCGTCAGCGCCGCGGCCTTCCAGACATGGATCAGGCAGCAGCAGGCCGTCTTCGCACCGGTCGCCGGCTACCTGCCGCCGTACTCGACGACCTACCTCCCCCAGCCCAGCGGTAGGGGTACATGACATGAGCACGAGCGCAGCATCAGTCGCCCTGCCGCAACGGCCGCTGTGGCGGCGCCTGATCGGCTTCAACCTGCTGACGGCGGTGCTGCTCGGCATCGGCGGCTATTACCTGGGCTGGTTCCTCGGCAACCAGGTCACCGGCGCCAGCTACTACTACGAGCCGAAGGTCAACGAGAGCGACGTCTCGCTGCTGCTGGCCTACGTGATGGGCGTGATCGGCTTCCTGGCCGGCCTGGGCTTCCTCAACTATCCGGCGTCGCGCCTGATCGGCCGCCCCCCCTCGCTCCGCGAGAAGGAAGGCCACGGCTGGACCCGCTACCTCGGCCTGTGCACCGACCACAAGGTCGTCGGCATCCAGTACCTGCTGGGCATCGGCTTCTTCCTCTTCATCGCGGCGCTGAACGCGATGCTGATCCGCGTCGAGCTGCTGAACCCCACGCCGACGGCCTTCGGGCCCAACCAGTACCTGTCGCTGGTCGGCATGCACGGCACGATGATGATGGGGATGATGACCTCGGGAATCCTGGGGCCGTTCGCGAACTACTTCGTGCCGCTGATGATCGGCGCCCGGCGGATGGCATTCCCGCGGATCGAGGCGCTGACGTTCTGGCTGCTGATGGCGGCGGGCTTCATCCTCACCTCGACGGTCTTCTTCGGCGGCTTCCCGACCGGCTGGACCGGTTACGAGCCGCTCAACGACCAGGCCGTGATGGGAATGGACTCCTACATCATCTTCTTCGCCTTGGTCGGCGTCTCGATGGCGCTGCTCGGCCTGAACATGATCGCGACGATCGTGACGATGCGCGCGCCAGGCCTGACCTGGTCGCGGCTGCCGATCTTCTGCTGGTCGGTGCTCGCCACCTCGATCCTGATGGTGCTTGCCGCGCCGACGCTGATCGCGACGCTGCTGATGGCCGCCTTCGACCGCACGATCAGCACGAGCTTCTTCGTCACCAGCGGGGGCGGCAGCTCGTACCTGTTCGAGAACCTCTTCTGGTTCTTCGGCCACCCCGAGGTCTACGTGCTCGCACTGCCCGGCTTCGGCATCGTGCTCGAGCTGCTGCCTGTGTTCGCGCGCAAGCCGCTCTGGGGCTACCGCCTCGCCGTGGCGGGCATGCTCGGGGTTTCGCTGCTCAGCTTCTTCGTCTGGCAGCACCACCTCTTCGTCAGCGGCATCAACGCCGACCTGCGCCCCTTCTACATGCTTTCGACGGAGATCATCTCACTGCCGACCGGCTTCATCTTCCTGTGCGTGATGGGCACGCTCTGGCGAGGCAGAGCCACCTTCACGGTGCCGATGCTGTTCTGCCTCGCATGGACCTTCAACTTCCTGATCGGCGGCCTCTCGGGCGTCTTTGTCTCGGACGCCCCGGCCGACGCCGATACCCACGGCACCTTCTTCGTGATGGCGCACTTCCATTACACGATCGTGGGCGGGCTGATCTTCGCCTTCTTCGCGGCGATCTACTACTGGGTGCCCAAGATGACCGGCCTGCGCTTCAACGAGCGCCTCGCGAAGATCCACTTCTGGACGATGTTCATCTTCTTCAACACGACCTTCATGCCGCTGTTCGTGCTCGGCATGAAGGGGATGCCGCGCCGCGTCGTGGATTACGCGACCAACCTCGTTCCGCTCAACCGCTGGGTCTCGATCAACGCCTTCCTGCTCGGCGCCTCGATGCTGGTCTTCATCGCGAACGCCGTCTACTCACTCGTGCTCGCGCGGCTGCCCGCCGAGGCCAACCCGTGGCGGTCGCGCTCGCTCGAGTGGCAGACCCCGACGCCGGTCCCGGTCAACAACTTCGAGACGATCCCGGTGATCGATTCCGACCCCTACGACTACGGCACGCCGCTGCCCGCCCACGCGGGCGAGCCGCTGGCAGCGGGAGGCTGAGCGATGGCCGAGGCCTCAGAGCACCTTGGCGCGATGGCGGCCGTCGCGCTCGGCGTCGAGATCCCGCCCGAGCCGCCCGAGGTCGGCGCGCGCCAGCACTACCTCGCGGCGCGGCTGCTTGCCGGGGCCACCTCCTTCTTCTTCCTCGCGTTCGTCTTTGCCTACTTCTACCTGCGCTCGCTGAACGTCGAGCACATGTGGCGCCCCAAGGGCGTCGGACCCGAGCAGGGCTACGGCGTCGCGATCCTGATCTGCACGCTCGCGAGCGGCGCGCTGGCAATCCTGGCGGCGCGGATGCTCGGGCGCGAGCAGCGCAGCTGGGTTCGCGCGGCGAGCGGCGCGCTCGGGCTCGGCCTCGCCGTCGTCGTCCTGCAGTGCCTGGAGTGGGCGACGCAGAACTTCGGCCCGGCCTCGGGCGCCTACGCCAGCGTCTACTGCGGCTGGACGTGCTTCTACGTGCTCGCTGTGATCGGCACGCTCTACTGGCTCGAGACGCACGTCGCGACCGAGCTGCGGGCGCGGCGGCGACCGGCGGCGACCGGCGGCGACATCTTCGAGCCCGATCGACTGATCAAGCCGGGACTCGACGCGGCGGTCTTCTACTGGGGTTATCTCGTCGGGCTCGGGGTGCTCACCTACATCGTCCTCTACCTTGTCTGATGACGGCCGTACGCGCCACTTGAAGGAGCCGCGATGGAGTTGACCGCCATGCCGCTAGCAAGCCACTTCCTGACCGGATCGATCCTCACGCTGGTGCTGCCGCTCGGAACGCTGATCGTGGTCTGCATCTGGTACGGGGTGCTCTGGCGGCGAGGCGCCGGCGAGCGCTGATGCGCGCCGGCGCGGCCACGCCGCGGGAGCGCTAGGCAACGCCCAGGGGGCCGTGGTCGCGCCGGCGGATCGCCTTCGTGCTGGCATTCGCGGCGGCGCTGGGCGTGATCGCCGGTGTCGTCGTGGCGCTGACCCGCCCGCGCGCGGCGCCAACGCTGCCGCTGTTCCACGGCCAGGCGTCATGGGGTCCCGGCCGCCGTGCCGCGCCCGAGTTCGTGCTCCGTGACAGCGCCGGCGCGAGCATCGCGCTGTCGCGCCAACGAGGCCGCCCGGTGCTGCTGGCCTTCCTCGACACTCGCGGCGGCGACACCGCAGCACGCGAGATCCGCCTCGTCGCCGGCGTGGAGCAGGTGCTCGCGGGCGGCGCGCTGCCGGCGCTCGACATCGTCAGCCTCGACCCGGCCGTCGACAGCGCGCGCCGCGTGGCAGAGACGGCGTCGAGCGCCGGCCTCGTTCGCGGCTCATACGACTGGCTGGTGGGGCCCCGCGCGGCGCTCGCGGAGCTCTGGCGGCAGTTCGGGATCGGCGTCGCGGGCCGCGCCGGCGCGAGCGGGGCGATCTATCTGATCGACGCCCGCGGGTTCGAGCGCGTCGGCTACCTGTTCCCGTTCGAGCCCTACGCCGTCGCCCGCGACGTGCGCACGCTCCAGTCCGAGGCGCCGTGAGCGTGGGCGAGGCGGCGGGCGGGCGCCCGCACGGCCGCAGCGCGCGCGCCCGGCGCCGCGACGATCCGTAGGTGGGGAGTCAGGCGCGTCGGACGCGCGAGCGCGTAGGCGAGGCCGCCGAGCAGCGCGGCATCCAGCGCCACGTTGACGAAGATGATCAGCGTGACTGACATCGTGTTCTCCAATCGGTTTGCGCGCCGGCCGCTCCGACGCTGTGCCTCGTCAGTGAACCGCGAGCAGGTCAGCGCGGGCGAACGCGCGCCTGAGAGTTGGCCGAGCGGCTCAGGCGCCGGCGCGCGCCTGCACGATCGCGTCGGCGCCTGTGCGATGCTGACGCGATCGGCGGCCTCGCGGACACCTCGTCGTGGACCGAGCTGCTCGAGCGCGTCGCCTCGAGCGAGCCGGTGCCGGGCGCAGGCCCGGCAGCGGCTTGGACCTGTGCGCTCTGCGCAGCGCTGGTCGAGATGGTCTGTGGCGTGATGCTCCGGCGCGAGGCGGACGAGGACGGCGCACGCTCGGCGCGCCGCGCCCGCGCGAGCGCGATCCGCGTGAGTGCCCTGGCGCTCGCGGAGCGCGACATCGACGCCTACCGCGATGTGCTGGCCGCGCGCAGGCAGGGAACGGCGCAGCTGCGCCACGACGCGCTGTCCGCGGCCGCCGACCCGCCGCTTGCGATCGCCGAAACCGCGGCCGAGGTGGTCGCGCTGGCCGCGGATTCCTTCGCGGACGCGCGCGGCGGCGTGCGCGGCGAGGCCGCGGTGGCTGCTGTGCTGGCTGAGGGCGTCGTTAGGGCGGCGGCAGCGATCGTCGAGTTCAACCTCGCCGGCGAGCCGAACGATCCGCGCCGCGCGCGCGCCCGTGAGCTCGCCGAAGCCGCGCGCGCCGAGTGCGGGCGCGTAGCGGGCGGCTGAGGTGGCGCTCTCCTACCGCGAGCGGGGCGCCGACGGCGACCCTGACGGGCTGCTCGTGCTCCACCACGGCCGCGGCTCCGACGAGCTCGACATGTTCGCGCTCGGCGAGGCGCTCGATCCGCGCCGGCGCCTGCACCTGGTGGCTCCGCGTGCACCGCTCGCGCTCCCCGGCCAGCCCGGATGGCACTGGTACGTCGTGCCCCGCGTCGGCTATCCCGACCCGGACAGCTTCGCCGCCTCCGTGGCGGAACTGGCGGCGCTGCACGACGAGCTCTGGCAGCGCACCGAGATCGACGCGCAGCGCACCGTCATCGGCGGCTTCTCCCAGGGCTCCGTGATGAGCTACGCGCTCGCGCTCGCCGCCGAGCGCCCGGCGCCGGGCGGGCTGCTGGCCTTCTCAGGGTTCATCCCGACCGTTGCCGGCTGGCAGCCCGAGCTGGCCGACCGCGCGGGGCTGCGCGCCTTCATCGCCCACGGCCGCGCCGATCCCGTGATCTCGGTCGACTTCGGGCGTGACGCGCGCGCGGCGCTGCTCGCCGGTGGCATCGAGGTCTCCTACCGCGAGAGCGCCGGCGGGCACGAGATCGATCGCGACACGCTCGAAGCGGCGAGCGCATGGCTCGCCGTGACGGCGCTCAGTCGCTGAGCTTCTCCTCGTCGGCCTCGCCGTAGACGGCGTCCGTCAGCTCCTCTTCGGGCTCCGCGTCGCGGAGGATGCGCATCGTGGAATGCTCGTCGCCGTGGGAGGCGTGCTCGATCAGGTCGTGCTCGGCGAGCTCGAAACCCTCGGATTCACCGCCGCCGGCCTCCTCGACGGCTCGGCGCTCTTCGCTGCGGCGCTTGGCCAACTCGGCGTCGAATTCGGGATTCGCGTAGTCGGTCATGTACCGACTGTACTCGCATCGCTGGTCTGGGCGTGCGGCGGCGGGCCGGAGCCCAGGCGCTCGCTGAGCCAGCGCGCGACGCCGAGCACCTCCCGGTCGTTGTGGACGGCGCCGACCAGCTGGAGTCCGATCGGCAGCCCCTCGGGCGTCCAGACCCCCGGCAGCGCCAGCGCCGGACCGCCCAGCAGCGTGAACGGGCGGCACAGCAGCGGATCGCCGGTCGCCTCCAGGCCGAGCGGGGGCACGCCGAGCGTGCTCGGCGCCAGCACCGCGTCGAAGCCGGCGATGCGGTCCTGCCAGATCCAGCGCTGCTCGTCGGCGAGCCGCCGCGCCGCCAGGTACTGCGTACCCGGGACCGCACGGCCCTCGGCGATGAACGTGCGCAGCTGGGGGCTGACGTGCTCGGGGTGCCAGTCGGCGTCCGCCCCGAGCGCCGCGGCCGTCTCGACGCGTTGGATCGTCAGCTGAGCCTCGACGAGGCGCTCGAAGCTAACCGGCAGCTCGGTCTCCTCGATCTGCGCCCCGGCCGCGGTGGCGGCCTCGAGGTAGCGCTCGATCGCGCCGCGCGCGGCCGCTTCGATCCGGTCCCAGCCGATCCGCAGGAAGCCGAGCCGCGGCTGCTCGCGGGGCGGCGCGGTCAGCGTCGGCGCTGGCCGGCTCGCGCGCGCCGAGCCCATCCCGGCCGGCGCGGCCGCGATCGCGCCGAGCGCAAGCTCAAGGTCCTCGACGCTGCGCGCGAAGACGCCGGCCGTGTCGAGCGAGGCAGCCGTCGGCAGCACGCCCCCCAGCGGCGCCAGGCCGAAGCTCGGCTTGAGGCCGAAGACGCCGCAGTATGCGGCCGGGCGGATGATCGAGCCGGCGGTCTGGGTGCCGGTCGCAAGCGGCACCATCCGCGCCGCGACCGCGGCCGCCGAGCCGCTCGAGGATCCGCCCGGGGTGCGGCCGTGGTCGAGCGGGTTGAGCGTGTCGGTCGGGCTCATGAACGCGAACTCAGTGGTCTTCGTCTTGCCGACGATCACCGCGCCGGCGGCGAGCAGCAGCACGACGACGGCGGCATCGGCGCGCGGCTGATAGCCGCTGTAGATGGGGGAGCCGTAGGCGGTCGGCAGCTGCGAGGTGTCGAAGATGTCCTTGATCGCCACCGGCACCCCGAACAGCGGCAGCTTGACGACGCTTTCCGGCCGCAGCTCGTCGAGCTCCTCAGCGCGCTCGAGCGCCGTGCGGCCCGCCTGCGCAGCGAACGCGCGGATCGAGCCGTCACCCTGGGCGATCGCCTTGGTTGCGGCCGTCACCACCTCGACGCAGCTGAGCTTGCGAGCGCGGATCAGCCGCACGATCTCGGCGGCGGTGAGCTCGGAGTAGGGCGCGAGCTCGCTCGGCGGCGGCGTGGCCTTGCTTCTGCGCTGGCGGAATGCTTTCAACTTAGTTGGTAGTCATTGCTTTAATGCGCCGCGGCGCCCGGCGCTTCGGCTGAGCGGACCGCCGTCCAGTGACGAACCGAACGACGCGCCAGTCCCGGCGCCCGGAACCTCGAACACGCACGTAGACCCCTACATCATCCTTGGCAGCGCCGTGGTCGGGCTTCTCGTCGGCATGACCGGTGCCGGCGGCGGCGCGCTGATGACACCGATGCTGATCCTGCTGTTCGGTGTCACGCCCTCGACCGCGATCTCCAGCGACCTCGTCGCCGCGGTGCTGATGCGGCCGTTCGGCGCCGCCGTCCACCTGCGCCGCGGCACGGTCAACCGCGGTCTGGTCGGCTGGATGGTGCTCGGGTCGGTGCCGATGGCGTTCCTCGGCGCCTACCTGCTGCACCTGATGGGCAACTCGAAGTCGGCCCAGTCGAATATCGAGGTGGCGCTCGGCGCGGCTCTGCTCGTCGGCGCGACCGCGATGGTGCTGCGCTATGTGCTGGACCGCCGCTCGGGGCAGACTCGCGCCGCGTCGATCGAGCATGTCACGCCGCACCCGCTGCGGACGGTCGCGATCGGCATGCTCGGCGGGATCGTCGTCGGCATGACCTCGGTCGGCTCGGGGTCGCTGATGATCGTGCTGCTGCTGTTCGTCTACCCGATGCTGGGCGCCGGCCAGCTGGTCGGCACCGACCTGACGCAGGCGGTGCCGCTGACAGGGGCCGCTGCGCTCGGTGCGCTCGCCTTCGGCCATGTCGAGCTCGGCGTGACGATCTCGCTCGTGCTGGGCAGCGTCCCAGCGGTGCTGATCGGCTCGCTGGTGTCCTCGAGCGCGCCCGACCGCTACGTGCGCCCCGCGATCACCTTCGTGATCTTCGCCTCCGGACTGAAGTACGTCGGGCTGAGCACCGCCGCGCTCGGGTGGGTGCTGTGCGGCGTGCTGTTCGCGGGAGCCAGCGCCTGGGTGCTGCTCGGGCGCCCCGGCACGCCGCCCGCGGCCGACGTCGCGCCGGACGCAGACGACCTGGTCAGCCAGCCGCCTCCACCGCCGCACGCGCCGCCAGCACAGCCTGATATCGGCGGGTGACGTCGGCGCGGTCGGCGGGCTCCGGGACAGACTCGCCGTTCGCCGTCTCGATCCGCTCCGCCTGCTGGATCAGGACGTCGCGCTGCGCGCTGGTCTTCGTGTACTCCATGACCTTCGCGAGCGCGTCGAGCTGCCGGATCATCACGGCGGGCATGCCGCGGCTTGCTTGGCGGATCTTCTCGTAGGCCCGCTCGACGATCCGCTGGTAGCTGATCGCGGCGGAGATCACGCGAATCTGTCCGCTGCGGTCGCGGTGGATCTGCGTCGGCGACCACTCGGCCGCGATCTTGCACAGGCTCTCGCCGAGCCAGTCGATGCAGGTAAGCGCCGTGAAGGTGTCGTTGACAGCCGCCGAGAGCGCGCGGATGGCGATCTCGACAAGCTGGTCGACCGCGAAGCTGAGATCCTGCGCCAGCGTGCGGTAGGGCCCGGTCAGGTGGCCGCGTTCGAGGCTCCGGGCGACCCGGTCGGTCGCCTGCGCCGGCCAGACGGTGGCGAGCGGATGACCCTGGACGAGGAAGTGGCCAGGACGGTAGTGCAGGCGGATTACGGCGTTGGCATCGCTCGCGATCGCCACCAGCGTGTCGTAGCGGACGAACTGGAGGTAGCCGCTGTGCGCGGTGCGCACGACGCCGCCCGACTCCGCCATCTGGCGCTCGACCTCCGCCAGCGAGAGGCTCGATTCGGCCACGCGGCCCGAGTCCCCGCGCAGGCCCTCGGCGGCGATCGCGCCGGATAGGTCGCTGGCGATGCTGGCGATCACCTGCGGCAGCTGGATCGAGGTGGTGATGTGGTTGATGAAGTAGATCAGCACGCCCATGTCGAGCACGAGCGCGAGCAGCGTGACCGTGATCGAGATGTGCGGCACGAACGGGTTATGCGTGCCGCCGCCGATCGAGACCAGCGCCAGGATCGCGTAGACGAAGGTGGCGACGAACACGCCGAGGGTGTGCTGCGTGCCGCGGTCGCGAATGAAGTTGCGCAGCATCCGCGGGCCGAACTGCGTGGAGGCGAGCGTCAGCGCGACGATCATGATCGAGAAGACGACGCCGACGACGGTGATCACAGCCGCGGCCACGGTCGTCAGCAGCTGGCGGGCGCCGTCGGCGCTGCCCTCGATGATGAACGAGGGCAGCGTGAAGTCGTGGTTGTGGGCGGCGCGGTCGAGCGCGTAGGTGCCGGCGAAGATGAGCACCGCAAGCAGCACCTCGAGCGAGGGGACCAACCACAGGTTGGTCCGCAGCTCCTCGCGCCGCCACGCGGAGAGAGGCGAGGTCAGTCGGCGCATCGCGTTGGCGAGTGGGGTGTCATGGCAGCACAGGGAGGTGCCGACCAGGCTTCCCGGCTCACCGGCGGGGATCTTACTCGGGGCGGTGATCGCCAGCGCGTGCTTCGCTGCCAATCGGCATGTGGCAACACCGCGATGGCGCACAGCCACGACGAGTGCGAGTGTAACGCCCGCTAAATCAAGCTCTACGCCACAAACCAGCCGTAACGCCTGCCAAGACAAGCCAAGCGGCGCCGCAAAACGCAGCGGGCGTCGGTTTCTCGCGAGTAGCGCGCCGATCGCTCACCCGGCGCGGGCTCGGCCCGGTCGCCAATAACATCCACCGCGATGGCTCGCCGCCTGCTGCCCGCGCTCGCGCTGGCGCTGCTCGTCCTCGCCCCCGCCGCCCGCGCGACCGTCTCGCAGACGCCGGACGTCACCGACACGCGCTACAGCTCGGTGCTGGTCGGCGAGCATCCGGTCATCGCCGGCGTCATCTGGCACGTGATCGACCGCAACGACGAGATCGAGCTCGTCAACCACAGCCACGAGACCGTGACGATCTTCGGCTACTCGCAGGAGCAGCGCAACGTCGCCTACGACGGCGGCCGCTACGCGCGGATCCTCGGCGACGGAACCGTGCAGATCAACGAGAACTCGCCCGCCTACTACCTCAACCAGAGCTTCTTCGAGACGGGCGTCACGGTCCCGCCCTCCGCCACCGCGACCGCCCCGCCGAACTGGGTGACGGTGGCGCACAACGCCACATACATCTGGCACGACCACCGGATCCACTACCTGGGACTCGGCACCCCGAAGATCGTCACCGACGTGCACCGGCGCACGCTCGTGTTCCCCTGGTACGTGCCGGTCCAGGTCGGAGCCACTCCGGGCTACCTGTACGGGAAGCTCTACTGGAACGCCGAGAAGTCGTTCTCGTTCCCGATCGGTGCCATCATTGCGCTCATCGTGGTCGTGATCGGCGGCGCAGCGCTCGTGATCGTGGTCCGCCGCCGCCGCGCGGACGGGCCGCCGCGGGAGGTCTGGTGAACGGACTGCTGTTCCTCGCCCCGGCGCTGGCGTTGGCGCTGGCGATGCTCGTGCGCCGCTACCCGGGCGAGCGCCAGATCGTCGCCCTCGCCGCCCGTCGCCGGCGCGCCGCGCCGCGCCCCGCGCCGACGCGGGTGCTGGTGGTGACCGCCGCACGGGGCCCGTCGGCGCTCGTGCCGCGCGGAAGCGCGCTGCTCGCGTGCGCGCTCGCGACGCGCCCGCCCCCGGTCGCCGCCCTCGTGAGCTGACGCGCTCCGCCTGAGCGGGAGGGGCGCGCACGTCCCCGCCAACTCCGGGCAGGAGCAATGTCGCACCATCGACGCACCTTCACAGTCGCGATCGCCGCGGCGCTCGGCGCCATCGCGATAGCCCCTGCCGTGGCCTCGGCGCACGCGGTGTTGCTCGGCACGCAGCCGCAGACGGGAGTCACCGTCGCAACGACCCCGCGCGAGGTGATCTTCGAGTTCAACCAGGCCGTCGGCGGCACGCTCGGCGCCGTTCGCGTCTACAACGGCGCCGGCGGGGAGGTCGACGGGGGCAACGTCAGCCATCCCGACGGCAACGAGCACTGGCTGGGCGTGGACCTGCCCGCCCACCTCCCCGACGGCACCTACACCGCCACCTACCGGGTCATCTCGGCCGACACGCACATCGTCTACGGCGGCCTCGTCTTCAACATCGGCCACGCCTCGCGCTTGGCGCAGAGCGTCGCCGGTCTGATCAACCGAAACCGCGCCGGTGCCGTCACGAACGTCGCCTTCGGTGTCGTGCGCGCGCTCGACTACCTCGCGATCGCGCTGGTGGTCGGCGTGCTGGCGTTCCTGATCGGCGTCGCGCCGCCGGCTCTGCTCGGCGGCGCGTTCGAGCGGCGGGCGTGGCTGCTGCTCGGCGTGGGGCTCGCGCTCGGCGCGGTCGTCAGCGTGCTCGGGATCCTGCTGCAGGGCGCGGAGGCGTCGGGGCTGTCGCTTTGGGCGTCGGTCAAATCGGCGATCATCTCGAACATCCTGGGGAGCCGCTTCGGCTGGGTCTGGGGCATCAAGGCGCTGCTGTTCGCGCTCTCGCTCGCCGCCCTGGCGTTTCGCCGCCGGCGCCCCTACCGGCTCTGGCTTGCGGCGGTCGCCGCGTATCTGGTGATCACGCCGGCCCTCGCGGGACACGCCTCGATCCAGTCGCCGGTGTGGGCGTTCTTCCCGGCCGACGTCGTGCACGTGCTCGCGGCGAGCATCTGGGTCGGCGGCGTCGCGTGCATCGTCTTCGCGCTGCCGGCGGCGACGCGCGCGGTCGAGCCGGCGGCGCGGACCGGCGTGCTCATCGACGTGCTCGCGCGCTTCTCGCCGCTGGCGCTCAGCGCGGTCGCTGCGCTCGCCCTCACGGGCACGGTCCAGGCCTACATCGACGTCCGCAGCCTCAACGCCCTGACGCACTCGACCTACGGCGAGCTGGTGCTGCTGAAGACCGGGCTGCTCGGGCTCCTGATCGGCCTCGGCGCGATCAACCGCGAGCGCGTGATCCCGGCGCTCCGGCGGCTGCTGGCGGCGGCAGCGACGCCCGGGGAGACCGGCGTGCTGCTGCGACGCTCGACGCGCGGCGAGCTCGCAACGATGGCGTGCGTCTTCGCCGTGACCGCGGCCCTGGTCGCCTTCGCGCCGCCGATCGACGCGGCGAGCGGTCCCTTCCAGGAGAACGTCCGGCTCGGGCCGGCGGAACTCGAGGCGATCATCGCGCCCGACCAGGCCGGCGTCTACCAGATGCACCTGTACCTGATCGACGCCACCACCGGCGCGCCGTACCTCTCAAGCAAGCAGCTCACGGTCACCGCGTCGCTGCCCTCCAAGCAGATCGGGCCGCTCCTCGAGCGCTCGTTCGTGACGGGGCCCGGCCACTACACGGTCCCCGACGCGATCCTGTCGCCGGCCGGCACCTGGACCGTGACGATCACCGACCGCGTGTCGCTCTTCCAGGAGTACACGGTGAGGCTGGCGGTGCCAGCGCGATGACGGCGGCGGCGCTGCTTCAGCCGATCCTGTTCCTGGCTCCGGCGCTCCTGTTGTGGGCGCTGCTCGCGCTCGGGCGCTATCCCGGCGAGGGCGTCGTCGCGAGGCTCGCGCGGCGGTCGCCGCGGTTACGCGCGCGGCGCAGTCCGCCGGTGTCCAGGCGCGCGCCCGCGCTGCCCGCGCGACGCCCACGCAGCCTCCTCGCTTGCTCTCTGGCCGGCCGGGCGCCGCCCCCGGGCGCGCAGCCGCGGTGGTGAGCAAACGAACTGAAGGAGGGAGCAAATGAAACGACTCGTGATCGCGCTCGCGGTGACCGGCGTGCTCGTGGCGCCAGCCGCCGCGACGGCCCACATCAGCCTGCATCCCAACGAGATCCCGGCCGGCGCGTTCGTGACGGTCAACGTCCGCGTGCCCGGCGAGCAGCCCGGCGCGTACGCCTACAAGGTCGTCATGGAGCTGCCGGCGGGCTTCACCGACGTCGATGTCGCGAACATCCCCGGCTGGAGCGCGAAGGAGACCATCACGACCCTGAAGAAGCCGCTCCAGACGCCCGCGGGGCCGGTGAACCAGGTCGTCTCGCAGATCAGCTGGACCGGCGACCGCTCGACGCTCGGCCGGCTCGACAACGGCTACTTCGTGCAGTTCCCGATCGACATGACGATCCCCTCCAACCTGGCGGGCCGATCGCTCACGTTCAAGACCGTCGAGTTCTACTCAAACGGCCAGAACGCATTCTGGATCGGGCCGCCGTCGGCGGCCTACCCGGCGCCGACGATCAACATCACCAGGGCCGGCGGTGTGATCGAGGACGTCGCCGGCAACGAGGCGGGGCCGATACCCGGCTTCGTGCCGACCGGGCAGGGCACCGTCCAGGCGGCCGCAGCGGGCTCGGACTCCGACACGCTCGCGATCGTGGCGGTCGCGCTCGCCGCGCTCGCGCTGGCGGTCGCGGGCGCGAGCGTCGCGCGCCGCCGGCGAGCCGGCTGAGCGCCAGGGTGTTCGCGGCGCCGGGGACGCGCGCTGCGAACACCGTCCCGGTGGAGGGGGCGTCGAGGCGCGGAGCGCCGGCGTCGTGCGCCGCCGAGCCGGCCGCGCCGCGCGCGCGCTCAGGCGTCGCGGGTGCGCGTGCGCCAGGCGCCGGCGGTCACCCAGGCGAGCAGCCAGATCGCCAGGACCGCGACCGCGAGGCCGGCGCTCATGCTGAGGCCGTTGGTGTCGGGCAGCTGCTCACCCGGCTTGAGCGCTCCCAGCGCGATGTTGGGGATCACATCGCGCGCGGAGCCGAGGAAGCTGATCATCGCGAGCAGCCGGCCGGCGATCACCTGCCAGCCGATCAGCGCCGTCAGCGAAGCCGCGCGGGAGCCCGTCAGCGAGCCGAGGCCGACGGCGATCACGCAGAGCAGCGCCTCGGCCGCGCAGACCCACAGCACCGAGTCGATCGCGTAGCTCGCGCCGGGGGAGGGCAGGCCACCGGCGAAACCGTAGGCGGCCGCGAGCGAGACGCCGAGCGCGAGCAGGCAGAGCATCATCGTCACGATCAGGGCAGCCGGGACCCGCACGGCGAACAGCCACAGGCGCTCGCGACCGGTGACGACGATGTCGCGGAAGACGCCGCTTGAGGTGTCGGTCGTGCCGGCCTCGGTGCCGAGCAGGATCGCCGCGAGCGAGCCGAAGAAGATCGACAGGATCACCGTCGCGCGGTTGAAGTTGACCACGCCGCCGGCGGGGCCGTAGCGGCCGGGGTCGGCGAGGTGCTGGATCGCGCCGATGCCGAAATAGATCACGATCACACCGACCGTGAAGAACGCGGCGATCGCCATGATCGAGCGGCGGCGGCGGATCCGCAGCAGCTCGGCGCGCACCATCTGGATGAAGGTGGTCGTGCTCATGCGGCGCTCTGCAGGCGCGAGGTGACCTCGAGGAAGCGCTCCTCGAGCGTGCTGCGAACGGGCTCGAGGCGCGACACCGCGATCCCCGCCTCGACGAGCCGTCGGTTGAGCTCCGCCGCGGTGTCCGCCGCGCGCAGCGCGAGCCGCAGCCCGGAGGGGGTGCGCTCCGCGCCGAGCACCTCCCGGGCGCCGGCGAGCAGCGCCAGCGCACGATCGCGCTCGTCGCACTCGATGATCAGCTCGGCGCGGCTGCCGCCCGCCAGCTCGGCGATCGCGCCGGCGCTGACGATCCTGCCGGCGTCGATGATCGCGGCGGCCTCGCAGGTCTTCTCGACCTCATCCAGCAGGTGCGACGAGAGGAACACGGTGCGGCCCTCGGCGACGAACGAGCGGATCAGCTGGCGGAACTCGAGGATGCCGGCGGGGTCGAGGCCGTTGGTCGGCTCGTCGAGAATCAGCAGCTCGGGGTCCGCCAGCAGGCAGCGCGCGATCCCGAGCCGCTGTCGCATGCCCTGGGAGTAGCGGCCGACCTTCTCGTCGATGCGCTCGTGCAGGCCGACGCGCTCGATTGCGCCGTCGATCCGGGCGAAGGTTTCCGGACCGCGCACGGCGGCGAGCAGCCGCAGGTTCTCGCGGCCGCTGAGATGGTGGTGAAAGCGCGGCTCCTCGACGATCGCGCCGACGCGCGCGAGCGCCTCGCGACGGTGGCCGGGAACGCCGAAGCCGCGCAGACGCATCGAGCCGGCGTCCGGGCGGGTCAGGCCGAGCAGCATCCGGATCGTCGTGGTCTTGCCGGCGCCGTTGTGGCCGAGGAAGCCGTAGGCACAGCCGCGCGGCACCGCGAGGCTGACGCCGTCGACGGCGACGCGCTCGCCGAAGCGCTTGGTCAGGCCCTCGGTCGCGATGATCGGGTCATCCATCCAGCGCGGATTCTCATCGGCCGCGGGGGCGCTGTCATCGCCACCGGGGCTGATCGGGGGCTCCGGCGGGCAGGGGATTCCCGCGCGGCGTCTCCGCCGTCAGGCGGAGGTTCCGGGGGCGATCAGGCCGCTCTCGTAGGCCAGCACGACGGCCTGCACACGGTCGCGCAGGCCCAGTTTCATCAGCACGTTCGAGACGTGCGTCTTGACGGTGGCGTCGCCGACCACCAGAAGCTCCGCGATCTCCGCGTTGCTGAGGCCGCGCGCGAGCAGCTCGAAGACCTCGCGCTCGCGCTCGGTCAGCTCCGCGAAGGCCGCCGGTGCCGTCGTGGCGCTGGCCGGGAGGCGCCGGCCGACGCGGTCGAGCAGGCGGCGGGTAACGGCGGGCGAGAGCAGGGCCTCACCGGCCGCGATCACGCGCACCGCGTGGACCAGTTCCTCGGTGGGAACGTCCTTGAGGATGAAGCCGCTGGCACCCGCGCGCAGCGCGTCGATGATGTAGTCGTCCAGCCCGAAGGTCGTCAGGATCAGGACGCGATGGCCCGTCAGCCGCCGCGTCGCCTCGATCCCGTCAAGGCGCGGCATGCGGATGTCCATCAGCACGACGTCCGGCGCAAGCGCTCGCGCGAGCTCCACGGCGGCCTCGCCGTCGCCCGCCTCCCCGACGACCACCATGTCGCCGGTCGCCTCGAGCACCGCGCGGAAACCGGCCCGCATCAGCGGCTGGTCGTCGGCGATCAGCAGACGCAGCCGGGGGTTCACAGCGGCAGGACCGCGCGCACGGCGTAGCCGCCGCTCTCGCCGGCGGCGCCCGTCTCGAGCGTCCCGCCGAACAGCGCGACGCGCTCGCGCATGCCGACGAGGCCGTGTCCGGGCGCCTCGCCGTTGGCGTCGCCCTCGCCGTCGTCGACGACCGAGAGCTCGAGCGCGTCAAGCGCATAGCTCACGCGCACGTCGGTGCGCCGGGCGCGGGCGTGCTTGATCACGTTGGTGAGCGCCTCCTGGACGATGCGGTAGGCCGAGAGGTCGACGCCGGCGGGCAGCGCGCGGGGGGCGCCGTCGACCGCGAGCTCGACCTGCAGGCCCGTGCCTCGCGCGCGCTCGATCAGGCCGGGCACGTCGCGGATTCCTGGCGCCGGCGCCAGCTCCGGCGCCTCGTCGCTCTGGGGTCGCAGCACCCCGAGCATCCGGTGCATCTCGGTGAGGGCTTCGCGGCCGAGCGTCGCAATGCGCGCGCCGGCGGCGTCGCGCTCGGCTCCGGGCAGGGCGCCGAGCGCCTGCGCCTGCACGACCATCAGGCTGACGCCGTGGGCGACGACGTCGTGCAGCTCGCGCGCGATCCGCACGCGCTCGGCGGCGACCGCCTGCTCCGTCAGGAGCTGCTGCTCGCGCTCGAGCTGGCTGGCGCGATCCTGGAGCGAGGCGATGTAGGCGCGGCGCGCCGCGAGGTAGAGGCCGGCCGCGATCGCGAGCCCGGCCGCGACGCCGCGGGAGAGGAACGGGTGGTAGTCGGTCAGCTGCGGGCTCCAGATCGCGACGCTTCCGAGCAGCCCGACGAGGCTGATCAAGGCGCCGAGGGCCACCTCCCGCCGCTCGCAGCGCAGCGCCACGTTGAAGGTGGCGATCAGCAGCGCCAGCACGACCGGCGGCCCGTCGGAGGAGGCGAGCGCGATCACGGCGATCGCGCCCAGCGCCAGCAGCGCATGGCGCCCGCGCAGCGCCACCGCGCC
>DATNHQ010000108.1:0-8752 GCA_035604915.1 Solirubrobacteraceae bacterium
CTCGAGATCCGCGTGCGCGCCGGAGCGGGGCGCCCGGTCACTGCGAGCACCCTCAACGGCACCGCGGTCGCGGTCGGGCGCACGATCATCGCGCTGCTCGAGAACCACCAGCGCGACGACCGCACCGTCGCGCTGCCGCAGTGCCTCGTCGAGTTCGGCGCGCCCGCGGTAATCGCGGCGGCGGCCTGATCGCGGCGGCGGCCTGATCGCGGTTGGCGGCCCGAGCGCGGTCGGCGGCTGACCTCAGGCAGCCGGGATCTCGAACGCGAACGCCGCGCCGCCGCCGGCGGCGTTCGCCGCGCTGACACGCCCTTCGTGGGCGTCGACGATCGCCGCCACGATCGCGAGGCCGAGGCCGGCGCCCGCCTTGCCGCGCTCGCGACCGCCCTCCGCGCGCCAGAAGCGCTCGAACACGTTGGCGCTTTCGCCCTGCGGCAGGCCCGGCCCGTGGTCGCGCACGACCACGCGCACGTAGCCGTCGGAGTCCTCGACCGAGAGCTCGATCGGCGAGCCCGCCGGCGTGTGCGTGAGCGCGTTGCGCATCAGGTTGGCGAGCACCTGCCGCAGCTGCGAGGCGTCGCCGGCGGCGACGTGGTCACCCGCGACCGCCACGGTCACCTCGCGGTCGGGCGCCGCGGCGCGGGCGTCGGCGGCGGCGTCGCGGACGAGCGGCTCGAGGTCGACCGGCTCGCGGCGGGTTTGCGGCATCTCGTCCAGACGAGCCAGCGCCAGCAGGTCCTCTACCAGCACCCCCATTCGCGCGGCCTCCTCCTCGATCCGTGCCATCGACCTCGCGGTCTCCTGCGGGTCGCTCGCGGCGCCCATCCGGTAAAGCTCCGCATAGCCTCGGATCGAGGTCAGCGGCGTGCGCAGCTCGTGCGAGGCGTCCGAGAGGAAGCGGCGCAGGCGGTCCTCGCTGGCCTGGCGCTCGGCGAAAGCCTGCTCGATCTGGCCGAGCATCGCGTTCAGCGCCAGCCCGAGGCGGCCGACCTCGGTGCGCGGGTTGGCCGGGCTCACGCGGCGCGAGAGGTCGCCGGCCGCGATCGCCCCGGCCGTCGCTCCCATGCGGTCGAGCGGTCGCAGCCCGAGCCGGATCAACAACCATGCGAAGGCGGCAAGCCCGAGCAGGACGGCGGCGATCACGATCAGCTCGATGTTGCGAAGACGCGTGAGGGTCTGGCTGACGTCGCGCAGCGGCACCGCGATCGTGATCGTGCCGGAGCCGGTGTCGCTGGGCTTGCGCAGCACGCGGTACTGCAGTCCCGCGCCGGCGACCGAGTCGACCGTCACCAGCTTCGGGTGCTTGACGTCGGTCGTCAGCGGGATCTGGGCCGTGAGCTTCGGCAGCGAGGCGCCCTGGCCGCCGAACTCGCGGCTCTCCCGCCTCCCGCTCGCGGAGATGTAGATGCCGTAGGTGCCGACCGGCGGACGCAGCACGACGCCGAACGGGCCGCCTCCCGGCGCGGGGTTCCCACCCGGCGGGCCAAACAGCTGGCCGCCGCCGTTGCCGCCGGCGCCGCCCGGACCGCCTCCGGGCTTGCTCAGCCCGAGCTGCTGGTCGAAGTAGTCCTCGAAGCTGCTGGCGGCGTTGCCGGCGAAGATCTGGTCGACGCGCGAGACAAGGAACGAGCGCTCGGCGGCGTAGGTGATGACGCCGGCGGTGATCAGTCCGGCGGCTGTCAGCGCGATCAGGCCGAGCAGCAGTCGCGCGCGCAGTGACATCGCCGCGCCTCAGCCGCGCGGGAGCCGCAGCGTGTAGCCCACCCCGCGCACGGTGTGGATCAGCGGCGGCTCCTCGAGGTCGACCTTCTTGCGCAGGTAGCTGATGTAGGTCTCGAGCACGCGGGCGTCGCCGCCGAAGTCGTAGTTCCAGACGTGGTCGAGCAGCTGCGCGCGCGTCAGCACGCGGCGCGGGTTCAGCATCAGGTAGCGAAGCAGGCGAAACTCGGTCGCCGTGAGATCGATCGGGCGGCCGCCGCGCGCGACCTCGTGGGCGTCCTCGTCGAGCTCGAGGTCGGCGAAGACGAGCTTCGAGCTGGCCTCCTCGGAGATGCCGGCGCGCCGCAGGATCGTGCGGATCCGCGCGACCAGCTCCTCGAGGCTGAAGGGCTTGGTGACGTAGTCGTCGCCGCCGAGCGTCAGGCCGTGGACCTTGTCCTCGGTCGAGTCTCGCGCGGTCAGAAAGATGATCGGCACATCGACGTGCGCCCCGGCGAGCCTGCGGGCAACCTCGAAGCCGTCGAAGTCCGGCAGCATCACGTCCAGCACGAGCAGCTGCGGGCGCCGCGCGGCGACGGCTGCGATCGCGTCCGCGCCGGTCCCGGCCGACTCGACCTCGAAGCCCTCGAAGCGCAGCGCCATCGAGATCACATCGACGATGTTCGGCTCGTCGTCGACGACGAGGACGCGGACCTGCTCGCTGGGGGGAGCGCTGCTCACAGGGCGATTGTTGCGCCCGAGGCTGTGAGTTTGCTGAGTCTCGCCCGGGGAGGTCAGGCGGCCGGCCGGTCGGCCATCCGCCGGGCCGGGCCGACGCGCTCGACGGTCCGCTCGTTGGGGTCCGGACGAGCGTAGAGGCGCTCGCGGACCTCGGCCTCCTGGTCGGCCGAGGGCACGGCTGGCTTGGGTCGCGTGAACCAGCCCGTGTGCCGTGCGCCGTGTTCGTGGTCGAGCGAAATGCGACTGCCCATTTTGCGACGAGAATAGACCCCGGCACGGACGCTAACACGCGGCTGTCCCGCACCTTGCGAGCGTTTTTCGGACCACACGCTACGGTGTCCGCGATGTCGCCACGGGCCCGCCACGCCACCTCGCTGCTGGCGCTGGGCGCGATCGCGGCGATCGTGGCCCTGTTCGTGGGCGGAATCTCCTCGGGCGGGGGCGGCGGCGCCGCGCCGCCCTGCGGCGCCGCCACCGCCGCCACCTACAAGGCGAGCGCGCTCAGCGTCGCGCTGCGCGTGGCAGCCGGGGAGCGCGACGGCGGGGCCGTGCATCGCGCACTGCACACGATCGAGACAGACCGCGTCCTCGCGCGGGCGGCCGCGGCCGGCGACGCCGCCGCAGTTCACAGCGAGCTGCTGGTGCTGCTCTACAACCACATGCACATCGTGCGGATGCGCGTGGTCGGCAACGGCCGCGTTCTCGACGATCTCGGCGGGCCGCTGGTGCTCGCGCCGGTCGGCGGCTCGCTGCGCTTGGGCGGGCGGGTGGTCGGCAGCTTCGTGATGTCCATCCAGGACGATCTGGGCTACCGCCTTCTGCTCTCGCGGCTGATCGGCGTCCACACCGTGATGACCTACCACGGGCGCACGCTGATGCGCGACATCGCCGTCAGCCCCCGGCGCCTCGGCGGGGCCGCGAGCGTGCGCGTGGGCGACCGCAGCTACCTGGTCGCGCAGCTGACCGTCGGCCACTTCCCGCAGGGGCAGCTGCGCGTCTACCTGCTCGTGCATCCCCCGGCGGCGTCGCTGGCTCGCGTCAGCTGCGCGCAGGTCCGCGCCGACGCGATGGCGTACGTCGCGAGGCGCGCCTATGACGAGGCGCTCGGCGGCCAGCAGATCGTCCACGCGCTGGATGCGATCACCGGCGCCAGCGCCCTGCGCGCGGCGCTCGCCGCCGGCGACGACGCGGCCGCCGCGCGGGCGGTCCGCGAGATGGTGCGTTCGGGCGGCTTCGCGGGGCTGCAGGTGTTCACCCGCGGCCACCTCGTCGCCGCGGCCGGCAGCTCGCGGGCGCTGCTCGCGCCGGTCTCGCTGCCGCTGAAGGACGCTTCGGGGCACCTCCTCGGGCGGGCGCTCTTCACTGCCCAGAGCGCGCACGGCTACGCCGACCTCGCGCACTCGCTGACCGGCGTGCCGGTGCTGGTTCGCAGCGGCGCGAGCCAGCTGGCGGGAACCTTCCCCGGGCCGCCGTCGCTGCCGAGCGCCGGCTCCCTGCTCTACAAGGGCGTGCGCTACAGCGTCGCCTCCTTCGCCGGTGAGCGCTTCCCGAGCGGGCCGCTGCGCGTCTACGTGCTCAACCCGGCGACGTCGTGATCGCCACCAGCGAGTTGGGCGGCAGCTCGACCCGCGCGCGCCCGCCGCTCGCCCTCACCGTGGCCGCCCGCACGGTTGGCGCGCGCGCGAGAACAGCCACGGTCGCAACCGGCCCGCGCGCGGTGACCGCGACCCAGCGTGGCGCCGCCGAGTAGTTGTTGAGCAGGTCGCTCGTGGTCCCGTCGCGCCTGATCACGGCGACGGCGTCGAGGGTGCCGCCGCCGCGGATCGCACGCAGCACGCTGCCCGCGCTCAGCACCGCGGCGGCCGCGCGCAGCCCGAGGTAGAGCGGGCGCAACGCCAGCCGCTCGCCGTGCAGCGCGAACGGGTCGTAGCTGCCGCCGCTCGAATGAAAGCGGACCGATTCGAAGCCGGCCCGCAGCGCAGCGACGATCAGCCTGAACGCCCAGACCGCCGCCGCCGGCGAGTCGGAGACGCCGGCGACGCCGCCGCAGCTGATCGAGTTGGCCTCCGAGATCAGCGCCGGCAGGCCGGCCGCGCGGGCGTCGCGGGCGAGCCGCACGCGCTCGTCGAGCTTCGTCTGGACCGCCTTGGAGAGCAGCGCCGCGGCGGTCGCGCCGGCGGTGGTGGCGCAGGCGTCGAGGGGGTAGAAGTGAGCGTCGACCGCGCGCAGGCCGAGCGTGCGCACGAGCGCGGGCACAGCCTTGACCCAGCGCCCGGAGGCGAAGTCCGGGCCCTCGATCGAGCTGCCGGGGCCGATCGCGGCGGCCACCGCCTCGGCGCGGTGGAGGTAGGTCGCAAACGGCATCGGCGTTCGCACCAGCTCGCGGCCGTTCCACCACGGCACGTGGGAGCCGTAGATGTCGGGCTCGTTGCCGAGCTCGAAGCGAAGCCGCGCCCGGGGGATCACGGCGCGCGCGTCGGCCGCCAGCGTCGTCGCCCACGCGGGCTCATCCGAGGCCAGGTTCAGCCCGACGACGACCGCGATGGCGGTCTCGCGCTCGAGGCAGCCGAGCCTCGCCCAGAAGCCGCGGGGCAGGTCGCTCGCGCCCGCGTGGGGCGGCGCGCCGGCGGGCGCCGTCTGATCCTGCGAGTCGCCGCCGATCCGAAGCGTTGGTGAGCGCAGCGCCGCGATCGCGCGCACGAGCGCCGCCGGCGGACAGCTCCCGCTGCCGAGCTCGCTCGCGAGCAGCTGGTACTCGACGCTCAGCCCGACCGGGTTGGCGGTGAGTGCGGTCGCGGGCCCCGCCGGCGCGCCGAGCGCGAGCGCCGCCGGCGCGAGGGGGCGCTCGACGCCGAGGTGGCCCGGCGCCAGCGCCAGCACGGCGACGCCGGCGAGCACGGCGACCGCGAGCGCCAGCGCGAGCTTCACAGGCCGTAGGAGGAGCCCGGCGGCGGATCGTCGCGGATCGCGGCGATCTGCGCGAGCAGCTCCTGCGGGCTGGTGCCGGCCAGCACGCGCAGGCGCGGGAGCCGATAGGGATCATCGCCGGGCGCCGCCCAGCCCGGCACGACGGTGGTCGAGCCGCGGAAGCCGGCGGCCTTGACGGACGCGATCACGGCGGCGTCGTAGTGGCCGGAGGGGTAACAGAACCAGTCCGCGTGGACGCCGTAGAGAGCGCGGATGCGAGCGCGCGCGACCGCCACCTGGAAGTGGAGCTCACTGGCGCTCAGCGTGATCAGATCGGCGTGGTTGTAGCCCTGGGTGTCGAGCTCCCAGCCGGCCGCGACCAGCCCCCGCACCTGTCGGCGCGAGAGGCCTCCCTGCGAGACCGGCAGGCCGCTCAGCTGCAGGTTCTCGACCCCCACCCAGCCGAGCGAGCGCAGCACCGGCAGCGCGAAGCGGTACTGCGACTCATAGCCGTTGTCGAAGCTGATCACGATCGGCCGGCCGGCCGGCAGCGGCGTGCCGCGGTGCCAGTTGTCCCACATCTGGTTCATCGTCACGGCGTGGTAGCCGGCCGCCGCGAGCGCCTGCATCTGCTGCGCGAACAGTGTCGGTGTGACGTAGAGGCCGGGGAACGGCGCGCCGGCGGGCGCGGCGAGGATCACGTGGTACATCAGGATCGGCACCGACTCGGTGCCGTGCGGGCCGTCATGGACAACCTGCCGCAGCGGCCCGGCATGGGCCGGCGGCGTCTTCGAAGTGGCCGCGCGCGCCGGCGCTCCGCGCCCGCCGCCGCCGAGGCTCAGCACGACCACGGCGACGGCGGCGGCGAGCAAGGCGAGCACCACGGCCGCGACAGCGCGCCGGCGCCGGTACTTGCGCTCGTTGCGAATCCGACTGCCCGCGTGCGCCGCCACGGGGGGTTCAGCCGACCGTCAGCTTGACCGGGATGTTGCCGCGCGTCGCGCGGGAGTACGGGCAGATCCCGTGTGCGGCCTCGAGCAGCTCACGGACCTCCTCCTCGGCGAGCCCGGGCACCGCGGCACGCAGCTCCACCTCGAGGCCGAACGCCTCGCCGTCGCGCCCGAGACCAACGGTCGCCGACACGGTCGACCCGTCGACCGCCCTGTCCATCTGCCCGGCGACGCGCTTCAGCGCGCTGTGGAAGCAGGCCGCGTAGCCGAGCGCGAAGAGCTGCTCGGGGTTGGCGCCGCTGCCGTGGCCCGCGAGCGACATGTCGAGCTCGAGCGTGCCGTCGGCGAGCGCGACGGAGCCGCTGCGCCCGTCACCGGTGGAGACCCCCGTCGCCGTGTAGAACACCTCCATCTGGCTTCCTCTCTCGCGCGTTGACGTGAGCGCACAATCATGGCGCACGGCGGCGCGCAGCTAGAAGGCGCCGCGCGGCTCGAACAGGCGGGGGCCGCCCATCGCCTGCGAGACGTCGTTGGCGGTCGTCGCGAGGTGGTCGTAGAGCATCACCGCGGCGCGCTCGGAATCGTGATCGGCGCACGCCTGCAGGATCAGCGCGTGCTCGGCCCGGCGGGTGTCGAGCTTGGGCGCCACCGCCGCGGCCAGGCGGTAGCGCTGGCTGGTCTCCCACAGCGGCCGGATCAGACGCAGGAGCCAGCTCGAGTCGCCGGCTTCATACAGCGCGAAGTGGAAGGCGGTGTGCGCGGCCCAGGTGTCCGGCGAGTTCTCCTCGATCAGGCCGTCGAGCACGGCCAGACGCTCGCCGGCCAACGCCGCGTCCGTCTCGTCGAAGCGGGCCGCCGCGCGGGCGATCGCAAGCGGCTCAAGCGCGAGCCGCGCCTCGTAGACCTCGCCGAGGTCGTCGATCGAGAGCTGCGTGACGCGGCCGCCGCGGTGGGGGATGTTCTCGACCAGCCCGGCGGCGTCGAGGCGCCGCAGCGCTTCGCGGATCGGCATCGCGCTCATCCCGAGCGCCTCGCCGAGCTCCTCGATCGGCAGCCGCTGGCCGGGCGCCAGCTGGCCGGTCACGATCGCGTCGTGAAGCGCCGCGAAGGCTCGGTCTGCGAGCGTGCGGTGACGCTCCGGACCGACCCCGCCGGCGAGACTGCGGAGCTCGCTCACCATCGGCTCAGCTACCGCCTGCGTGATATGGCGTCGGGCGGGGCTCGGTGCCGTCGAAGATTCGCAGCGGAACGCTCGAGAGCGGCTCGCCGGCAGCGGCGCCGACGCACCAGGTGTCCTGCATGTACAGGCACGCGCTGCCGCCGCCTGCGATCGCGTGCGGGTGCATCGAGAAGACCATGCCCTCGCGCAGCTCGACGTCGATGCCCTCGCCGATCCGCGGGTGCTCGATCATCGTCATCCCGATCGAGTGCCCGGTGACGTGGCCGAGCGGGTAGCCGCGCTCGTGGAAGGGCGCCGACACGGCGCGATGGACATCGTGCGCGCTCGCGCCGGCGCGCATGCTCGCGCGCGCGGCGGCGTGGTACTCGTCGTAGGCGTCGAGCATGAGCTGGGTGTCGGCGGAGATCGGCCCGCGCGTCAGCGGCCGCGAGAACTCGACCCAGTGCCCGCCGGGTCCCGCCACCTCGAGCGAGTACAGCAGCAGGTCGGTCGGCGCGATCGGCGCGAGCGGATCGGGGATCCGGAACTCCGGCGTGGCGGCGCCGTCGTGCCCCCAGACGACCATGTCCATCGTCTGGCGGCCGGTGCCGCGGCGGGCGAAGAGCTCCTCCGCCGCCGCCATCAGCTCGGCCTGGGTGCGCCCCGGGGCGTACGCCTCGTGCACGGCCCAGAAGCCCGCCTCGTTGATCGCCATGCTCTCGCGCACGAGCGCGAGCTCCTCGGCGCTCTTGACCGCGCGCGCGAGGTCGAAGGCGACGTCGAAGTCGACCAGCTCGAAGGGGGCGGCGGCGAGCGCGCGGTAGTCGCGCACCGGCACGATGTAGTCCAGGCCGTAAACGCCGAGCCGTTTGACGCCCTGCTCGGCGAGGTGCGCCGCGAGCCAGGCGCCGGGGTGCTCGGCGAAGACCGGATCGCGGACCCAGCCCTCGGCGTGCTCGCCGACGTAGCGCGCCTCGGTCGGGAAGATCGTGAGCGGGTCGCCGCTTGCTCGCAGGAGCACGTAGGCGTAGCGGTGCACGATGCGAAAGCCCGACATGTAGCGGACGGCGCCCTCGAAGCCTGAGTACTCGCTGCCGCTGACCAGCAGTGCGTCGACGCCGTGCTCGGCCATCGCCGCGCGCATGTTCTCGTAGCGACGCGCCACCTCGGCGGGGCCGGGCTCACGCGGCGGCGAGCTCACTGCTCGGTCTCCCAGGAGCGCTCCATCCCGTTGATCAGCGCGACCATCGCCTCGTTCAGCGGCGTCGGCACGCCGTGGCGGGCGCCGAAGCGGGCG
>DATNHQ010000109.1:0-8624 GCA_035604915.1 Solirubrobacteraceae bacterium
CAGCCGCGGCGAGTTCCTCAGGCGCGCCGGCGCAGCCGCGGGCGGGATGGCGCTCGGCGGCGCGGCCGGGACCGTGCCGGCATGGGCGCGCGCGACGGCCGTCGATGCGGCGGCCACGATCAACATCGGCATCGTCAGCCCGCTGACCGGCCCCGAGGCCGGCTTCGGCGAGCCCGACCCCTACGTGATCGGCCTCGCCAGGACCGCGCTCGCCAAGGGCCTGAAGATCGGCAACAAGACCTACGCCGTGAAGGTCATCGAGAAGGACTCGCAGTCCGGTCCCGCCGCCGCGACCTCGGCGCAAGAGCTGATCAACAGCGGGATCGACCTCATGCTCGCCACCTCGACGCCGGAGACGATCGTTCCGGTCGCCGCCACGGCCGAGGCCGCCGGCGTCCCGTGCGTCACGACCGTCTGCCCGTGGGAGGCATGGTGGCTCGGGCTCGGCGGCAAGCTGTCGCCCGTCGGCGCGCCGACCTCACCGCCATTCAAGTGGGCGTTCAACTTCAGCTTCGGCGTACCGGACTTCGCCGCCGCCTACCTGTCGATGTGGAAGCAGATTCCCAACAACAAGAAGGTCGCGGTCATGTACCCCAACGACGACGACGGCAACGCGATCCGCGCCGCGCTCGGGCCGGTGCTCAAGGGCGCGGGCTACACGATCGTCGACCCCGGCGCCTACCAGGACGGCACGCAGGACTACACGCCGCAGATCACCGAGTTCAAGCAACAGGACTGCCAGATCTTCAACACCTTCCCGATCCCGCCCGATTTCACGACCTTCTGGCGCCAGGCCGCGCAGCAGGGCTACACCAAGCAGGTGAAGATCGCCCAGATCGCCAAGACCGGCCTGTTCGCCTCCCAGGTCGACGCGGTCGGCTCGCTCGGCTACAACCTCGCCAGCGGCGAGTACTGGGGACCGACGTGGCCGTACAAGTCCTCGCTGACCGGGATCTCGAGCGCCGCACTCGGCTCGGGCTACACGAAGAAGACGGGGCGCTATCCCAACCAGCAGCTCGGCGCGAGCCTCGCGCTGTTCGACGTCGCCGCCGCAGCGCTGAAGGCGAGCGGCAACCCCAAGGACAAGGCGGCTGTCGCCAGCGCGATGAAGAAGCTGGCGGTGAAGACGCCGCTCGGGACGCTCCACTGGGGCGCCGGCGGGGCCAAGAACCCGGTCGGCAACGTCCTCTCGACGCCGATCATCGGCATCCAGTGGCGCAAGGCGGCCAAGGGCAGCAAGTTCAACCTCACATCGGTCGTGTGCGACCACGCCGACGACCCGCAGGTGCCTGTGGCGAGCAAGCTGATCTCCTACAGCTAGCGACGTGGCGAGCGCCTAGAGTGCCCGCATGACATCCGAGCCGGTCCTCGAGGCCGTCGGCGTGCGCAGGAGCTTCGGCGCGCTGGCGGCCCTGGACGGTGTCGATTTCGCGGTGGGCCCCGGCGAGGCGGTCGGCATCGTCGGGCCCAACGGCGCCGGCAAGACGACCCTGCTGAGCATCCTCGCCGGGACGATCGCGCCGTCGAGCGGCACGATCCGCTTCCGCGGCCGCGACGTGACCCGCTCGGGCGCGAGCACCCGCTCGCGCCTGGGCATCGGCCGCGCGCACCAGGTGCCCCGCCCGTTCGGCGCGATGACGGTGTTCGAGAACTGCCTCGTCGCCGCGAGCACCGGCGGCGGTCTGCGACGCCGTCAGGCCTATGCCCGCTGCATCGAGATGCTCGAGCTCTGCCGGCTCGGCGATGTGGCGAACCGCCGGGCGGACACCCTTGGCCTGCTCGGCCGCAAGCGTCTGGAGCTCGCGCGCGCGCTCGCGACCAACCCTGTGGTGCTGCTGCTGGACGAGATCGCAGCCGGCTTGACCGACGCCGAGGCGGCGGAGCTCGTCGTGATGATCAAGGCGCTTCGCGACGGCGGCCTCGCGATCGTCTGGATCGAGCACATCGTGCACGTGCTCGTCCAGGTCGTCGAGCGGCTCGTCTGCATGGACTTCGGGCAGGTGATCGCCGACGGCGAGCCGCAGGCCGTGATGCGCGACGCCCGCGTCGTCGACGCCTACCTCGGCAGCGCCGCCGCATGAGCCTGCTTTCCGTGGAGAACCTCGAGCTTCGCCACGGCCTGCTCGAGGCCGTGCGCGGCGTGTCGCTGACGCTCGAGCAGGGTCAGACGGTGGCGCTGGTCGGAGCCAACGGCGCGGGCAAGACGACGCTCCTGCGCGCGCTCGCGGGCGCACACCGCCCGAGCGGCGGGACGATCACCTTCGATGGCGTCGACATCACGCGCCGGCGGGCGCACGAATGCGTGCGCATGGGCATCTCGCTGGTGCCGGAGGGGCGACGCCTGTTCGGCAACCTCACCGTGGAGGAGAACCTGCTTGTCGCGGCGCAGCGCAAGCGGCCCGGCCACTGGAATGTCGAGACGCTGCTCGAGGCCTTCCCGCTGCTTCAGCGGCTGCGCCACCAGCGCGCAGCGACGCTCTCGGGCGGCGAGCAGCAGGCGGCCGCGATCGGCCGGGCGCTGATCTCCAACCCGCGACTGCTGCTGCTGGACGAGGTCTCGCTTGGCCTCGCTCCGCTCGCCGTCGACGCCGTCTACAGCTCGCTCGCGACGGTGATCGCGGCCGGCGCGACGATCCTGCTGGTCGAGCAGGACCTGACGCGCGCCGTCAGCGTCGCGCAGCGTGTCGTCTGCATGCTCGAGGGACGCTTCGTGCTCGAGGGCCGCGCCGCCGAGCTCAGCCGCGAGCAGATCACCGACGCCTATTTCGGTTTGCAGCGCCCGGCGGGCGTGGGCGCGTGACCTGGGTCAACGACATCGTCCAGGGCGTCACGCTCGGCGGCTTCTACGGCCTGCTCGCCTGCGGGCTGGCGCTGATGTTCGGGCTGATGCGGATCATCAACCTCGCCCACGGCGACATCGCGGTGCTCGGCGCCTACCTGGTCTTCCTGCTGCTCGAGCACTGGAACACGTCGCCCTTCGTCGCGATCCTGCCCGTGCTGCCGGTGATGCTCCTGCTCGGCTACGTGCTCCAGCGGACGCTCCTCGAGCGCAGCCTGCGCTCCGGCCTGCTGGTGCCGCTGCTGACGACGTTCGGGCTCTCGATCGTGATCCAGAACCTGCTCGAACAGGGCTTCTCGCCGGACGTTCGCTCGCTGGGGCAGAACGCCGGGTCGATCGCGACGGCCAGCTGGCAGGTCACGAGCAAGCTCTCGATCTCGGCGATCGGTGCGCTGACGCTCGGCGTCGCGGTGATCATCTTCGCGGCGCTCCAGCGGTTCCTCTCGCGCACGCAGGCGGGACGTCAGATGCGCGCGACCGCGCAGGACCCCGACACCGCCGAGCTCGTCGGGATCGACTCGCGGGCGGTCTACGCGCGCGCCACCGCGATCGCCGTGGCTGTCGCCGCGATCGCCGGGATGTTCCTCGCGATCCGCTCGACCTTCTCCCCCTACGCCGGGCCCGACGACCTGATCTTCGCCTTCGAAGCCGTCGTGATCGGAGGCCTCGGGTCCTCGCTGTGGGGGGCGCTGCTGGGTGGGATCGTGCTCGGCGTCGCGCAGACGATCGGCGCGCAGATCAACCCGGAGTACTCGATCCTCTCCGGCCACCTCGTGTTCCTGCTGGTGCTCGCGTCGCCGCGCGGCGGGCTGCTGACGCTGCGCGGCGCCCGGCGAGCGCGCGGAGTGGCGATATGAGCGCCACCCCACCCGGAATTGGCGGCGCCGGCGTGAGCAACGTCGTGGCGCGCTGGAACCGCCTTTCGGCCGGCTTCACGACCGGCTTCGTCGCCCTGATCGCAGCGATGGCGCTGGTCCCGGTCGTGCTCGGCGCCAACTCGGTCCAGGAGCTGACGACGCTGCTCACCTTCGTGCTGATGGCGGTGATGTGGAACGCGCTGGCCGGCTACGGCGGTCTCGTGTCGGTGGGCCTTCAGGCCTATATCGGCCTCGGCGCCTATGCCACGGTTTGGCTCGCCGACCGGGGCGTCAACCCCTACGGCGCGATGGTCATCGCAACGCTGTTCTGCGGGGCGGTCTCGATCCCGCTGTCGTTCCTCGTGCTGCGCTTCCGGGGGGCGCAGTTCGCGATCGGGACCTGGGTGCTCGCCGAGGCGATCGGGATCTACGTGTCCTTCGACAGCTCGCTCGGTGCCGGCACCGGCACGTCGCTGACGCAACTTGACGCCTACGCCCAGGGCCCGCGCCAGCACTACACCTACTGGCTCACGCTCGCGATGACGGTCTTCTTCGTCGGCCTCCTCTTCCTGCTGCTGCGCAGCCGCCTCGGGTCTTCGCTGCAGGCGATCCGCGACGACGAGGAGGCGGCCGCGTCGGTTGGCGTGCGCGTCGTCGCCGGCAAGCGCATGCTGTTCGTGCTCGCGGGGCTCGGCTGCGGCGCCGCCGGTGCGCTGACGCTCGCGAACATACTGTTCATCGAGCCCACGTCGATCTTCAGCGTGAACTACAGCGCGTTCATGATCTTCATGGTGCTCGTCGGCGGGCTCGGGACCTTCGAGGGGCCGATCATCGGGGCGATCATCTTCTACTTCATCCAGAACCAGTTCTCGAGCAACGGCACGTGGTACCTGGTGGCGCTGGGCGGGACCGCGATCGCCTTCGCGCTGTTCCTCCCGCGCGGGCTGTGGGGCGAGCTCGAGGCACGCACCGGTTTGCGCTTCATGCCGCTCGGCTACCGGCTCGAGCCGCGGCACACGGGCGCGGCCGAGGACGGCGGATGACTGTCGTGACGCCGGCGGACGCCTCATGACGGCGGCGGCCGGCGCAATCCGCACGCAGGTCGCGATCGTCGGCGCGGGCCCGGCCGGGCTGCTGCTCGCGCGGCTGCTCGACGACGCCGGCATCGAGTCGGTCGTGATCGAGAACCGGGGCCGCGACTACGTCGAGAAGCGGATCCGCGCAGGGCTGCTCGAGCAGGGCACGGTCGAGCTGCTCGAGCGCGCCGGCGTCGCCGGGCGTCTGCACGAGGAGGGGATCGTCCACCACGGCATCCACCTGCAGTTCGACGGTGAGCGCCACCGCGTTGCGCTCAGCGATCTGGCGGGCGGCCGCACGATCACGATCTACGGCCAGACCGAGATCGTCAAGGACCTGATCGGGCGCCGCCTGGACGACGGCCTGCCCCTGCTGTTCGAGGTCGACGAGGTGGCGCTCGAGGGAATCGAGACGGCGACGCCGCGGGTGCGATTTCTCCACGCGGGCGCCCGCCGCGAGATCGAGTGCGACGTGATCGCCGGCTGCGACGGCTTCCACGGTGTCTGCCGGCCCGCGATCGCCAAGCACCTGCAGTTCTTCTCGCGCGACTACCCGCTCGGCTGGCTCGGGATCCTCGCGGCGGTCGCGCCGTCGAGCGACGAGCTCGTCTACGCCCACCACGAGCGCGGCTTCGCGCTGCTGACGCTGCGCTCACCGGAGCTCAGCCGCCTCTACATCCAGTGCGCTCCCGACGAGCGCATCGAGGAGTGGCCCGACGCGCGCATCTGGGAGGAGCTGCAGGCGCGGGTTGCGCTCGATGGCTGGTCGCTGGCGGAGGGGCCGGTGCTCGAGAAGGGCATCACCGGAATGCGCAGCTTCGTCTCCGAGCCGATGCAGCACGGGCGGCTGTTCCTGGCCGGCGACGCCGCGCACATCGTGCCCCCGACGGGCGCCAAGGGCCTCAACCTCGCGGTGGCCGACGTGGCGCTGCTGGCGGCGGCGCTCGTCGAGTGGTTCGGCTCCGCTGACGATACGGGCCTGCGCCACTACTCGGCCGCGTGCCTCGCGCGCGTCTGGCGTGCCGAGCACTTCTCCTACTGGATGACCTCGATGCTGCACACCTTCGGGGATCCGTTCGAGCAGCGCCTGCAGCTCGCGCAGCTTCGCTACGTGGTCTCCTCCGAGGCCGCCGCGAGGACCCTCGCCGAGAACTACGTGGGTCTCGCCGGCAGCCGGCTCGGCGGGGCCGACATCGACGGCGCCGCGCGCCGGGTCGGTCCGATCAGCGTGCCGCGATGAGGCGCGCCGACGGCCGGGCCGGTGTCTGACCGCGCCTGCGCAGGCGCGCGCTCCACGGCGTCGTGATCGTGGCGGGGCGGCTTCTCGGTCACCGCGGCGTCACGGCCCGGGGCGTGTCACGAGCCATCCAGACGTCGCTTGCGCCGAGATAGTAGGCGGCGTTGCGCGTCGCGTGGTCGAGCTGCTGCGAGGAGACGTGCTGGCGGTAGATGGTGGCGTCGCGGAAATAGCGGCCAAGGCGCGTGCCCTTCGCGGTCGCGCTCGAGGTCGAGCGGTGTGCGAGCGTCTCGACGGCCCCGGCGGCAAGGCCGCCGGCCTGCTGGAGCATCGCCCACCAGCGGGCGTCCTGCTTCGTTCCCATCGTCGGTTCGCCCGCGGCCGCGCGCGCCAGCGCCGCCATGTACTGGTCGGCGAAGCCGTAGAGGATGGTCTCGGCCGCGTCGGTCATCGCCGTCGCGATGCCGTAGGCGCGCTGGTCGTCGTGGAAGCGGTAGCGCGGGACGATCGGCGGGAACGTCGTCGGCTTCTCGCGGATCAGCTGCTCGAACTCCTCGAGCGCGGCGCGGGCGGCGCCGACGATCGGCAGCACCAGCGAGGCGTGATAGGGCCCGGCCGGGCGACACAGGTACAGCGGGTTTCCGTGCAGCTCGAAGCCGGGTGTGATCAGCGGCCGCTCGTCGAACCAATCGAACGGCTGCGAGAAGGAGTCGGGGACGAACACGTCGTCGAGCACGAAGCTGTTGGAACCGCTCGAGTTCATGCCCAGCATCCGTCCGTTGACCGACCCCCAGTCCTCGAGCATCGTCAACTCGCGCCGCGGCACGAGCAGCGTGACCATCCCGGGCGGAGCGCCAGCTTCGCCCGGCGGAGCCAGGGCGCTGCAGAGCGCCCACGTCGCATAGGGGATTCCGGATGCGTAGGCGGCCCTGCCGCTGACCCGCCAGCCGCCCTCCGTCCGCGTCGCCTCGCCGACGGGGGCGACGGGGTGCGGGCAGCGGAAATCGCCGTCGGGCCCGAACACCTCCGCCTGAACCGCCTCCGGGAAGTAGCTGGCGATGACGTGCGCGTGGCTCGAGCCGAGCGTCAGGCACCAGCCCGCTCCCGGGTCGCCGGTCGAGATCCTCACCATCGTGCGCACGAACGTCGGGAGGTCGAACTCGTAGCCGCCAAAGCGCCGCGGCTGCAGGATGCGCGAGAACCCCGCCCGCACGAACTCTCGGTGCACGGCCTCCGAGTAGTAGCCGCGCTCCTCGGCCTCGTCCTGCTGCTCACGCAGCATCGGGATCAGCGCCTCGGCGCGCGCGATCATCTGCGCCGGCGTCAGCTCGGGCTCGGGCACGGCGATCATGGCTGCCGCCGCCGGTCCAGTCGTCCGGGCGGCTGCGGTCTGAGTCCCATGCCCGTCGAATCTTGCCGCAGCGGACGACGGCACGCCATCCAGGCCGCCAACACGTCAAACGTCATCCGGCGCGGGCGCGCCGCGCCGTGGGGCGGCCGGCTGTCAGAGTTGCGCCGGTCCGGGAGAGCGCGAGGAGAGGAGCGGCAGTGAAGATCAAGGCGGCGGTCACGCGTGTGAAGGGCGGTCCCTTCGAGCTCGAGGAGCTCGAGCTCGGCGAGCTGCGAGACGACGAGGTGCTCGTCAACGTCAGCGCGTCCGGAATCTGTCACACCGACCTGATCTGCCGCGACCAGTGGCTGCCGGTGCCGCTGCCTGCCGTGCTTGGACACGAGGGCGCGGGCGTCGTGCGCGCGATCGGCTCCTCGGTGACGAAGGTCGCCGTCGGCGAGCGCGTCGGCATGACCTTCGACTCCTGCGGCAGCTGCGTCTGCTGCCGGCGTGGCAAGCCGACCTACTGCCATCACTTCTTCGAGCACAACTTCGCCGCCGCTCGCGCCGCCGACGGTTCGAGCGCGCTGTCTCGCGACGGCGAGTCCGTCCACGCGCACTTCTTCGGCCAGTCGAGCTTCGCGACCGCCGCCGTCGCGCGCGAACGCAACGTCGTATCGATCGAGAGCGCGATTCCGCTCGACATCGTCGCGCCCTT
Source organism: Solirubrobacteraceae bacterium (assembly GCA_035604915.1). GTDB lineage: Bacteria > Actinomycetota > Thermoleophilia > Solirubrobacterales > Solirubrobacteraceae > Palsa-513. Next base: position 8,058 of record DATNHQ010000109.1, read on the forward strand.
TGGCTGCGGCATCCAGACCGGCGCCGGCGCCGTTCTCAACACGCTGGCGGTGCCCGCAGGCTCGAGCATCGCCGTCTTCGGCACGGGCGCCGTCGGGATCTCCGCCGTGCTAGCGGCCGTCATCGCCGGCTGCCAGACGATCATCGGCATCGACCTGCACCCTGCGCGCCTGGAGCTCGCGCGCGAGCTCGGCGCGACGCACGTCATCGACGCCTCGAGCACCGACGCGGTCGAGGAGATCAGGCGCGTGAGCGGCTACGGCGTCGACTTCAGCCTCGACACGACCGGATCGCCGGCGGTGCTTCGCAGCGCCGTCGACTGCCTCGCGCCGCTCGGGGTGGCCGGGCTGATCGGCGGCTCACCGGGCGGCACCGAGGTCTCGCTCGACATGACCGACATCCTCGTCGGCGGCCGCACGTTGCGCGGCGTGGTCGAGGGCGACAGCGTTCCCGAGATCTTCCTGCCGCAGCTGATCCGCTTCTGGGAGGCGGGCCGCTTCCCGGTCGACCGCTTCATGAAGCACTACGACTTCGACGCGATCGAGGAGGCGGCCCGCGACGCCGAGGA
>DATNHQ010000110.1:0-3999 GCA_035604915.1 Solirubrobacteraceae bacterium
CCCCGTCGCGGTCGAGCCCGTGAACATGACGAAGTCGACGAGCTCGACGAGCGCCTCGCCGGTCTGCGGCCCGCCCGTCGCGACCGCGAAGACGCCGTCGGGCAGGCCGCACTCCGCGAGCGCCTGCGCGCAGAGCAGCGAGGTCAGCGGCGTCAGCTCCGAGGGCTTCAGCAGCACGCTGTTGCCGGCGGCTAGCGCCGGGATCGCGTCGCCGAAGGAGTTCAGCAGCGGGTAGTTCCAGGGCCCGATCACGCCGACCAGCCCGCGCGGCACATGGCGTGTGACCAGGCGCCGCCCGGCGAGCAGCGGCGCGCGCGAGAGGAAGCGGCGCTCGCGCAGGTAGCGCTCCGCCTTGCGCGACCAGAACGACAGCGCCGAGACCGTGTAGCCGAGCTCGAGCAGCTGCGCGTCCTCGTAGGTCTTGCCCGTCTCGGAGACGATCGTCTCGATCACGCGATCTGAGTGCTCGAGCAGCCAGCGCCGCATGCGCCCGAGCACCGCCGCGCGGCCGTCGAAGCCGAGCGCCTGCCACTGCGGCTGCGCCTCGCGGGCGCGCCGCGCCAGCTCCTCGAGCTCCGCGGCGCCAAGCGCCGGCACACTCGCGAGGACCGCACCGCTCGCCGGGTTGCGGACCTCGATCATCAGTCGCCCGAGATCGTCACCGACTCGATCGTGACCGGCGGCGTCGGGCGGTCGCGCCCGTCGGTCGGGGTGGACTCGATCGCGTCGACCACGTCCAGGCCCGCGCTGACCAAACCGAAGACCGTGTGCTTGCCGTCGAGCCAGGGGCACTCCGCCGCGGTGACGATGAAGAACTGCGAGCCGTTGGTATTGGGGCCGGCGTTCGCCATCGCCAGCGCCCCGCGCACGACCGGGTGGTCGTTGATCTCATCCTCGAAGGTGTAGCCGGGCCCGCCGCTGCCGGTTCCCTGCGGGCAGCCGCCCTGCAGCATGAAGCCGGAGATCACGCGGTGGAAGGTGAGGCCGTCGTAGAAGCCCTCCCTGGCGAGCTTGGTGAAGTTGCCGACGGTCTTGGGCGCGTCGGCGTCGAACAGCTCGAGCTCGATCGTTCCCTTCGAGGTGGTCATCGTCGCGGTGGACATCGGCGCTCCAGTCGGTCGGGGGTTTTCAGGTGCCGGCACGCTCGAGCGCCAGCGTGTGGCCCGCGACCTCGACGCCGGTCGCGCGCGCGATCACGCGGTCGGCCTCGCCGGCGGGGACGCTCAGCAGCGCGAAGCGCTCGAGCATCGTGACGTCCGAGACGGCTTCGCCGTCCAGCGACGTCGCGCGCGTGATCGCGGCGACGAGGTCGGCGACCTCGATCCCGGCCGCGCGGCCGCCGCTCGCCAGCAGGCGCGCCCGCGGCTCGTCGGCGGCGTGACGGACGTGGGGCTTCGAGTGCCGGCGCGGGCGCTCGGTCACGGGCGCCGGCTTGGCGCTGGCGCCCGCCGACCACGCCGCGATCGGCATGCCGATGTGGCGTTCGATCGCCACGAGCTCGCGCTTCTGGCGGTCCTCGACGAAGGTGATCGCGCGACCCCAGCGGCCGACGCGGCCGGTCCGTCCGATCCGGTGCACGTAGGTGTCGGGCGAGGTCGGCACGTCGAAGTTGATCACGTGCGTGACGGTCGAGATGTCGAGGCCGCGTGCCGCCACGTCGGTCGCGACGAGCACCGGCACGCGCCCGGCCTTGAAGGCGAGCATGACGCCGTCGCGCTGTCCCTGCGTGAGGTCGCCGTGCAGCGCGCGCACGTTCATGCCCTTGTCCCGCAGGGTCCGGAAGAGCTGGTCGCAGCGGATCTTCGTGCGCACGAACACGATCGCCTGGTCGGGCTGCTCGGCGCGCAGCACCTCGACCAGCTTGGCCGCCTTCTCGCGCGTCTCGACCGGCAGCTGGAACTGCTCGACGGTGTCGACCGTCGGCGTCGCCGAGACGATCTCGACGATCAGCGGGTCGTAGAGGTAGCGGTCGGCGAGCGAGCGGATCGGCGGCGGCATCGTCGCCGAGAACAGCGCGGTCTGGCGCCCGGACGGGGTCGTCGAGAGGATCTTCTCGACATCCTCGAGGAAGCCGAGGTCGAGCATCTCGTCGGCCTCGTCGAGCACCACGTAGCGGCAGTCGTGCAGCAGCAGCGACCCGCGCGTGACGAGGTCGAGCACGCGGCCGACGGTGCCGACGACGACGTGGCCGCCGCTGCGCAGCTGCGCCTCCTGGTTGCGGATCGGCGCGCCGCCGAAGACGGCGACGACGTCGATGCTGCGCGTCGAGCCGTACACGCGCAGCGCCTGCGTCACCTGGATGCACAGCTCGCGCGTCGGCGTCAGCACCAGCGCCTGCACGACGGGGACCTCGGGATCGACGTACTCGACCATCGGCAGGCCGAACGCCGCGGTCTTGCCGGTGCCGGTCTGAGCCTGGCCGATCACGTCGCGCCCGGCGAGCAGCGGCGGGATCGCCTGCTCCTGGATCGCGCTCGGCGATTCGTAGCCGACTTCGCGCACGGCGGCGAGCACGGGCTCGGACAGACCGAGGTCCTTGAATGACGTCATCTCATACAGCTTATGGGTGGTGGGTTGGGTGCATGCACCCAACCCGGGGTCGGCGCATGCGCCGACCCCCCCGAGCAGCGATCCCAAACGCTCTGTGCAGGCAGGCTGCACGAGTGCGCGCCGGACAGTAGGGTACCCCGCGCAATGGCGGTGACAGTCGTCGGATCGATCGCCTTCGACGCGGTCAAGACCCCCTTCGGAGTGCGCGAGCGGATGCTCGGCGGCGCCGCGGTGCACTTCGCGCTGGCCGCCTCCTTCTTCGACGAGGTCCGCGTCGTCGGGCCGGTCGGCGATGATTTCGGCGACGCCGAGCTCGACGTCCTGCGCGCCCGCGGCGTCGACGTCTCGGACATCGAGCACGTCGCCGGCGGTGAGACCTTCTTCTGGTCGGGCGTCTACGGCTGGGACCTCAACAGCCGCGAGACGCTCGAGACCCGCCTCGGCGTGTTCGAGACCTTCGAGCCCAAGCTGTCGGCCGCCGCCCGCGAGAGCGAGGTGCTGTTCCTCGCCAACATCCAGCCCGACATCCAGCGCGCCGTGCGCGCGCAGTGCACCGGCGCCCGGTTCGCGGCGCTCGACTCGATGAACCTGTGGATCGACGTCGCGCGCGACTCGCTCGTGCACACGATCGCCGGCGTCGACTGCCTGGTCCTCAACGACGCCGAGCTCAAGCAGCTGACGGGCATGCCGAACACCGTCAAGGCGGCGCGCGAGGTGCTCTCGTGGGGGCCGCCCGGGCCGAGCTCGATCATCGCCAAGCAGGGTGAGTACGGCGCGACGCTGATCACCGCGGACGGCTACTTCTCGCTGCCGGCGTTCCCGCTCGAGGACGTCGTCGACCCGACCGGCGCCGGCGACACCTTCGCCGGCGGCTTCGTCGGCTACATCGCCGCCTGTGGCGGCGCGCGCGACGAGGAGCTGCTGCGCCGCGCGATGGCCTACGGCACCGCACTCGCCTCCTTCAACGTCGAGGAGTTCGGCACCGAGCGCGTCGCGCGCCTGACCGGCGGCGAGATCGCCGAGCGCGTCAGGGAGCTCGAGCGCGTCACGCACTTCAGCGACGCCCCGGTAACGCTGCGCGGCTGAGCCGCGCGCGAGGGCGCGCGGTCCGTGGCACACGGTAGTACGATCACACGGCCCGCATGACCTGGACCTTCATCTGGTTGATGCTGCTGCTCAAGATCCCGATCGGCGGGATGCTCTGGATCGTGTGGTGGGCGATCAAGAAAGCCGATCAGGAGCCGGTCGGCGAGAGCGAGCAGGACGACGGCGGCAGCAAGCTGCGGCTGCGCCCGCACCCGCACCCGCGCCGGCCGCGGCCGCCCGCGCCGCTGCACCCGCGCCGCGGCCCCCACGCCGGCGCGCGACCCTCCACGCCGCCCCGCACGCGCGCCGTCGTCGCGTTGGCGCGCAGGGTCGAGCACTAGTGGGCGGCGGCGGGCGGGGTCC
>DATNHQ010000111.1:0-4635 GCA_035604915.1 Solirubrobacteraceae bacterium
CGCCCAGGGGACCGCTTGCAAGGGCCGCCGGCACGCGCGTTGCGGCGCCGGCGCCGCCGCCGCTGAGCGCCGCCCAGGGGGAGCGCTTGCGAGGGCCGCCGGCACGCGCGTTGCGGCGCCGGCGCCGCTGAGCGCCGCCAAGGGAGCGCTCCTCAGGCGAAGCGGCGCAGACGCGCCAGACGGCGCGGTGGCGCGCTCGCGTGCAGGCCGACGATCCTCCCCGAGGCGGCGTTGAGGCCGGGGCCCGGATAGGTCGAGGCGCCGCAATGGTAAAGGCGGGCAACCGGCGTGCGGTGCGAGCCGTAACCCGCGAGTGGCCGCCAAAGGTAGGCCTGGCTCAGCTCGCAGTCCCCCGCGTAGATGTCGCCGCGCACGAGGTTGGGGTTGCGTCGCTCCAGCTCGAGCGGCGACAGTGCTGTCACCGTGCGCTGTGCCGCCGGCCAGTTCTCGACGTGCGCGTCGAGCGCGCCCAGGACGCGCTCGGTGAAGGCGCTCGTGAGCGCGTCGTCCCAGCTGCCGTCGCCGACGTCGATCTCGCGCGCGGCGTCGCCGCGGGGCGCGTAGGGAACCTGCTGCAGCTGGATCCACAGCACGGCGCGGCCGTCGGGGGCCCGGCTTGGGTCAAGCACCGTGGGCTGGCCGACGACGACCGTCGGCTCGGCGGGCAGCAGCCCGGCCGACGCCTGCGCACACGCCAGCGCCACGGCGTCGAGGCCGTCGCTGATGTGGACGACCGGCACGCGGTCAAGGCGCGAGTCGCGCCAGCGCAGCGGCTCCGACAGCGCGACGTGGATCTGCATGCCGCCGCGCGGGCTGTAGCGGAAGCGCAGCGCCTGCTCCCGCGCGCCTGCAGGTGCGGCGCCGTTCTCGAGCAGACGCCCGTAGAGCTGCGTCGGCGTCGTGTTCGCGACCACGGCGCGCGCCGCCGTCCGCTGCTCGCCGCCCGCGACCACGGCCACCGCCGCGCCGCCGCGCGTCACGATCCGCTCCACCTCGCTGGCGGTCTCGACGCGCCCGCCGCCGTCGGCGATTAGCCGCTCGAACGCCGCGACGAAGTTGCTCGAGCCGCCGCGAACCACCGGCAGGCCGACCGCGTGGAGCGAGCCTGCGATCGCCAGCGCCTGGAAGCCGCTGCCGGCGGCGTCCGGGGAGAGGCCGGTGTGCAGCGCCCACGGCGCGTAGAGCTCCGCGACCTCCGAGCCGCGAAAGCGCGTCTGGAGCCAGGCGCGCGCCGACGAGAGCACATCGGCGGTGAAGGCCAGCGTCCCACGCCGGCCGAGCTGGCGCGAGAGCCGCAGCGCGAGCCGCGCCGCCGCCGGGGAGTGCAGCTCGGCGCCGAGCAGGGCGCCGACGGTGGCGATCGTCGAGCCGAAGCGCTCGATCTCTGAGAGGTAGGCGGCCCGGTCGCCCGGATCGAGGCTGTCCGCGGTTCGCTGCCGGTCGCGGTAGGCGATCACCGCGCGGCCGTCGCGGCGGACGTTGGCGGTCGTCTCCTCGAGGCTCTCGGCATACGCGAGGCCGCGCGCCTCGAGCTCGCCGCCGAGCTCCGCGAAGGCCCCGGACAGCTTGAACAGCGGATGCCAGGCGGAGAAGGTGTCGTGGACGAAGCCCGACTCGGTCAGCTCCTCGCTGGTGACCGCCCCGCCGGCGCGCGCGTTGCGCTCGAGCACCTCGACGCGCAGGCCCGCTCGCGCCATGTACGCGGCGGCCACGAGGCCGTTGTGCCCCGAGCCGATCACGATCGCGTCGGTCATCTCCGCGCGGATCGTAGCCACCACGCCGCGGCCGGGAGAGGCCGCGGCAGCCGAGCCCACGCTCAGCCCAGCGCGGCGACGATCAGCGGCTTGCCGGTCGGGGTGGCGCTGCCGCCCGCCGGCTCGTCGGTCACGAGGATGTGGCTCACGCCGTGCAGGTCGCCCGGCACGCCGACGTCGGCGGTGCCATGCGAGCTGACGCTGAAGAGCGTGCTTGGGGCCGGCGCCGAGCTGCCGTGCTGGAGCCAGAGCTCGTAGATCCGCCCCGGGGCGGGAGCCGGCAGCTTCTCGACGATCAGCTGGCCGTGGCTGCCGTCGACCGTCAGCTCGGCATCGCCGACGCTCGCGCGGATCACCTGCCTGTGCGTGCCGCCGGCGCCGAGCTCGATCCCGCCCACGAGTGCGAGCGCGGCGAGCGCGACCACCAGCGCGGCCAGGGCCGGTCGCGGCGCTCCAGCAAGGAGGGGCCACGCCCGCCGGGGCCGCGTCGAGGCGGCATGCGGCGGCGGCTGCGCCCGCGCGGCCGCCAGCACGCGCCGCCGCAGCGCTCGCGGCGCCTGATGCTGGGGAGCAGCGAGCGGCAGCGCGTCGACCACGAGCGCGAACGCCGCGACCTCGTCGCGACAGACCGCGCAGGTCTCCATGTGGCGCTTGAACGCCTCGGCCTCCGCGGGCTCCAGCGCCCCGAGCGCGTAGGCCGCCGCCTCGTTGCCGCAGTCACGGTCAGCCATCTCGACTCCTCATAGCAGCACATCCGCGCCGTCGCCGAGCGCCATGCGCAGCTTGCTCATGCCGAGTCGCATGCGCCCCTTGACCGTCCCGGCCGGGATCGCGAGGAGCTCCGCGATCTCGGAGTGCGAGAAGCCGCCGAAGTAGGCGAGCTCGATCACCTGCCGCTGCTCGGCGGGCAGCTCGTCGAGCGCGCCGCGAACGAGCCGCGCGTCGCTGCGGCGCTCGACCTCGAGCTCGGTCCGCTCGTCGGCCGGCAGGCTCGCGCCGAGCTCCTCGTCGTGGATGTCGCGGCCGGCGCGCGCCGACTCGTGCCGGAGCACGTCGATCGCGCGGTGGTGGACGACCGCCAGCACCCAGGAGCGCACGCTGCCGCGGGCGCGCTCGTAGCGGGCGCCGCTTCGCCAGAGCGACAGGAAGGCCTCCTGCACGACCTCCTCGGCCAGCGCGCGGCGCCCGCACATCCGGTAGGCGAGCGAGAAGGCGACGCCGGCGTGGCGGTCGAAGACGACAGCGAAGGCGCGCTGATCGCCCTCGTAGACGCGCGCCATCAGGTCCTCGTCGGCGAGGAGGCCCAGATCGGGCGGGCGGATCAGGCGCGTGGAGAGGTGCACGCGGAGGTTCTAGCGCGGCTGCGCGACCTCGGGAACGCTGGCCTGGAGCTCGACGGCAGCGACCGGGGGCGCGGGGACGGCGTCGGTGTGACGGGTATCGCCCGCCAGCGAGTCGCGGAACCCGCGCATGCCTTCACCGAGCGAGCGCCCGAGCTCCGGCAGGCGCCTGGCGCCGAACACGAGCAGCACGACGAGCAGCAGGATCATGATGTGGAGTGGGTTCTCTAGTCCCATGGTGACGTGGGCCCTCCGGTTCGAACGTTGGCTACAGACGGGCGTGGTGGCGCCGGCGAAGCCGGCACATTGATCATTCGACGCGCGGTGGCGATCGGATCACCGGCGGCGGCCGGCGCTCAGCCGCCGCTCGCGAGCAGATCGTCGAGCAGGGGGCCGTACGAGCCGAGCAGGATCGAGAGGTGGCCCTCGCCGTCGAGCAGGCGCGCGCGGGCGCCGGCGACGTGCGCGGCGAGCCAGTGCCCGTGCGCGAAGGGGACGAAACGGTCCTCGCTGCCCTGCCAGACCGTCACCGGTCGCTCGATCCGCTCGAGCGCGAACCCCCAGTCGCGCATGAATGCGAGGTCGTCGTCCAGCCAGCCCCAGACCCCCTCGGCCAGCCCGACGCGCATCGCCCGGGAGAGGTAGTCCGCGAAGTCCATCGTGAGGGCGGCGCGGTCGACCGCCGACAGGAGATCGCCCAGCTCGGCCGCCACGTCCGCTCCGCTCGATGCGGCCAGCGCGCCCGCGGACTGCTCGAGGAAGACGAGCAGCTCGGCCTCGCCGGCCTGCGCGGCCGCGAACTCGGCGACGTTCTCATCACCCATGCCCGCCAGCCAGTCGAGGCCGGCAGCGTGCCGCGGGGCCACGGCGGCGATCGTCGCGGCGGCGATCGTGCGCTCGGGCAGGAGCGCCGCGCAGGCGAGCGCGTGGGGCCCTCCACCGGACCAGCCGACCGTGAAGAAGCGCTCGATCCCGAGCTCGTCGGCTATCGCGGCGACGTCGGCGGCGCAATCGGCAATGCTGCGGCCGGGGCGGCGTCGGGAGCTGCCGTAGCCCGGCCGCGAGTAGGTGATAGTGCGCAGTCCGCGCTGCGCCGCGGCGTCGGCGAGCGCTCCATAGAGCGTGCCCGCGCTGGGGGTTCCGGTGTGGAAGAGAAGCGCCGTTCCGCCGGCGGGGCCGCTCAGCTCTATGTCGAGCCCGCCCGCGGCGCCGGCGAGCTGGGTGCGCCCCTCCATCGCCCGGCGAATATATACGCGCGGGGCATCGATCGAGGGCGGGCACCGACGCGGTTCCGACGGGAGGTGACAGCGGCGGGAGGCGAGCGCGCTTCGCGCGCGGCGGCGGGCGCCCCGTGTTCGGCGCCGCTACCGATACGATGGGAGTCGGATCCGCCGCTTCGGTCGATGCCGGCACGTGCCGGCGGGATCGCGGAGGACCGGCCATCACCCGGGCAGTGCGCCCGCAAGCGCCCGTAGCTCAGCTGGATAGAGCGTCGGTCTACGGAACCGAAGGTCGGGAGTTCGAATCTCTCCGGGCGCGTA
>DATNHQ010000112.1:0-6691 GCA_035604915.1 Solirubrobacteraceae bacterium
CGATCACCGTCATCTCCGGGCTCGACTACTTCTTCGGGCTGCGGCGGCGGCTCGAGCAGGCCCATCGCCAGCCGGCGGCCGAGCGCTAGCTAGTGGGCCTTCCTTTCGGGAAGGCCCACTAGGCGTCGAGCCACTCCCGCAGCGTCGTGTGGTGGCGCGGCGGCGGCTGCCCCTCGAGCTCGCGGCGCAGCTCGCCGAGCGTGCCGTGGCGCTCTGCGGCGACGTTGTGCTGGTGGATCGTCTCGAGGTTCTCCTGGCGCGCGGACACGAACGCCTCATCGGGCAGCGCCGGCAGGCGCGTCAGCGCGCCGTGGATCATCTCGCGGACGCAGTCCTCGACGAAGCGGGGGCGGCGGTGCGCCTTCTCGACGACAGCGACCTCGTCGACGCGCTTCATCAGCTCATAGATCTCAGACGACATCGAGTTCTCGACGATCTCGAGCAGCGTCCGCGCATCGATCTCGAGCGTGCCGCTCTCGGTCGCGCCGACATAGAGCGTGCCGAGGCCGCGCTGGTTGTGCGTGGCGAGCGGCACCGCCTCGAAGACGCGCTCGATCTCCTCCTCGCCGAAGCCCTGCTCGAGGAGCCGCGCGCGCGCCGCGGCGCCGATCAGCTGCTGGGCGCAGGGACAGGCGGTCATCCCCTGCGCGGCGACGCCGACGAGGCGCCGGGTGCCGCGCTCGGAGGCGAGCGCCATCCCGTAGAGCGTGTAGATCTCCTGCGTGTCGATGCCTGACACCGGCGCCGGCTTGTGCTCCGGGTAGCGCGCGGTGATCGTCACCTCGGCGCGCAGCGCGCCCTGGCGGTCGCGCACGAGCTCGGCGATCCGCTGCGCGAGGTCCTCGGCGCGGAAGGTCGACTCGCCGAGCACGACCATGCCGATCGCCTCGTTGACGACCTCCTCGAAGCGCGACATGTGCGCGCCCTTCTGGTCGCCGTCGAGGTCGACGAAGCAGTCGAGCCGCGCCCAGAAGAGCTGCTCGGCGTCGTGCTGGCGGATGCGGATCACCTTCTCCACGCCGGTCACGCCCACGCGCGAGAGCCCGACCCGGAGCGTCGGCATCTGCGCCTGGACGTCCGGCGCCTCGAGCGTGAGCGGTCGATCTGGCATCGCGCGGTCAGGCCAAGCCTAGCGGGCCGCGAAGGCGGCGCCCACGCGCCGACCCGCCGCGGGCCGCCGCTTGTGCTATCACTTCCGCGGTCGAGGTGGGGGTAGGCCCCGGCAGCGAGAGGAGGACGAGGGTGGAGACCGCGCTTGACGGTGACCCGCAGACCGACGCGTCAGTGACGCTCGGCGGGCCTGCGATCACCGAGATCGAGGAGCTCGCGCCGCTGATCGCGGAGGGCCACGAGCGGGGGTTGCTCACGTTGGAACGCGTCGCCGCGGCGCTCGAGGAGCTCGAAGCGACGCGCGAGCAGGTCGCCGAGCTGCACGCCTATTTGGACGAGCAGGGCATCGAGCTGGTCGGCAGCGAGGAGGCCGCCGAGCCGGAGCCGGCGCTGCCGGCGTCGAAGTCCGAGCTCGATTTGACGGTCGAGCCGAGCCTCGACTCGCTGCGGCTGTACCTGCGCTCGATCGGCCGCGTCGCGCTGCTGACCGCGGCCGACGAGGTCGCGCTGGCCAAGCGCATCGAGCGTGGCGACGTCACCGCCAAGCAGCAGATGGTCGAGGCCAACCTGCGCCTGGTCGTCTCGATCGCGAAGGGCTACCTCGGCCGTGGCCTGTCGTTCCTCGACCTGATCCAGGAGGGCTCGCTGGGGCTGATCCGAGCGGTCGAGAAGTTCGACTATCGCCGCGGCTACAAGTTCTCGACCTACGCCACCTGGTGGATCCGCCAGGCGGTGACGCGGGCGATCGCCGACAAGGGCCGCACCATCCGCATCCCGGTTCACATGGTCGAGAAGCTCAATAAGGTGATCGGGGTCGAGCGCCAGCTGGTCCAGCAGCTCGGCCGCGAGCCGACCGCGGACGAGGTCGCGATCGCGCTGGACTGCTCGCCCAAGGAGGTGCGCGAGATCATGCGCATGGCCCAGCACCCGGTCTCGCTCGAGAAGCCGGTCGGCGAGGAGGACGACTCCGCGCTCGGCGACTTCATCGAGGACCAGACTGCCGAGTCGCCCTTCGATCTGGCCGCGCGCGCGATGCGCGACGAGCACGTCTGCCGTGCGCTGTCGGTGCTGCCGCGGCGCGAGCGCGAGGTGATCGAGATGCGCTACGGGCTGACCGGCGAGCGCCCGCGAACGCTCGAGGAGGTCGGCCAGGCCTTCAACGTCACGCGCGAGCGGATTCGCCAGATCGAGAACCACACGCTCAAGAAGCTCGAGTCGCTGCCGGAGACCCAGCGGCTCCGCGACGCCTCCTAGCCGCCGCCGGCGCCGCGCTACACTGCGGACCGCTCGCGGCGGGATTCCCGAGCGGTCAAAGGGGACGGACTGTAAATCCGTTGGCTCAGCCTTCCCAGGTTCGAATCCTGGTCCCGCCATGAGGCGTCGAGCGCTCGCCGTCCGCTGCGGCGTGCGCGTGCGGCGCAGAAGCTTTTGATCAGTTGCTGTGTTGGGTAGCGGCGGAGCCGTCGCGGTCCGACCGCGTTGTTAGTGAGGCCGCCGTGTTCGATGGACAACGAGATCTTGACGCCGCCGCCGCGAGCCTCGCCGAGCGCATCCCCGCTCCGCTGGCGCCGCTGGCACGGCTCGCCTACAACTACCGCTGGGCCTGGCAGCCCACGGGCGCCGAGCTGTTCGCACAGGTCGACCCGCTGCTGTGGCCCCGCGTGGGCGCCAACCCGGTCGCGCTGCTGCAGGAGGCATCCGCCGCCGCTCTGCGCCGCGCGGCCGCCGACGGCGAGCTGCTCGAACGCGTGGCCGCCGCGGAGGCGGCGCTCGCCGCCGACCTCGCGCGCAAACCGCTCCCCAGTCCCGGCGGCGCGCGCGCCTTCTTCTGCGCCGAGTACGCCGTGCACGCCTCGCTGCCGATCTACTCGGGCGGCCTCGGCGCGCTCGCCGGCGACTTCCTCAAGCAGGCCTCCGACGACGCGCTCCCGCTGGTCGCTGTCGGCCTGCTCTACCGCGAGGGCTACTTCCGCCAGCGCATCGACGGCCGCGGGCTCCAGCACGAGTACTGGACGGCGTCAGACCCCAGCCGCCTGCCGATCGCTCTCGTCAGCGGCGCCGACGGCGCTCCGCTGACGGTGAGCGTGCCGATCGCCGGCGAGCGCGTGAGCGCCCAGATCTGGCGCCTGGACGTCGGGCGCATCCCGCTGTACCTGCTTGACACCGAGCGTCCCGAGAACACTCGCGGCGCCCGCTGGATCGTCTCGCGCCTGTACGTCTCCGCGCCCGAGGTGCGCCTCGCGCAGTACATGCTGCTCGGCGTGGGCGGCGTCCGCGCGCTGGAGGCGATGGGCGTCGCCGCGGAGCGGCTGCACCTCAACGAGGGGCATGCGGCGTTCGCGGCGCTCGAGCTCGTGCGCCGCGAGGTCGAGGGCGGGTCCGGCCTCGAGCAGGCGCTGGCGCGCACCCGCAAGCGGATCGCGTTCACGACGCACACCCCGGTCCCCGCCGGCAACGACACCTACCCGCTCGCGGAGCTCGAGCGCGTGGGCAAAGAGCTCGCGGGCGAGGCCGGCCTCGAGATCGAGGCGCTCGGGCGGCTCGGGCGCTCCGATCCGGATCAGCCGGAGGAGCCGTTCGGGATGACGCAGTTCGCGCTGCGCACGTCGGCCCGAGCGAACGCGGTCAGCCGCCGCCACGGCGAGGTAGCGCGCGAGATGTGGCGGGAGCTGTGGCCGGAGCTGCCGCTCGCCGAGGTCCCGATCAGCCATGTCACCAACGGCGTGCACATGCCGACCTGGCTCGGCGCGCCGATGCGAGCGCTGTTCGAGCGCCACCTCCCCGGCGGCTGGCTGGACAACGCCGACGATCCCGAGGTGTGGACTGCGATCGACGCGATCCCAGCTGCGGAGCTCTGGGCTGCGCGCGGCGAACAGCGGGCGCGGCTGGTCGCGTGCGTCCGCGACCGCAGCGTCAGCGAGCGGCTCGGGCGCGGGGATCGTGCCGATTACGCGCTGGCGGCGGCCGAGCGTTTCAGCCCGGAGGTGCTGACGATCGGCTTTGCGCGGCGGATCGCCACCTACAAGCGGCTGGCGCTGCTGGTCGCGGACCGCGAGGGGGCGCTCGGGCTGCTGCGCGCCGCGGAGCGCCCGGTCCAGATCGTCCTCGCCGGCAAGGCGCACCCGCGCGACGACGAGGCCAAGCAGATGCTGGCGGAGCTGTTCGAGCTGAAGAGCGCCCCCGAGGTGGGTGGGCGCGTGGTCTTCCTCGACGACTACGACCTGGCTTCGGCGGCGCTGATGGTGGCGGGCTGCGACGTCTGGGTCAACGTTCCGCGGCCGCCGCTCGAGGCGAGCGGCACGAGCGGGATGAAGTCGGCGATCAACGGCGGCCTGCAGCTGAGCGTGCTCGACGGCTGGTGGGCCGAGGCCTACCGCGAGGGCAACGGCTGGGCGCTGTCGGGCGAGATCGACGCCGACCTCGAGGCGCAGGACGCACGCGACGGCGCGGAGCTCCAGCGGCTGCTCGCCAACGAGGTGGTGCCGCTCTTCTACGAGCGCGACGAGGGCGGCCTGCCCCAGGGCTGGCTCGCGCTGATGCGCGCCTCGCTGCGCTCGCTGGCGGTCGACTACAACGCCCGCCGCATGCTGCGCGACTACCGCGAGCGCATCTACCCCGACTGAGGCCGGCGGCGCGCGGCCGCCGCGCTTCACCACGATTTCACAGCTCGGCGCACGAATCGCAACAACCGCCGCGCACCCTCGGCATAGCCCCGCTGCGGCTTCGCGGGCCATCCATGGCCACTGGGAGGAGCCCGGCGTCACTTGCCGGGCTAACAAGGCCCGTGTTGTGACCCAAGCGTGCGGCAACATCGGTCGGTGCCCAAACTCACGAGACAGGCGTTTCGTTACGAGCTCGCACCGACGGCGGCCCAGCGGGAGTTCCTGACGTCGTGTGCCGGCGCTTCGCGGTTCTGGTTTAACCAAGGCCTCGCGCTCGTGAAGACACGCTTGGACGAGCGGGCATCCGGGCAGGATGTCTCCGTCCCGTGGTCCTACAAGTCCCTGTGCTCGGAGATCGGGCAGGAGGTCCGCGCCGAGCTCGCACCGTGGCAGCGCGAGGTTGTCTCAGGCTCCTACCAGGCGGGGTTCGAGGCGCTCGGGAAGGCCCTCCAGAGCTTCAGCGCCGGCCGTCGGAAGGGCCGGACGGTCGGCTTTCCGCGGTTTCGCCGCAAGGGCGCGTGCACGGAATCGGTCATCTTCCAGCGGCCCGCCGTTCTCGACTCCCGGCACGTTGGGCTCGACAAGAAGCGACTTGGACCGGTGCGGACGAAGGAGTCGCTGCACAAGCTCACGCGGCTCCTTGCTCGGGACGAAGACGCGCGCATCCTGCGCTCGACCGTCATGCGGTCGGGAACTCACTGGCACATCTCCTTCACGGTCGAACGCTCGGCTGAGCCGAAAGCTGCCTCGCGGCAGCCGCGCCGTGCGGCCGCGGTCGTCGGCGTCGACGTCGGGCTCAGCCGGTTGGCGACGCTCTCCACCGGCGAGACCTTCGAAAACGCCCAACCGCTCGGGCACTCGCTGCAGAAGCTGCGGCGGCTGCAGCGCCAACTCAACCGTCAGCGCCGCTCGAACAACCCCACCAACTACGACGAGCGCGGGCGTGCGAAGCCAGGGCGGACGTGGACTAAGTCCCACCGGCAGACGCGGACTGAGGTGCTCCTCCAGCGGCTGCATGAGCGTGTCGCGGACGTCCGCCGGGAGCAAGCGCACCAGCTCACGACCGCACTGACCAGGGAGTACGGGGTCATCGGCATCGAGACGCTGACGGTCATGAACCTCATGGCCAACCGCCGTCTCGCCCGCCATATCGCCGACGTCGGTTGGGGCACCATCTTCAATCAGTTGAGGTACAAGACCTCTTGGGCCGGCTCCACGCTCGTGGCCGCCGACCGCTTCTACCCCTCATCGAAGACCTGCTCGGCCTGCGGGACAGTGAGAGCCAAACTGTCCCTGACTGAGCGCGTCTTGGCCTGCGAGGCCTGCGGGCGAGTACAGGACCGCGACTTGAACGCTGCCCTCAACCTCGCTCGCGTGGCCCAGCGGTTCGCACAGGCCGAGGGTTCTCAGTGCTACGTCGCCGCCGCCGGAGCGGAGACGGGAAACTCGCGTGGAGGGCACGTAAGCCCCGCTCCTCGGAGCCGGCAAACGCCCGTTGAAACGCGAAGACCCTTCGGGGTCATCCCAGCGCCGCAAGACGCTGGTGGCGCCTACCAGTACTCACCCGGTAGGCGACAGGAGCAACTGGGACTACGAGTCGCGCCCAACGGCACCCCGGCCACCTACAGCGACGCCGGCAGCGGACGCTGTCACGGCGGCGGTGAGTGGTTCGGCGGTTTGGCGCACCTGGGCTAGCGCCGCCCCTCCGCCGGCGGGGATGGCCTACGGAATGCTCCCCCGCCGGCGGGCCGGCCTTCGGCGGCGGACGCGGCGCGGCCCGGCGAGCGCGGGGAGCGCGCTCCCCGCTCGCGGCGGGCTCAGCGCAACGCGCCGCGCAGGGCCGCCCGCGCGGCGTGGAAGCCGCACATGCCGTGCACGCCCCCGCCCGGCGGGGTCGACGCCGAGCAGAGGAAGAGCTT
>DATNHQ010000113.1:0-7220 GCA_035604915.1 Solirubrobacteraceae bacterium
GACTGCTGGGTGAGTTCGGAGAGGCCCAGTGATGGCCCTCCCGGAACCTGCCCAAAACTCAACAACTACTCCGGAGCCAGCCCACCTGGCGAACGCTGCTCGGGTCCTGAAGGCTATCCTCGCGCAGCGGGACCCGAGCCGCAGCTGGACGGTGACGGTCCTGCCCGAGGACGAACTACTGCACAAACGAACCTCCTAACACTACGAGCACGCCGAGGAGGAGTGGCTGATCGTGCTCGCCGGCACACCGTTGCTGCGCCACCCCGACGGCGTCGAGCCGCTCGCGCCGTGGGATGTCGTCTGCTTCCGGCGAGGCCCGGAGGGCGCACACAAGGTCACCAACGAGACCGGCCGGCCGGTGCGCGTGCTGTTCTTCTCCAACGTCGTCTGGCCCGGGGTGTGCGTGTATCCCGACAGCGACAAGATCGGCGTCTTCACGGCGGGCCGCACCGACAACGTGATGGTTCACCGCTCGAGCAACGTCGACTACTACGACGGCGAGCGCAGCGCCTAGCGCGGCAGCGTGACGGCGACGCCGCGGTGCGCGTAGAAGCGCTCGAACTCCTCGAGCGCCAGCCAGACGCCGCGGGCGCGGCGGGGGCTGTCCCCCGCCGGGTCGTGAAAGCAGATGCGCCGTCCGTCACTCGAGCGCTCGATCACGAGCACGAGATGCCCGCCGCGCCGCGCCGGGGCCGCGGCGAGCGCGCGGATCTCGGCGCTGACCGAGGCGAGCACGACCTCCTCGCCCGCCACCGCCTCGGCCAGCGCGCCCAGCTCGAGCGGCGCGGCGACGCGAGCGCGCAGGCCGAACTCGGCGGCGACGAAGCCGACGAAGCCGGCGTAGATCAGCGGCCCGAAGCCGCGCGGCGGCTCCGCCTCGTAGGCGCCGTGGCCGATCGCGCGGCGGCCGAGCTCGGCGAGTGGCGGCACGGCGGCGTCGCCGCGCGCGGCGAGGATCATCTGCAGGCAGGCCATGCCGCAGCCGCAGCGCGCCCAGCGCCTGTACTCGCGCGGGCTGCTCGCGCCGAACTCCTGCCAGCGGGGGTCGTCCTCGAAGGCGATCGCGGCGCTCTGCAGCTCGCCCGCCAGCTCCGGCGATGCGTACTGCGAGCGGTAGGGGATGTCGGTGCGGGCGGGCAAGCCGGCGCAGCCTACGACGGCGCCGCGAGCTCCTCGGCGCCGTCGCGCACGCGCCGCGAGACGCCGTCCTCGTCGGCGGCCGCGGCGACGGCGGCGGCGACCGAGACGACGACGTCGCGGTTGAAGACGCTCGGAACGATGTAGTCGGCCGACAGCTCGTCGTCCGCAACGGTGGCGGCGATCGCGTGCCCGGCCGCGACCTCCATGCGCGTCGTGATCGCGCTGGCGCGAACGTCGAGGGCGCCGCGGAAGATGCCGGGGAAGGCGAGCACGTTGTTGATCTGGTTGGGGTAGTCGGAGCGGCCGGTGGCGATCACGGCGGCAAGGCCGGCGATCTGGTCGGGCGCGACCTCGGGGGTCGGATTGGCCATCGCGAAGACGACGGCGTCGGCAGCCATCGAGGCGATCCCGGAGACGCTGACGGCGCCGGGCACCGATAGCCCGATGAAGACGTCGGCGCCGGCCAGCGCCTCGTCGGCGGAGCCGGCGAAGTTCTCCGGGTTGGTCGCCTCGGCGTAGCGCTGCTTGACCGCGCTCAGCCCGGGGCGCCCGCGGTGGACGACGCCGGTGCTGTCGGCGCCGATCACGTTGCGCACGCCGGCCGCCGTGAGCGTCTCAGTGACGGCGATGCCCGCCGCGCCGATCCCGGCGACGACGACCTTGACGTCCTCGACGCGCTTGCCGACGACTCGCATCGCGTTCAGGAACGCCGCCAGCACGACGACGGCGGTGCCGTGCTGGTCGTCGTGGAAGACGGGGATGTCGAGCGAGGCGCGCAGGCGTCGCTCGATCTCGAAGCAGCGCGGCGCCGAGATGTCCTCGAGGTTGATGCCGCCGAAGCCGGGCGCGATCGCCTCGACCGTCGAGACGATGCGGTCGGTGTCCTTGGTGTCGAGGCAGATCGGCCAGGCGTCGATGCCGCCGAACTCCTTGAACAGCTGGGCCTTGCCCTCCATCACCGGCATTGCCGCCGCCGGGCCGATGTCGCCGAGCCCGAGCACCGCGCTTCCGTCGGTGACGACGGCGACGGTGTTGCGCTTGATCGTCAGGTTCCAGACCTTCTCGGGGTCCTCGGCGATCGCTATGCAGACGCGCGCGACGCCGGGCGTGTAGGCCATCGAGAGGTCGTCGCGGGTCTTGACCGGAACCTTCGAGTCCATCGCGATCTTGCCGCCGAGGTGCAGCAGGAAGGTGCGGTCGGAGATCTGCTCGACCTCCACCCCGCCGACGCGGCCGCAGGCCGCGACGATCGCCTGCGCGTGCGCGTCGTCGGAGGCGAGCACGCTGACGTCGCGCGTCTTGCTCCCGGGGTTGACGCGCACCAGGTCGATCGCGCCGAGCAGGCCGCCGGCGTCGGCGATCGCGCGGGCGAGGTCGGCGAAGCTGCCGGGCCGGTCCTCGAGGCGGACGCGCAGGGTGATGCTGAACGATGCCGACGGTTGCGCCATGGGGCGGTCAGAGTATGACCCGCGCCAGCGGCCGGCGCGGCGAGGGGACGACGTCCCACTAGGATTTGCGCGATGGACTTCGGCGTCGGCTACTTTCCCACCCACGACGGCATCGGGCCCGGCCCGCTCGCGCGGATGCTCGAGGAGCGCGGCCAGGAGTCGCTCTTCTTCGCCGAGCACACCCATATCCCGGCGAGCCGCGAGAGCCCCTATCCGGGCGGTGGCGCGCTGCCGCAGAAGTACTGGCATTGCTACGACCTGTTCGTGGCGCTGACCGCCGCCGCGGTCGCCACCACGAGGCTGCGCGTCGGCAGCGGCATCTGCCTGATCATCGAGCGCGACCCGATCGTCACCGCCAAGGAGGTCGCGAGCATCGACCACCTCTCGGGCGGGCGCCTCGAGTTCGGCGTCGGCGCCGGCTGGAACCGCGAGGAGATGCAAAACCACGGGACCGACCCGCGCACGCGGATGGCGCTGATGCGCGAGCGGGTCGAGGCGATGCGCGCGATCTGGACGCAGGAGGAGGCGAGCTATGCGGGCGAGTTCGTCAAGTTCGAGCGGATCTGGTCCCACCCCAAGCCGGCGCAGCGCCCGCACCCGCCGATCCTCATCGGCGGCCTCGGGCCGACCGTGCTCGAGCGCGTGCTCGCCTTCGGCGACGGCTGGCTGCCCAACTTCACCGGCGAGGACCTGATCGGCCGCATCGCCGAGCTGCAGGCGCGCGCGCAGCGGCCGATCGAGGTCGACGTGCTCGGGATGCCGGCCGACGCGCATGCGCTCGCGCTGGTCCGCGACGCCGGCGTGCGCCGAGCGCTGCACTGGCTGCCGACGGGCTCGAGCGGGACGGTCGAGGCCGCGCTCGAGCGCTGGGAGGCCGCGATCGTCGAGCTCAACGGCGGGTGAGCCCCGCGCGCTCGCGCGAGCGCTTCGCCGCCGCCAGGCACGCGCTGCTCGCCACGGCCGACCGAAGCGGCGCCCCCCACATCGTGCCGATCGTCTTCGCGCTCGCGGGCGAGACGATCTACAACGCGGTCGACCGCAAGCCCAAGCGCACGACCGAGCTGCGCCGCCTCGCGAACGCGCGCGCGAACCCGCGCGCCGCGGTGCTGGTCGAGCACTACAGCGAGGATTGGGAGCAGCTGTGGTGGGTGCGCGCCGAGGGCGGCGCGCGAGTCGTCGCCGCCGAGGCGCCCGAGGGCGCGGCCGCGCTCGAGCTGCTGGCGGCCCGCTACGAGCACTACCGCCGCGAGCCTCCGCCGGGGCCGCTGCTGGCGATCGACGTCGCACGCTGGAGCGGTTGGTCGGCGCGCGGGGACTGAGCGTCCGCGCGAGTGCGTGGCGCGACGGCGGAGTATGCTCGGGCCAACCCATCAGGAGACGCGAGCATGGCCTTCGAAGTAGGCACAACAGTCATAGCGCACGCTCAGTCGACGAGCCGCGGGCCCCGGCCCGGGGTGATCGAGGAGGTGCTTCGCGGCGAACCCTCGCCGCGCTACCGCGTCCGCTGGGAAGACGGCCGCGAGAGCATCTACACGCCGGCCGGCGGGCAGCTGCAGGCAACACCCAAGCGCCGAAAGGCCAAGCAGGCCTAGCGTCGCGCCGACCACGGCCGCCCCGCGCCAGAGCGCCGGCGCGGGCAGCGGCCGTGTGACAGAGTCCCCGCCGTGCGCACGATCACGCTCGAGGAGCACTGCCTGACGCCCGAGCTGCGCGAGGTGCTCGGCGCGCAGATCCACCCCTACTACCCGGTCCACCGTTGGCCGCCGGCGCTCGAGGCGAAGCTGTCGGACATCGGCGCCGGGCGGATCGCCGAGATGGACGCCGCCGGCATCGACATGCAGGTGCTCTCGACCGCGCAGCCGGGCCTCGAACACATCGAGGCCGCCCGCGCGGTGGCGGTCGCGCGCGCCTTCAACGACGGCGTCGCCGCGGCGGTCGCGGCACACCGCGACCGCTTCGCCGGCTTCGCCGCGCTGCCCACCGCGGACCCGCAGGCCGCCGCCTCCGAGCTTCGCCGCGCGACCGGCGAGCTTGGCATGGTCGGCGCGATGGTCAACGGGCGTACGCAGGAGCGATTCCTCGACGATCAGTTCTTCTGGCCGATCTTCGAGGCCGCCGAGGCGCTCGCCGTCCCGATCTACCTGCACCCGATGCCCCCGCCGAAGGCGGTCTACGACCTCTACTACGCGGGCTTCGGCGACGACGTCGGCTTCATGCTCGGCGCCGGCGCCTGGGGCTGGCACGTCGAGATCGGCCTGCACTCGCTGCGACTGATGCTGGCCGGCGTGTTCGACCGCTTTCCGGACCTGCAGCTGATCGTCGGCCACATGGGTGAGGTGCTGCCGTTCATGATCGAACGCGCGACCGGCGCGCTCGGGCGCGCGATCGCGCTCGAAGCGGTCAAGCACAAGATGGCGCTCACGCCGAGCGAGTACTTCAGACGCAACTTCCACATCACCACGAGCGGCTTCTTCAGCGACCCGCCGCTTCGCTGCGCGATCGACGTGATCGGCGCCGACCGCGTGCTGTTCGCGGTCGACTACCCCTTCAGCGACAACGCCACGGCGCGGCGTTTCATCGACACCGCCGCCGTCAGCGACGAGGAGCGCGAGCAGATCGCGCACGCCAACGCCGAACGCCTGCTCAAGCTCTGAGCCGCCCGCTCAGGGGTGGACTGTCGCCGCCCAGTCCGGCGCTCCCCCCGGTCCCGCCGGAACGAAGTCCATGCCGTCGGGCGTGTTGAGGTAGCCGGGTGCCGTGCCCGGGTGGTCGGTGTGGCCGTACTGCCAGACGATCCGCCCGCTGCGCGGGTCGATCACGACGACGCGATCGCGGTAGTCGTCGTTGACCGCCACATCGCCGTTGGGGAGCTCCATCGCGAGCGACGGGTGGTTCAGCGCGGCCTCGCCGGCGGCCGGCCCGTAGCGCCACAGGACGCGCCCGTGGCGGTCCATCACGATCACGTGCCCGGGGGCAGAGTAGTCGGCGAGCAGCACCTGGTCGCCGGGCAGCGGCTGGGGGTCCGAGGGGTAGGCGACCGGGGCGGCAACCGACCAGCGCAGGCTGCCGTCGGCGTTGATCGCGTCGACCCAGTGCCCGGGAATCTCGCTGACGAGGACGCCGCCGTAGGGGGTCGGCGTGTCGCCGTTGACGGCTCCGAAGTGGTGCGGCGGATCGTGCGTGCAGTGCCCCTCGGAGCCGTATTGGCGCACGATCCTGTGGTCGCGAACGAACAGGATGCGGCAGTTGTAGGCGTCGGCGACGGTAAAGCTGCCGTCCGCGAAGGCGTAGGCGTCGTCGGGATAGTTCAGGCCGGTGCGGCCGCCGCCCAGATGGCCGGGCACGCCGAAGAGGAGGGTGATGCGGTGGCTGGCGATGCCGACGGAGACGACCGCGCCGTAGTCCTCCTCGTTGGCGATCAGGGCACGGCCGCCCGGCTCGACGAAGGTGTCGTCGTTGAAGTGCAGGAGGCGCCCGGCGGCGACGTCGGCGGGGGTCGGGAAGCGCCAGACGACGTCGCCGCGGGGGTTGACGACGAGGATGCGGTTGTTGCCGCGGTCCGCGATCAGCAGGTAGCCGGGCAGGCCGGGGCGTGCTGCGGCAGCCTCGTATGGAGCGATGCTGCTGGGGTGCGCGAGCAGCGTCGCTCCCAGGCCGCGGGCGGTGAGCGCCGCGAACGCGCGGCGGGCCGTGGCCGCTGCGCTCGTGGGACGCAAAGCGACGCTGCGCACGAGCGGCGTCAGCGCGAGCACGGCGCGCTGGGGGTTGCCGGCGGCGTCCTCGCCTCCGGCGACGATGATCCGCCCGCCGGAGAGCGCGACGGCGGCGTCGGAGAGCGGCGCCGGCAGCGCGCCGAGGACCGTCGCCACCGCGCTGGCCGGGTCGATCTCGACGATCTGCGCGGTCTGGCCGCCGGACACGGCGCGGCGGCCGCCGACCACGTACACGCGGCCGCCGTAGGCCACCGCGGAGGCATGCGTGAGCGCTGCCGGCAGCACCCCCACCTGCACGACTGCGCCGTCGGCGGGGTCGTAGCTCCAGATCGCGTCGCTGAGTCCCGAGGCCGTGGTGCCGCCGGCGATGATCAGGCGTCCCCCGACCGCCGCGACAGCGGCGTAGCGCACCGCGAAGGGCAGCCGCGCGACGATCCGCGCCCGTGCACCCGGCCGCCAGGCGACGATCGTGTCGAGCGGCGCGACGCCGTCGAAGCCGCCGACGATGTAGACGGTGGCGCCCAGCGTCGCGACCGCCACATCCGAGGAGCGCTGCGGCAGCACGCCGGCGTGCGTGACGGCGGCGCCCGCCGGGTCAAAGCGCAGGATGTGGGTGTAGGAGGCGATGTCGCCGCCGCCGAAGACGTAGACCTCGCCGCCGAGCGTCACCGCCTGAGCGTCGTGCTGGCGCTCGGGCAGCCGCGCCGCGAGCGCGCCGCGGCCGCCTGCGGCCACGACGATCGCGCTGGTCGAGCTGCCCGCCGCGTCGATCCCACCCAGCAGCAACAGCCGCCCGCCGACCGCGGCCACCGCCGCGTCCTGGACGGCCGCGCCGAGCGCGGGCGCGCGGGAGACCCGCAGCGAGACCTCGATCGCCCGTGTGCCCGCGGACAGCGGCCGCGCCGGCCCGCCACCTGAG
>DATNHQ010000114.1:0-10789 GCA_035604915.1 Solirubrobacteraceae bacterium
AGCGGATAACAACACTCATTACGGGCTCCTCCGGTAGTTGGCGGTAGGTCCGAGCGTACTCGGCCCCACGCCTCGTTCGATTAAGGCGCGGGCTTCGCGGCGGCTGCGGGACCCAGCGCGAACAGGGCGACGCCCGACGAAAGCGCCGCCCCGGCAGGTATCGCTCCGGCGACCGCAGAGTGTCGCCTTGCAAAAGCAGCACTACCACCAAGGCTAGGCGCGTGGGGGCGGACCAGCGCGCCCCAGGAACCAAACAGGATCCTGCCACGCCTCGGTCGATCGACGTCAGGCGGCGTGTTCTACGGCCGCCGGCGCTTCAACCGCCGCGATCACGAGCTCGCCGTCGGGGGCGTCGATCCTGACGGCCTCGCCCTCGTGGATCGAGCCGTCGAGCAGGCCGATCGCGAGCCGATCGACGAGCTGCTTCTGGACCACCCGCTTGAGCGGGCGGGCACCGTAGACGGGGTCGTAGCCGAGGTCGCCGAGCAGCTCCGCGGCGGCTTCTGAGATCTCGAGTGAGACGCCGCGCTGGAGCAGGCGCTCGCTGACGCGGGCCAGCTGCAGCGTGACGATCTCGCCGAGCTGCTCGCGACTGAGCGGCTCGAACTCGACGATGTCGTCGAGGCGGTTGATGAACTCGGGCTTGAAGTGCTCGAGCAGCGCCTCGCGCAGATCGCCGCCCTCGGGGCGGATGTTCGAGGTCATGATCAGCACGGTGTTCTTGAAGTCGACGGTGCGGCCCTGGCCGTCGGTCAGGCGGCCGTCGTCGAGCACCGCGAGCAGCGTGTTGAAGACGTCGGTGTGGGCCTTCTCGATCTCGTCGAGCAGGACCACGCAGTAGGGCCGGCGGCGCACGGCCTCGGTCAGCTGGCCGCCCTCGTCGTAGCCGACGTAGCCGGGCGGCGCGCCGACCAGGCGCGACACGCTGTGGCGCTCCATGTACTCGGACATGTCGATCCGCACGATCGCGTCCTGGGTGTCGAACAGGAATTCGTCGAGCGCGCGGGTGAGCTCGGTCTTGCCGACGCCGGTCGGGCCGAGGAAGAGGAAAGAGCCGATCGGGCGGTCGGGGTCAGACAGCCCGGCGCGCGAGCGGCGGATCGCGGTGGAGACGGCGGCGACCGCCTCGTCCTGGCCGATCACGCGCTCGTGCAGGCGCTCCTCCATGTGCACGAGCTTGTGGACCTCGCCCTCGAGCAGGCGGCTGACGGGGATGCCGGTCCAGGTCGCGACGACCTCGGCGACGTCGTCGGCGTCGACCTCCTCCTTGAGGAAGACCCTCTCACCGGGGGTGGCGACGGCCGCCTCGAGCTCTTCGAGCTGCTTCTCGAGCCCGGGGATGATCCCGTAGCGAAGCTCGGCGGCGCGCTGGAGGTCGGCGGCGCGCTCGGCGCGCTCGACCTCGCCGCGGGCTGCCTCGAGCGCCTTCTTGGTGTCGGAGATGGCGGTGATCGCGTCCTTCTCGGACTGCCACTGGGCCTTCATCGCGGCCGAGCGCTCGCGCTGCTCGGCGAGCTCGCGCTCGAGCGCCGTGCGCCGCTGCTTCGAGGCGTCGTCGGTCTCCTTCGCGAGCGAGGTCAGCTCGATCTCCAGCTGCATCACGCGGCGGTCGACCTGGTCGATCTCGGTCGGCAGCGAGTCGATCTCGATGCGCAGGCGCGAGGCGGCCTCGTCGACGAGGTCGATCGCCTTGTCGGGCAGGAAGCGGTCGGCGATGTAGCGGTCCGAGAGCTCGGCCGCGGCGATCAGCGCCGAGTCCTGGATCCGCACGCCGTGGTGGTTCTCGTAGCGCTCCTTGAGGCCGCGCAGGATCGCGATCGTGTCCTCGACGCTCGGCTCTGCGACCAGCACCGGCTGGAAGCGGCGCTCGAGCGCGGCGTCCTTCTCGATGTGCTTGCGGTACTCGTCGAGCGTCGTCGCGCCGACCGCGCGCAGCTCGCCGCGGGCGAGCATCGGCTTCAGCAGGTTGGCGGCGTCGACGGCGCCCTCGGCGGCGCCGGCGCCGACGATCGTGTGCAGCTCGTCGATGAAGAGGATGACCTGGCCGGCGGCCTCGGAGATCTCCTTGAGCACGGCCTTGAGGCGATCCTCGAACTCGCCGCGGTACTTGGAGCCGGCCAGCAGCGCGCCGAGGTCGAGCGCGACGACGCGGCGGTCGCGCAGCGTCTCGGGGACGTCGCCGGAGACGATCCGCCGGGCGAGGCCCTCGACGATCGCGGTCTTGCCGACGCCCGGCTCGCCGATCAGCACCGGGTTGTTCTTGGTGCGACGCGCGAGGATCTGGATGACGCGGCGGATCACGGCGTCGCGGCCGATCACGGGGTCGAGCTTGCCCTCCTGCGCCTCGGCGGTGAGGTCGCGTCCGAAGCGCTCGAGCGCCTGGTAGCGCTCCTCCGGGTTCTGGTCGGTCACGCGGTGGGAGCCGCGGACCTCGCCGAGCGCGGACTGCAGCCGCTCATGGGTGGCGCCGGCGGCGCGCAGGGCGTCGCCGACGCGCCCGGGATGGGCGCTCAGCGCGAGCAGCAGGTGCTCGGTCGAGACGTAGTCGTCGGAGAGGCGGCGGGCCTCGCCGTCGGCGGCGTTGAGGACGGCGGCGAGCTCGGAGGCGACCGGCGGCGCCTCGGCGACGGCGTCGCTCAGCACCGGCAGCCCCGCGAGCGTGGCGGTCTGGGCGCCGCGGATCGAGGGGAGGTCGGCGCCGAGCTTGCGCAGCAGCGAGTTGGCGATGCCGTCGGGGTCCGACAGCAGCGCCTCGAGCACGTGCGCCGGCGTGACCTGCGGATTGCGCGCCGCCTGGGCGAGCCGCACCGACTCGGCGAGGGCCTCCTGGGCGCGTATCGTGAAGCGATCTGGCTGCATGAAATCTAAGTCGGAGCGTAGCAGATTTGTCCGGGTGGGTCAAGGCGTGACGCAAGCGCCTGTGCGAGCATCCGCACCGCCTTTGCCGTCGAGTGCGAGGAGCCGAGAGCGATGAGCGCAACACCCAGCAGTCACGTCGTCGAGCGCGCCGCCGGCGGCACCTACGAGCCATTCATACACCAGGGTAGGCCGGTCGGGGAGATCAGGGCGCTCGCCCCAGCCGAACCCGCCGCCGCCGCGCTCGCCGCCGGCCTCTGGCGCTCGGGCCCGGCCAGCTACGACTACCTGTTCGAGGCCGACGAGGCGTTCGTCGTGCTCGAGGGCAAGGCCACGATCACGCTCCCGCAGACCGGGGAGATCGTCGAGCTCGTGGCCGGCGACGTCGCCTACTTCGCGGCCGGCACGCGCTCGCGGTGGACGATCACCGAGCAGTTCCTGAAGTTCGTGGTCAACCCGGCGTGAGGCTTTCGAGGGCGAGGACGACATCGGCGCGCTCTCGCGGGCGCTCCCGCTCGATGTAGGCCTCCTCCTGCCTGGCCCAGCGCTCCCAGTGGGGCGCGTAGAGCTCGCGATCGCCGCGGTTGTGCAGCGCGCGCTCGCGACGGGCGCCCTCTGCCAGCTCGAGCCAGACGAGGACGCTCGTGTAGCGGGCGAGCTCGCGCGCGCCCGCGCCGACGCCCTCGAGCACCAGCGCAGCCGGCGGCTCGAGCGGCCACGGCTCGGCCCACCGCTGCTCGCGCCAGTCATAGCGCGGCACCGCCGCCGCGCGGCCGCCGGCGAGCGGGCCGAGCACCGCGCTCGCCGCCAGCGCGATGCCGTGCTCGAGCCCGTCCCAGCCGCCGTAGAGATCCTCGAGCGAGACGAGCGGGGCGCCGAGCGCGGCGGCGACCGCACCCGCGAGCGTCGACTTGCCGGCGCCGGAGCGACCGTCGATCGCCAGCACGCGCGTGTCGCCCGCGCGCGCCGGCGCGGCCGCCAGCGCCGCGACCAGCACGTCCGTTGACGGCCTCGGTGTTTCGGGATAAGGTCGTTGGCGGTCCATATCCGCAATCCGGGGAGTCCCCTAGGGGCTGAGAGGGCGCATCGCGCGCCGACCCGACGAACCTGATCTGGTTCATACCAGCGAAGGGAGAGCGATGTCCGCCTTGCGTCTTGATCGGAGCGTCCGCCGCCGCGCGGGCGCAGCCGCCCTCGCCGTGACCCTCGCCGCGGCAGCCGCCTGGGTGGCCGCCGGCTCGGCGCCCTCCGCCGCCGGCTCGACGCCGGCGAGCGCGACCGTCAAGATCGCGCTCGACTACACCGCCAACGTCAACTATCTGGGCATCTACGTCGCCCAGAGCAAGGGCTACTTCGCCGCCCAGCACATCGACGCGGTGATCCTGCCGTACGCCAACGCCGCGGCCGAGCAGCTGATCCAGGCCCACCAGGCCGACCTCGGCATCAGCTACCCGCCCGACGTGATCATCAACAACGCCAACGGAACCCTCCATTACAAGGCGCTCGCGGCGCTGGTGACCGACAACACGACCGCGCTGGCGGTGCTCGCCTCCTCCAGGTACACGCGCCCGGCGCAGCTGAACGGCAAGATCTACGGCGGCTTCGGGATCGCCTCCGACAAGCCGCTGGTGACCGCGATCCTCCGCGCCGACGGCGTCAAGCACCCGGTCTTCAAGCAGATCGTCCTCAACGCCAGCGTGATCACGGCGCTGCAGGCACATCGCATCGACTACACGGCCGTGTTCGGCGGCATCGACGACGTCACCGCGGCGCTGCAGGGGGTCAAGCTGCGCAGCTTCCCCTACAACCGCTACCTGGGCGCCGCCGGCAACTACCCCAACGCGGTGTTCGTCGCCACCGGCAGCGACATCGCGGCGCGCGGGGCGATCCTCGCCCGCGCGCTGAAGGCGCTCGCCGAGGGCTATGAGTTCGCGGCGCGCGATCCGGCCGCCGCCGAGCAGATCCTGATCGCAGACAACGAGACGGCGCTCGGGGCCGCGAAGCAGATCACCTACGCGACCGGCAACGCGACGGCGCCGCATTTCCTCGACCGCGGCGGCGTCTGGGGCCCGCAGACCGACGCCGACTATGCGGGGCTCGAGCGGATCCTCGCCGGCGGCCATCTGATCAAGAGCTCGCCGGCGCTGAGCACGCTCTACACCAACGCCCTGCTGCCGTCGGGCTGAGCGGCGGTGCGAGCGCTCCTGCGCAGTGCCTGGCCGCCGGCGCTCGCGCTGAGCGTGCTGGTCGTGGCGTGGGATCTGGCGGCCAACGCCGCGCACGCCAGCCTCTCGCTGCCGGGTCCGTGGCTCGTGCTCAAGAGCAGCTGGCACGACCGCGGCGACCTCGGCGCGGCGATGTGGACGACGACCCAGGAGGCGCTGCTCGGGATCGCCCTGGCGATCGCCTGCGCGGTCATCCTCGCGATCGCGATCGACTGGTCGCAGACCGCGCGGCGCAGCATCTACCCGCTGATGATCCTCTCGCAGACGGTGCCGCTGATCGCGCTGGCGCCGCTGGTGGTGATCTGGTTCGGCTTCGGCGAGGCCCCCAAGGTCGCGCTCGTCGCGCTCTTCACCTTCTTCGCGATCTCGGTCGGGATGGTCCAGGGACTCAACTCAGCAGACCTCGACACGATGAACCTGCTGCGCACGATGGGCGCGAGCCGGCGCCAGATCCTCTGGCGAGTGCGGCTGCCGAGCGCTCTGCCGCAGTTCTTCACGGGGCTGAAGATCGGCGTCACCTTCTCCTACGTCGCGGCGATCTTCGCCGAGTACGTCGGCGCCTACGGCGGGCTCGGCTACTACATGAACGTCGCCTCGCACGCCTTCAACACCGACCTCGTCTTCGGCGCGATGATCGTCACCGCGGTCCTGACCCTGGCCCTGTTCGGGATCGTCACGGCGCTCGAGCGGGCCGTGATCCGCTGGCGCCCGCGCGAGGGGCTCGAGGGGTCCTGGTGAGCGCGCGGGCGCCGGGCGCAGCGCTAGAGGTGCGGGCGCTCTCGAAGACCTACCTCTGGGGCGGCCGCGAGCTGCCGACGCTCGAGCGGGTCGAGTTGACCGCGCACGCCGGCGAGTTCATCGCCCTGATCGGACCGAGCGGCTGCGGCAAGAGCACGCTCTTTCACATCCTCGCCGGCCTCGAGTCGCCCGGGTCCGGCGAGGTCCTGATCGACGGGCGGCCGCTACAGCGACGGCTCGGAGCGTTCGCCTTCATGCCCCAGCGAGACGCGCTGCTGCCCTGGCGTCGCATGCTCGACAACGTCACGATCGGGCTCGAGATCGCGGGGGTTCGACGGGCCGCCGCCCGCGCGCAGGCGGCGCCGCTGCTCGAGCGCTTCGGCCTCGGCGGCTTCGAGGCGGCGTGGCCGTGGCAGCTCTCCGGCGGCATGCGCAGCCGCGCCGCGTTCCTGCGCACGGTGCTGCTCGGCAAGCCGGCGATGCTGCTCGACGAGCCGTTCGGCGCGCTCGACGGGATCACGCGCGCGGAGCTGCAGCAGTGGCTGCTCGAGGTCTGGGGCGAGGTCGGCTCGACCGTCGCGCTGATCACCCACGATGTCGCCGAGGCGGTCTTCCTGGCCGACCGCGTCTACGTGATGACGCCGCGCCCCGGCCGGATCGCGACGGTGATCGAGATCGACCTGCCGCGCCCGCGCACGCTGGCCACGGCGGAGTCGCCGCAGTTCGGCGCGCACGAGGCGCGCGTCCGCGAGGCTCTCCGCGCCCACTCGCGAACCGCCACAATTACGGCGTGAGCGCCGCCGAGCCGCTGACGCCCCTCCCCCCGCTGCTGCGCGAGCGCATCGTGATCGACGATGCGGGGCTCGGCAACATGTGGCCGGTCTTCTACGACAGCGCGCTGTTCACGCGCGTGGTCGACGAGCTCGCGGCGCCGTTCGAGGGCGCCGTCGACAAGATCGTCGGGATCGAGTCGCGCGGCTTCGTGCTCGGCGCCGCGGTCGCCTCGCGGCTGCGCGTCGGCTTCGTCGCGATCCGCAAGGCCGACGGCCTCTACCCGGGCGAGACCTTCAGCGCCTTCACCGCCGCCGACTACCGCGGCCGCCAGCACACCTTCCGCCTGCAGCGCGCGGCGCTGGCGGCGGGCGAGCGGATCGGCCTCGTCGACGACTGGTTCGAGACCGGCAGCCAGGGCATGATCGCGCGCCGGCTCGTCGAGGCGGCCGGCGCGAGCTACGTCGGGGCGAGCATCATCGTCAACCAGCTGCCTGCCGATATGCGCGATGCGCTCGGCCCCTGCCACGCGCTGGTCGAGGCGAGCGAGCTGAACTTCCCCTGAAGGGGGTGCTCGGAATCGCTTTGCGATTCCTGCGCGCCTGTGCTGCCACGGAGTGCGGTGGCGTGGGTGGCCGGAGTGGGCCACGGAGGGACCGTGTGGTGGCTGGTGGTATGCCTATCGTGGTTGGGATGCCTGCTCGTAACCGGGTGACGCCGATGGGTGAGATCGAGGCTATTGCGCTGCGCGGGGCGTGGACCGGCAACCGCGGCCGCCTGCATCGGGGCCGCGAGATCGTCCGCTTTCACGCCGGCGAGCTCTGGATCACCTGCGCGCTTCAGTTCCGCGACCGCTGGCACGAGCAGTGGCAGCCGCGCCACTTCACCTGGCTCTACTTCTACGACGAGGCGGTCTCGTTCGCCGCCGGGCACCGCCCCTGCGCCGAGTGCCGGCGCGCCGACTACAACCGCTACCGCGAGGCCTGGGCCGACGCCCTCGGCGGCGGGCTGCCCTCGGCGACGGCCATCAACCGCCGGCTGCACGGCGAGCGCATCGTCGCCGGCACGCACCGCCGCCGCCTGCACCAGGCGCGCTGGAGCGAGTTGCCGGACGGGGCCTTTGTCTCACTCGACGCCGTCGCGGCGCTCGTGCTCGGCGCGGAGCTCGTGATCTGGACCCCCGGCGGCTACGCGGGCCGCCGCAGGCGCCCGCGACGGGGCACCGCGAGCGTGATCACGCCGCCGTCGAGCATCGCCGCGATGCGCGCCGGATACCCGACGCAGATCGACAGCTCGGCGGCGTGAGGGCGACTGCGCGCCCGCCCCACGCGCGCGCCGTCAGGACCACCAGATGTCGCCGGTGCTCGGCGGCGGCGCCGTCGGCGGCGCCGCCAGATCGACGTGCGGCGTCGAGGCCGCGACCCGTCGGCCCGGCTCCTTGCGCGCGTGCAGATCGAGGTAGATCGCGACGGCGGTCGCCGTCGTCAGCGGCACCAGCAGCGCCTGCAGCACAACCACGCCGAGCGCCTGGGCGAGCGCGAAGCCGCTGACGCTGCCGCTGACGCGGAGCGTCGTCTCGACCACGATCGCGCCGGCGCCGACCAGCAGCATCGTCGGCAGCAG
The DNA here is from genome assembly GCA_035604915.1 of Solirubrobacteraceae bacterium. Lineage (GTDB taxonomy): Bacteria > Actinomycetota > Thermoleophilia > Solirubrobacterales > Solirubrobacteraceae > Palsa-513. The sequence goes on from DATNHQ010000114.1 coordinate 8,214, forward strand.
CGCGCCGAGCGTCGCCCACCAGCGGCCCTTGACGAGCGAGCGCGAGCGCTGTATCGCGACGATGCCGCGGTGCCCCTCGATGACGACCACCGGCGAGGCGACGGAGAGGGCGACGATCAGGTAGATGCCGGGGAGGATCAGGGCGAGGAAGCCCACGGCGGTGACCAGGCCGGCGAGGATGGCAAGCCACAACAGCGATCCGAAGCGCGCCAGGCCGAAGCGCAGCGCCGCCCCCGCCCGAACCGTGCGACCGAGTGCCGCCTCGCTGAAGATCCGCAGCGCCACGCCGATGCCGAGGACGCCGACCAACGCCGACACGACGTCGGCGAAGAGGCGTGCAGTGGCGACGGCGCCGGTCGAGGAGCCGGGCGGCACGAGGATCGTCCCGTTGAGCACGGTCGAGCCGGCCGGCGCCGAGGCGATCGTGGCGATCGCCGCGACGAGCTCGGCCGCGACCGCGACCGGAACGAGCACGCCCCACAATGTGAGCGCGTTGTCTGCCCACAGGCGCAGGCCGTATCGCACGACGTCCGTCGGTGAGCGGGGCTCGCCGGCCTCGGCTGCTCGGGCTTCTAGCACTGGCGTGCGCCCGCGGAAAGGTCGAAGGTCCCGGCGCGCCGGGCCGTCAAGCTGGTGCGTGGGTGCGTCGCGATGGTCACCGCAGCGGGTCCCTGCGCCGGCGCACGGGGCGTGCGAACCGGATGGCAACTCATCGGCGCCGCGATCTGCGCGCTTGAATCGCGAGAACTCCTGTCCAGCGGATGTCCAGCGGATGTCCGGCGCGGTCGCGGCGCCGCCGGAGAGCGCCGCGCACCGGAAGGCCCCGCATCGAGACACCGCCGCCGCCGCCGGCGTGCACCGCGCTGCGCTAAGGTCGTCCGCGACCGATGCCACGTCGCCCGCACAGCCTGCGCCCGCGCGCCGCGCTCGCGATCGCCGCCGCCGCGCTCACCGCCGCGGCCGGCTTCGGCGTCGACGCCGCCCTCGCCGCGCACAAGACGATCTCACGCAGCCAAGCGTCAGCGGTCGCGACCGCGGTCAACCTGCGCCACAGTGACCTCCCCACGCTCAAGCAGCAGGCCAACCCGATCACCCCGGCGGAGCGCCAGTCGAGCGCCGCGGTGGACGCGTGCATCGGCGAGTCGTCGCCGAGCCAGGCGCTGGCCGACATCCAGTCGCCCGACTTCGTCGGGCCCTCGCCCACTCAGCTGACGGTGAACTCCGAGACGCAGATCCTGCCGTCGGCGGGGGTCGTCGCCAGCGATCTCGCGGCGATCCGCCGCCCACACGCGCTGATCTGCCTGAGGGACGCGCTCGGCAAGGCGCTGGTGACAACGGCTCCGAAGGGCTCGACCTTCAGCGTCTCGGTGGCGCGGTTGCCCGCGACTCTGCCCGGCACCGACGGCGTCGCCGCGGTGCGGGTGACGGCCATCTTCCACGTCAAGTCGGGCTCGACCACCGTGACCGTGCCCGCCTACGTCGACGACGTCGGCTTCGCCTACGGCCAGGCCGAGGTGGCGCTCGACGTGGTTTCGACGACGGCGCCGCCGTCATCTTCGCTCGAGACTCGCCTCGCGGTCCTGCTCGTCGCTCGCGCGCGGGCAGCGATCGGCTGAACGCCACGCACATCGCCTCGCCGCGCGCCAAAGGCACGCCCACGCCGGGGCCGAGCAGCTAGCGCGTCTTGCTGCGCCCCGCGGGCGGAAACGGCGAGCGCGCATCCGCCGCTTTCACGATCGCCGTCGTCGCGCCGCTGTAGAGCACGATGTCGGCGCTCATCGACCGGCGCACCCGCTCGAGCTCGGCCTCGAGCTCCACGCGCGCGGCCGCCGCGGCGGCCTCGGTGGCCGCCAGCTGCGCGTGCAGCGCATCGAGCTGCTCCTCGAGCGCGAGGACCCGCTCGACGCCGGCGAGGTTCAGCCCCAGCTCGACCGTCATCCGCTGGATCCGCCGCAACCGCTCGACGTCCTCCTGCGAGTAGAGGCGGGTCCCCTTGGGCGAGCGGCTCGGCTCGATCAGCCCGCGCGCCTCATACATCCGCAGCGTCTGCGGGTGCATCTCGGCGAGCTCGGCGGCGACCGAGATCATGAACACGCCACGGTCGAGCGCGACCTCGATCCGCGTCTGGCGGCCGCTGCCGCTGCGAGCCGCGCGCTCACTCATTTCGACACCGCCTCGAACAGCTTGCCGCGCGGGTCGGCGCCGTTCATCGTCTTGGCGAGCGCGTCGACCGCCTTCGCCTGCGCGTCGGTCAGCTGCGTCGGCAGCTCGATCACGAAGCGGTAGTGGATGTCGCCGTTGCCCTTGCCCTGCGGTCGCGGCGGGCCCTCGCCGCGCAGCCGCTGCACGCTACCGTGGCGAGTCCCCGCGGCGACGCGAAGCTTCTTGCGCCCCGACAGCGTCGGCACCTCGATCTCGCCGCCGCGCAGCGCTTCGACGACCGTCAGCGGCACCTCCACCTCGAGGTGCGCTCCCTTCTGGGCGAACACCGGCGACGGGGTCACGTGCGTGATCACGTAGAGGTCGCCGGGCTGGCCGCCGCGCAGGCCGGCCTCGCCCTTGCCGGCGAGGCGGAT
>DATNHQ010000115.1:0-4417 GCA_035604915.1 Solirubrobacteraceae bacterium
GCGCTCGCCGGGTCAAGCCGCCGCGCGACGACCTCCTCGAGCAGCGCCTCGAAGCCGGCGTCTGCGGCAAGCCGCCGCTCGAGCGCCTCGCGCCAGCTCGCCGTCGCGAGCGCGATCACCTCGCTGCGCAGGTTGCGTCGGCGGCGCTGCGCGAGCGCTCCGGTCGCCTCGATCTCCGCGCGGTGGGAGAGCAGCGCCGCGTCGAGCTCCTCGACGCCCTCGCCGCTGCGCGCGTCGGTCGCGAGCACGGGCACCTGCCAGCCGCTCTGCGGGGCGAGCGTCAGCGCTCCGCGAACCTCCCGCAGGAGCACGTTGCTGAGCGGATTGTCGGCCTTGTTGACCACGATCACGTCGGGGATCTCCATCACCCCCGCCTTCAGGGCCTGGACCGAGTCGCCCGAGCCCGGCACCAGCACCAGCACGACGGTGTCGGCGTGATCGACGATGTCGACCTCGCCCTGCCCCACCCCGACCGTCTCGATGTAGACCTCCTCGCGCCCGGCGGCGTCCATCAGCAGGGCCGCCTGCAGCGCCGCGGTGGCGAGACCGCCGAGCGCGCCGCGCGTCGCCATCGAGCGGATGAAGACGCCGCTGTCGAGGAAGTGCGCGGCGAGGCGAATGCGGTCGCCGAGCACGGCGCCGCCGCTGAACGGCGAGGTCGGATCGATCGAGAGGACGCCGATCTGGCGGCCGAGCAGCCGACGGCGCGCGGTCAGCGCGCCGATCAGCGTCGACTTGCCTGCCCCCGGCGGTCCCGTGAAGCCCACGATCGTCGCGCGGCCCGTGTGCGGGTAGACCTCTCGCACCAGTTCCGCGCCCGCCGCCTCGCCGTTCTCGACGAGCGTGATCGCGCGCGCGAGCGCGCGGCGGTCGCCTGCCAGCAGGCGCGTTGCGAGGCCCGGTTCCTCCATCGCCAGCGAGATCATGCCAGCCACCGCCGTCGCCTCATGAGCGCGCACGCTGCGCGGCGGCGTCTAACGCAGCTACATAATTACCCCCGTGAGCGAGTCGATCGAGCGTGACTTCCCGCTTTTCCCGCTGGCGCTGGTCGCGCTGCCGACCGAGTACGTGCCGCTGCACATCTTCGAAGCGCGCTACCGCATGATGATCGCGGAGTGCCTGGAGCACGACCGCGAGCTCGGCATCGTCTGGCTCTCCGACGACGAGCTCAAGCCGATCGGCTGCGCCGTCGCGATCGAGCGCGTGCTCGAGCGGATGGAGGACGGGCGCATCAACATCCTCACGCGCGGCACGCGGCCGTTCCGCCTGATCGAGCGCCAGGACGGCCTGGCCTACCCGGCCGGCACCGTCGAGTTCCTCGGCGACCGCGACGAGGTGCGCGACGAGGCGGCGCTGAAGGCCGCGCGCGACGCCTACTCCGCGCTCGTGCTAGAGGCCACCGACAACGAGCCGGACTCCGAGCGGATCGCGGCGATGACCGCCTACGACATGGCCGCAACCGTCGAGTTCGGGCTCGAGGCCAAGCAGGGGCTGCTCGAGCTGCGCTCCGAGAACGCCCGCCTGCGCCTGCTCGCGCGACTGATGCGCGCGGCGCTCAAGCGGCTCGAGTTCGTCGACCGCGCCCAGGCGCGGGCGCGCTCGAACGGCAAGGTTCGCTTCGGCTGAGCGCTGCTAGCGGCAGACCTCGCGCGCGACCGTGAAGGTCCACGCCGCGAGCACGCGCAGCTGCCCGCCCAGGTGTGGCGAGTCGTCGCTGTAGCTGAAGGTGCCGTCGGGCGTGCGCACGACGTAGGTGTAGACCGGGTTGCGCCCCGAAGGCAGGGTCGCGTGCCGCTTGGCCTGATAGGAGAAGTCGAAGTTCTCGGCGGTCAACAGCAGCTTGTCGGGGAGCTCGTGACGGTGACCGTCGCAGCGCACGGTCCCGTCTCCGCTCGGGATGAGGGTGATTTCGGCGCCGGGGATCGTGCCGCTGCGGATCACCTCGAAGAGGTCCGCGGCAGGACCCCCGCAGGCGCTGAGGGCCACGACGCTTGCGAGCAGCGCCAGGGCTGCGCCGGCGCGAGCCCGCCGGCCCGCCACTACCCGCGCGGGACGAACTCGGGCACGTCGAGCGAAGCCACCGAGAGGTGGCGGCCGCCCGCGGGCGCCGGCGGGCGCGACGCGGTGTTGCGCTTGATCCGAGGCTCTCCGATCGGCTCGTCGAGCCGGCGTGGGCGCCGGTTGCGCTCGCCGTAGCCGGTGGCGACGACAGTGACCCAGACCTGGTCGGAGAGGTTCTCGTCGACCATCGCGCCGAAGATGATGTTGGCGTCCGGGTGCGCGGCCTCGCTGACGGCCTTGGCGGCCTCGTTGACCTCCCACAACGACAGGTCGCTGCCGCCGGTGATCGAGAGCAGGATGGAGCGCGCGCCGTCCATGGAGGTCTCGAGCAACGGCGAGGAGACAGCAGCAAGCGCAGCCTCGATCGCGCGGTTCTCGCCGTGTCCCATGCCGATCCCGAGCAGCGCCGTGCCGGCGCCGAGCATGACCGTGCGCACGTCGGCGAAGTCGAGGTTGATCAGCCCGGGCAGCGTGACCAGGTCGGAGACTCCCTGGACGCCCTGGCGCAGCACGTCGTCGGCGACGCGGAAGGCATCGACCATCGAGGTCTGCTTGTCGAGCACCGAGAGCAGGCGGTTGTTGGGCACGACGATCAGCGTGTCGACCTCCGCCGCGAGCGCCTCGATGCCCGCCTCGGCCTGGTGGGCGCGCTTGGTCCCCTCGAAGCCGAACGGCTTGGTCACGATGCCGACCGTCAGCGCGCCGACCTCGCGGGCGATCCGTGCGATCACCGGCGCCGCGCCGGTGCCGGTGCCGCCGCCCTCGCCGGCCGTGATGAAGATCATGTCCGAGCCCTTCAGCAGCGACTTGACCTTGTCGTACTCCTCCATCGCGGCGAGGCGGCCAAGCTCGGCGTCGGCGCCCGAGCCGAGGCCGCGCGTGACCTGCGCGCCGATGTGGATCGTGACGTCGGCTGTGCACTGCTGCAGCGACTGCAGGTCGGTGTTGACGGCGAGGAACTCGACACCGGCGACGCCGGCCTCGACCATGCGGTTGACGGCGTTGACGCCTCCCCCGCCGACGCCGACCACGCGCAGGCGTGGGCGCCCGACCGCGCTGCTCGCGCGCGGCTCGCTGTACTCGGCGCGCGCGTAGACGTCGATCGGCCCATGCTCGGCGGGACGGCGCTCCAGCATGTCCTCGGGAAGCTCCGAGCTGAAGGCCGCGCGCAGCCGCTCCTGCGGGGAGGGCACGCTCGCCCGCGGCGGCGCCGCAGCGGGCGCCGCGTCCGCCGGTGGGCTTTCGAGCGGGCGCTCCGGAGCGGCCGGCTCGTGCGCCGCGGCGGCGGCCGCCTCCGTCGCCGGGGGTGGCTTCAGCGCCGGCTCATCGCCCTCGCGCGCGGGCGCTCGGGTGTCCTGCTCCGTCTTGCGAAACAGCGCCGCCAGCGGTCCGTCGCGCATGCTCGCGCGCTTGGCGCTCATGCCGGCGTCCCCGCGGCGATGGCGGCCCGGGCGGCGATCACGTGCGTGCGCCCGTGCAGCACCTCCTGCGCGAGGTCGCGGTAGGACTGCGCGGCGACGCCGTTGGGCTCGTATTTGAGCACCGACATCCCCTTCACGGGGGCCTCGGCGAAGCGCACCGTCTTGCGGATCCGCGAGGCGAACACGCGGTCGCCGAAGTTCTCCTCGAGGATCTCGATGGCTTCCTTGGCGTGGATCGTGCGCGAGTCGACGAGCGTTGGCAGGATGCCCTCGATGTCGACGTCCGGATTGAGGTTCTCGCGGATCATCGAGAGCGTGTTCTGAAGCTGGATCAGGCCGCGCATGGACAAATACTCGCACTGCACGGGGACGATCACCTTGTGGGCCGCGGTCAGGGCGTTGATCGTGAGCAGCCCGAGGCTCGGCGGCGTGTCGATGCAGATGAAGTCGTAGTCCTCGAGGATCGGCTCGAATGCGCGCTGCAGTGCGCGCTCGCGGCCGATCATCGGCGCCATCGCGATCTCCGCGCCGGCGAGGTCGATCGACGCGCAGGCGACGTCGATCTCGCGCTTGCGGGTCACCTCGCGGATCGAGACCTTGTGCACGAGCACGTCGTACATCGACTGCTCGAGCGAGTCGGGGTCGATCCCCTGCGACATCGTCAGGTTGCCCTGCGGGTCCATGTCCACGCAGAGAACACGATGCCCCTCCTCGGCGAAGGCCGCCGCAAGATTGAGCGTCGTCGTCGTCTTCGCGACGCCGCCCTTCTGATTGGCGAACGCGATCACCTTCGCAGGCTGGCTCACGGAACGCTCCAGGGTCGGGGGCATACCCACACGCGGCCTTATTCGCAGGCGCTGAAAGGAATCCTTCATGCAGCGCCTACGGTGGACTAGGTTGTGGCCACGACCCAGCCCTCCGCCAACACGATCGAG
>DATNHQ010000116.1:0-3736 GCA_035604915.1 Solirubrobacteraceae bacterium
ATCTGGCCAACTACGACCCCTAAACCCCGCAAACACCTCCGGACCCGCCAAGGCCCACCCCACCCGCCAACCCACCGCGACCGCCCCGAGCCCAACACCGACCAGGTCCGCGGCGCAAAGGCCACTCCCGCCAACACCGACCGCAACAACCCCCGCCACGAATCTGTTTTTCGGCAAAGCCGAAAAAAGATGAGTCTCACATGTGCGTGGGCGCGCTCACCCCAAGCAGCCAGAGCGCCCGCGCGATCACCTCGCGCGTGGCGGACGAGAGCGCCAGCCGCAGCGACTCGGTCGCCACCGGCTCGACCCCGAGCACGTGGCAGTCGCGGTAGAAGGCGGTGAAGCCCTGCGCCAGCTCGAGCGCGTAGGAGGCGACGCGGTGGGGGGCGCGCCGCTCCGTGGCCTCGGCTAGCTCGGCCGGGAAGGCGAGCAGGAGCTGCAGCAGCGCGCGCTCGGAGGGGTGCAGCGGCTCCACCGGCGCGAGCTCTGCGCAGGCGTCCGCGACGCGGTCCTCGCCGGCGCGCTCGAGGATCGAGGCAATCCGCGCGTGCGCGTACTGCACGTAGTAGACGGGGTTCTCGGCGCTCTCGCTCACGGCCAGATCGAGGTCGAGGTCGACGGTGGTGTCGTGCGAGCGCGCGAGCAGGAAGAAGCGCGCCGCGTCGACGCCGATCTCCGCGACCAGCTCGTCCATCGTGACGTACTCGCCTTCGCGCTTGGACATCGCCGTGCGACCCTCGACGCCAAGCAGATGTACGAACTGCCCGATCACCATCTCGACCGAGTCGGGGTCGCCGCCGAGCGCTGCGCAGGCGGCCTTGATGCGCGCGATGTAGCCGTGGTGGTCGGCGCCCCAGACGAACAGGATCCGCGCGAACCCGCGCTCGAGCTTGTCTTCGAGGTAGGCGATGTCGGAGGTGAAGTAGGTGTGGTCGCCGCCCGAGCGCACGAGCACGCGGTCCTTGTCGTCGCCGTAGGCGGCCGTGCGAAGCCAGAGCGCGCCGTCTTCGGTGAACGTCTCGCCCCGCTCCGCGAGCCCCTCGAGCACGCGCTCGACCTTGCGGTCGCGGTGCAGCGAGCGCTCGGAGAACCAGACGTCGAAGCGCACGCCGAAGCGCTCGAGCGACTTTCGAATCCCCGCGAGGCACGCCTCGCAGGCCTCCCACGCCAGCCGCTCGATGTCGAGCACACGCGCCCGCTCCGCCGACACGAGCGTGGCGACGTAGTCGCCGTGATAGCCGTCCGCCGGCACGGCCTCACCAAGCGCCAGAGCCCGTACCGACTCGCCGAGCTTGATCACCTGGCTGCCGTAGTCGTTGATGTAGTACTCGCGCGTCACGTCGTAGCCGCGGAAGCCGAGGATCCGCGACAGCGAATCGCCGTAGGCCGCGTAGCGCGCGTGGCCGATGTGCAGCGGTCCCGTCGGGTTGGCGGAGACGAACTCGACGTTGATCGTGACGGGCTCGGTCAGCGTCGCCGAGCCGAAGCGCTCGCCCTCGGCGAGAAGCGCAGCGAGCGCATCGACGTACCAGGCGTCGCGCAGGTGCAGGTTGACGAACCCGGGGCCCGCCACCTCGGTGCGCTCGAGCGCCGCGCCCAAGCGCTCCGCCAGCTCCGTCGCCAGCCGGCCCGCGACCTCCCGCGGCGCGAGACCGAGACGCTGCGCGAGCACCAGCGCCGCGTTCGTCGAGTAGTCGCCAAGCTCCGGCCGCGGCGGCACCTCCAGCTTGACCGAGGCGACCTCCTCGCCGCCAAGCGCACTCGCGCCGGCGCGAACGATCGCGTGCAGAGACTCGTACGGCGTCACCCCACCAGCCTACGTGCTCTCAAGCGAACCCAACCCGCCGACCACCACACCATTCGAGTCACCACGAACAATGCGCGCACACCAACGCAGGCACCCCACCCCGAGATCCGCCCCGTATCACTATTGGACGGCACAGCCGTCTAATAGTGATACGGCTCCCCGGCGATGATGCGGTGGGCGCGAAACAGCGCCTCGAGCAGGACCACGCGCGCGAGCTGGTGCGGCAGCGTCATCGGCCCCAGCGAGAGGCGATGGTCGGCCGCCGGCAGCGCCAGGCCGTGCGCGCCGCCGATCACGAACACGAGGTCGCGCCCCGACGCCCGCCGCGCCTCGATGAACGCCGCGAAGGCGAGGCTATCGAGCGACTCGCCGTCGGCGGCGAGCAGCGATACGAACGCGCGCGGCGGCAGCCGCGCGCCGAGCCGCTCGCCGGCCGCGCCCTCGCGCGGGCGATCGTCGCGTAGCTCGATCTGCTCCAGCCGGGTGTAGCGGCCGAGCAGCTTCGCGTAGTGCTCGACGTCGTCGACGTAGGGCGCGCGCAGGCGCCCGACCGAGATCACGACGACCCGCACCCCTGCGATACTAGTTTCCCTCCCCCCGAGCTCGCTCACGAAACGATCCGAGGTAGTGAATGGCCTCAGAGTCGGCCGGCCCCGACCGTCACATCAACATCCAGGTCTCCCCCGAGATGATGGCCGGCGTCTACGCCAACTTCGCCAACGTCAGCCACTCCGACTACGAGTTCACGATCACCTTCGCGCGTGTCGACCACGAGGTCGAGACCGGCGAGATCCCGGGCATCATCGTCTCGCGCGTCAGCCTGGCGCCGCGCTTCATGCGCGAGCTGATGAGCGCGCTCGAGGACAACTACTCGCGCTGGGAGGCGCGCGAGGGCATCAAGAGCCTGCCGGAGTTCGAGGGCCCCACCTCCGGCGAGCGCGAGGAGTAGGCCGCTTGCCGGCACGGTAGGCCTCGGCGATCCCGATCCGCTCGACGATCGGCGGATGGGTCCCGAGCAGCGCCGACAGCCACCGTGGCGGGTCCGGGTCGGCCAGGTTCTGGCGCGTCAGTCGCTGCTCGAAGGCGATGAAGGCGTCGGCCTCGTCGGTCAGCTCCAGCGCGAAGGCGTCGGCGCGGCGCTCGATCGCGCGCGATAACTGGCGCGAGACGATGCCGATCGGCGTCGAGACGATGCCGCCGGCGAGCGCGAGTGCCGGCAGGCCCGGCGTCGGCGAGCCGTCGAGGCGCTCCCCGAGCGCGGCGATCGCCCGCATCGCCGCCGGCGCCACGAGCCCCAGGAAGACGAGCTGGCGCGGAACGTCGCGGTAGCGCACGTGTGCGAGCTCGTGCGCGACCACCGAACGCGCCTGCTCGGGGGTGAACGATTCGAGCAGCGTGTCGTAGATCACGATGCGCCGGCTCGCACCGAGCCCGTTCACATAGGCGTTGGCGGAGCTCGTGCGACGGCTGGCGTCGACCCTGAAGACCTCGCGCACCGACACGCCGGCCGCCCGCGCGAGCGCGAGCACCTCGCGACGCAGCTCGCCGTCCTCGAGCGGTTCGAAGTCGTTGAAGATCGGGTCGAGCGCCACCGGCCCGACCAGCGTGACCGCGACCGCGACGAACACGCTGCCGGCGGCCGCGGCACGCCACCACCGCGCACCGTAGCGGCGCATCAGCGCTGCGACGACCACGGCGCCGGTGGCGGCGAAGGCGCCGCCCAGCGCGCCGCTGCGGGCGACGTCCAGCGCCCAGCCGCGCCAGGACTGGGTGGCGAGACCGACGTTCAGTGCTCGCGCGCGCATCAGCGCCCCGAACGGCAGCGGCACGAGCACCAGCGCGAGCGAGAGCGCGGCGCCGTCGGCGGCAGCGCCGGCGAGCGAGCCGCTGCCGCGCGCGCGCCCACGCCCGCGGCGCACGAGCCACACC
>DATNHQ010000117.1:0-18151 GCA_035604915.1 Solirubrobacteraceae bacterium
GACGACAAGGCGATCCTCGCGCTCGAGGACTGGATGTACCTGCTCGACTCCGGCTACGACTGGGACTATCTGGTCGAGCCGCAGGAGAAGGGCAACTCGTTCCTGCGCCATGCTCGCGCGAAGGTCCTCGGCGGCTGCTCGTCGCACAACTCCTGCATCGCCTTCTGGACGCCGCGGGAGGACCTCGACGAGTGGGCGGCGATGGGATGCGAGGGCTGGAGCTCGGCCGAATGCTGGCCGCTGATCGCCAAGCTCGAGACCAACGACGGCCCCGGCGGGCATCACGGCCGCTCGGGCCCGGTCAACATCCGCACGGTGCCGCCAGCCGACCCCTGCGGCGTCGCCGTGCTCGAAGCGGCGGCCGCGGCGGGGCTGCCCACGTCGCGCTTCAACGAGGGCGTCACCGTCACCAACGGCGCCGGCTGGTTCCAGATCAACGCGGCCGCCGACAACACGCGGATGTCCTCCTCGCACGCCTACCTGCACCCGATCATCGGCTCACGCCCCAACCTCGAGGTGCGCACCGGCTGCTGGGTGCGCCGGGTCTCACTCGACGGCGAGCTGCGCGCCCGCTCGGTCGAATACCTCACGCCCGACCTGCTGACGCAGGCGAGCGTGCGAGCGCGCCGCGAGGTGATCCTCTCCGCCGGGGCGATCGACACGCCGAAGCTGCTGATGCTCTCGGGCGTCGGCCCGGCGGAGCACCTGCGCGAGTTCGGCATCGAGACGCGCGTCGACTCACCCGGCGTCGGCTCCAATCTCGACGACCACGTCGAGGGCATCGTCCAGTGGGACGCGCTCAAGCCGATGATCCGCACCTCGACGCAGTGGTGGGAGATCGGGCTCTTCTCGACCTCCCAGCCGGGCCTCGACCGCCCCGACCTGATGATGCACTACGGCAGCGTGCCGTTCGACATGAACACGGCTCGCTGGGGCTATCCGACGACCGAGAACGGCTTCTGCCTGACGCCCAACGTCTGCCGCGGCCGCTCGCGCGGCACGGTGCGGCTGCGCTCGAGCGACTACCGCGACCGCGCGCGCGTCGACCCGCGCTACTTCACCGACCCGGAGGGCCACGACGAGCAGGTGATGCTCTACGGCATCCGGCTCGCGCGCAAGATCGTCAGCCAGGCGCCGATGGCGCCCTGGGCCGGCCGCGAGCTGGCCCCGGGGCCGGACGTGCAGAGCGACGACGAGCTGATCGACTACATGCACAAGACGCACAACACCGTCTACCACCCGGCCTGCACGGCGCACATGGGACCGGCCTCCGACCCGCTCGCGGTCGTCGACGCGCGGCTGCGCGTGCGCGGGACGCGCGGCCTGCGCATCGCCGACGGCTCGATCCTGCCGTTCCTGCCTGCTATCAACCCCTGCATAACGACGATGATGGTCGGTGAGAAGTGCGCGCAGATGATCCAGGCGGACACGCAGAGCGGGACCCCGGCGCAGGCGAGCCCTCCGGGCGCCTGACGAGGGCGCCCGCCGGGGCGCTTTCCGAGGTCGCCGACTTCCTGCGCTCGCACGCACCCTTCGACGCGCTCTCGCCAGACGACGTCGAGCTGGTCGCCGCCTCCGCCGAGGTCGAGTTCCATCTCGCCGGCACGACGATCTTCTCCCAGGGCGCTGAGCCGGTCGCGCACGTGCACGTGGTTCGCAGCGGGGCCGTCGAGCTGATCCACGACGGCGTGCTGCTCGACATGCTGGGCGTCGGCGAGCTGTTCGGGCACAGCTCGATGCTGTCGGGCCTGCCGACCGGCTTCACGGCGCGCGCACACGAAGACACCCTCTGCTACCGCATCGGAGCCGACGTCGCGCTGCCCGTGCTCGCGCGCCCGGAGAGCGTGGTCTTCGTGGCGCGTTCGCTGCTGGCTTCGCCGAACGTCTACGAGGATCCCAACGGGCCGCCGGCGCTCACGCGCCGCGACCCCGCTCATCTGCCGGTGAGCTCGTTGATCCGGGGCACCCCCGTCGTCGTCGGGCCCGAGCGCTCGATCCGCGACGCGGCGCGCCTGATGACCGAGCACGGCGCAACGGCCGTCGTTGTTCAGCTCCACGGCTCGCTCGGCATCGTCACCGACCGCGACCTGCGCTCGCGCGTCGTCGCCGACGGCGTCGCCGTCGACGACCCGATCAGCGCTGTGATGACCGCGCCCGCCTACACGATCGGCCCGGACCGCCTCGGCGGCGGCGTCCTGCTCGAGATGCTCGACCGCGGCATCCGCCACTTCCCGGTGATCTCGGCTCGCGGCGAGCTCGTCGGAGTGGTCGAGGACCAGGACCTGATCGCCGTCGAAACGCGCAACTCGTTCTACGTCCGCCGCCAGATCGCGGCGGCGGCCTCCTTCGCCGAGCTTGCCGAGGCAGCCCAGCAGCTGCGGCCGATGATCGTGGCACTGCACGACACCAAGCTCGCTGCGACGAGCATCGCCGCGATCTACTCGGTCGTGCTCGACGCGATGACGCGGCGCGCGGTCGAGCTGGCGATCGGCGAACTCGGGGAGCCCGAGACACCGTTCGCCTGGCTGGCGCTCGGCAGCCAGGCGCGGCGGGAGGCGGTCCCCAGCTCCGACTTCGACTCGGCGATCGTCTGGTACGGCGAGGCCGACGAGCCAACGGTGCGCCCGAGGCTGCACGAGCTCGGCATCCGCGTGGTGGCCGGGCTCGAAGCCTGCGGGCTGGCGGCGGATCAGCAGGGCGCGAGCGCGTCGAACCAGCGTTTCGTGCGCTCAGAGACCTCCTGGCGGCGCGTCGCACGCAGCTGGCTCGAGGACCCGACCCAGGAGAAGGCCCTGATCCTGACCTCGGTGCTGGTCGACTCGCGGCCGGTCTGGGGGATCCACGCCGGCACCCCCGTCGCCGAGGAGTTCTGCCTGGCGCCCCAGCACCCGCAGCTGCTGCGCCAGCTCGCGCGCTTCGCGCTCTCCTACCGCCCTCCAACCGGGTTCTTGCGCGGGCTCGTCGTCGAGCACAGCGGCGAGCGCCGCGGGCAGCTCGACCTCAAGCACGGCGGCGTCATCCCGATCGTCGATCTCGCTCGCTGGGCGGCGATGGCGGCCGGCGTCACGTGCACCTCGACCGCGGAGCGCCTGCGGGTCGCGGGAGATGCCGGCACGCTTCCGCGGAGCGATGCCAGCACGCTGCTCGAGGCCCACGAGCTGATCGTCGAGCTTCGCGTCGAGCACCAGATCGGGCAGCTCGCGGCCGGTGAGCCGCCGGATGACTACATCGACCCGGGACGGCTCAGCTCGCTCACGCGCAGCCATCTCAAAGAGGCCTTCCGCGCCGTCGCTGCGGTGCAGAAGCGGGTTGCAGCGGACCTGCAGGCAGCCACCTGGTGAGCTTCTGGCGGGGCTGGCGCGCGCACAGCGAATCGGCCCGAGCCTATGCCCGGGCGCGCCAGCCCTCGCCGCGCACGCCCTGGCGCGAAGCGAGCTACTGCGTCGTCGACCTCGAGCTGAGCGGGCTCGATCCGCGCCGCGGCGAGATCGTCTCCTTCGGAGCACTTCCGATCGAGGACGGCCGCGTGCGCCTCGAGGGCGCCACGGCCGGGCTTGTCCGCCCGACGCGGCCGCTGGCCGAGGAGTCGATCCGCGTGCACGGCATCCGCGCCGCCGACCTCGCCGACGCTCCGGTCCTGGCCGACGCGCTGGGCCCGCTGCTGGCCGCGATGACCGGGCGCGTGCTGATCGCCCATCACGCGCCGATCGAGCGGGTCTTCCTTTCGCGCGCGCTGCGCCGCCTTGGTGTCCGCCTGCACGGGCCGGTACTCGATACCGCCCTGCTCGCGCGCATCTGGCTGGCGGAGCGAGACGGGGAGCTGCCGCGGCGGATGAGCCTGACGGACATGACGCTGGCGTGCGGGCTGCCCGTGCACTCGCCGCACACCGCGATCGGCGACGCGCTGACAACCGCTCAGCTGTTCGTCGTAGCCGTCAGCCAGCTCGACGCGCTCCGCCCCGAGACGCTGCGGCGACTCGCGCGCGCCCAGGCGCGGCTGGCCGACATCGAGGCCTACTTGCCGGCCCGCCCCGAGCGGGTGCCGCCGAGGGGCTAGTCACCACAAGGCCGCGTTTTCCCGGGAAGGGTGGCTGGGAGCCCCGGTCCCCCAGAGGGCCGGGTCAGCCGAGCAGCGCGAGAAGCTCATGCGCGGTGACGGGCGGGCCGAAGACAGCCCCCTGCCCACGCATGCAGCCGAGCGGAAGAAGCGCGGCTAGTTGGGTGTCGGTGTCGACGCCCAGCGCCGTGACGGTGCAGCCAAGTGCCTTGGCCATGCCGATGACAGCGGCAACGACGGCCCGTGATCCGACGTCCTCGGCGAGGTCGCTGACGAAACCGGACGCGATCTTGATCCCGTGTCGCGGATGCTCCTTCAGCCACTGCAGCGAGGAATACCCTGTGCCGAAGTCGTCGAGCACGACCCGCACGCCGAGCAAGTCGAGCTCCCCCAGCGCCCGCGCAGCCACGGCGCCCGGGCGCGCCGTCGCGCTCTCGGTGATCTCGAGCGTGAGCAGCTCAACGGGAAACTCTGAGTGCTTGAGCGTTTGGTGGACCGAGTGCGCAAAGCCAGGCTCGGCCAGCTGATGGGCCGTGATGTTCACGCCGAGCTCGAGCGGACGTCCGATCTGCGCGCCGATCCGCGCCAGCGTCTCGCATCCCTCGCGCAGCATCCAGGCCCCGAGCGAGACGATTGTCCCGCTCTCCTCGGCGATCGGAATGAACTCAGCCGCCGAGACCTCGCCGAACGTGGGGGACTTCCACAGCGGCAGCGCTTCGACGGCGACCAGCTCCGAGCGAGCGAAGTCGAAGACCGGCTGGAAGACCAGGCTCAGCTCGCCGCGCGTGTCGGCGCCGCGCAGCGCATGCGCCAGCGATAGCGCTCGCTGCGGACGCATGCGCTTTTGGCCCTTGAAGAAGCTGTAGCCGTCGCGCCCCGCGCGCTTGGCTGCGTACATCGCGCTGTCGGCTTCGCGGATCGCCTCGCGAGCGTCAGTCGCGCTGCCGCGGATCATCGCAATCCCGACGCTGGCGGTGATGACAGTGGTTTCCGTGCCGTCAATCGGCTTGGAGATCGTCTCGAGCAGGCGCGCCCCGAGCTCCGCCGCCTGCTGGTGGCTGGCGCCCTCCGCGACGACCACGAACTCGTCGCCCCCGAAGCGGCCGACGAGGTCGTCAGCCCGAACGACGGCCGACAGCCGCACGCCGATCTCGCGCAGCACCTCGTCTGCGCGATCGTGGCCGAGCGTGTCGTTGAGGGCTTTGAGCCCGTCGAGATCGATGAACAGCACCGCGCATTCGGCTTCGGGCTCGGCGTCCACCAGCGCATCGTCGAGGCGCTCGAAGATCGCCGCGCGGTTCGGCAGGCCGGTTAGACCGTCGTGGCTGGCGTCGTGAACCAGCCGCTCCATCGCCCGCTGGCGCTCGATGGCGATTCCAGCCAGACCGGCTCCGGCCCGCATCAGCGCCAGATGCTCCGGCAGCGGATGGCGCGGTCGCGGCCCGTACAGCGCGAGCGTGCCCAGCACCTCGCCGCTGGTCGCCTTGACCGGCATCGACCAGCAGTGGCCGAGCCCGGAGCCGGCCGCCAAGTCACGGACCGGCGCCCATTTCGGGTCCGTCGCGATGTCGTCGGTGACCACCAGCTTGCCCGACCAGGCGGCTGATCCGCAGGTACCGACATTGGGTCCGATGACAACGCCGTTGATCGCAGCGAGATAGTGGGGCGGGAGCGACGGGCCCGCGCCGGGGCGCAGGGTGTTCGTCGTCCGGTCGAGCAGCACGACACAGGGGATCACGGAGGGTTCGTAGCGCTCGATGCCCTCAACAAGCTCGATCAGCACGTCGCTCAGTGGAGCGGCCTGCGCGATCAGCTCGTGCACCCTGTTGTGAGATTCGACAAGGTTTCGCGAGCGCGACGCCTCCTGGTTGGCCAGGCGGAGCATCACCTCGGTGCGTACCGCGCCGGCCACGCCCTCGAGCGCACGCATGTCGGCCGCGGCCCACTCGCGCCCGGCGTCGTCGGCAATCGCCATCCAGCCGAGCAGCTGACCCTCGACCGTAACCGCCGCCTGCGCGTACGCGGGAGGCCCGTCGTCGGTAGCGCGCGGGTGGACGACACCGAGCAGATACTCGGCGAGTGACTCCGAAAGCGCCAGCTCGTGCGTCTCCTCCGCGAAGCCGTCGGCGGTCGAGAGGCTCTTGATGAACATGTGCGTCGCGTCGGCAAGGACGAACGCGGCCGCTGCGGCGTAGGCATCGCTGCGCAGCACGGCGGTCCACCGATCGAGATCGGGCTCGGGCGGGAGATCGAGCAGTTGAGTGCGCCGGAGAACGGCCAGGCGGTCCTCCTCCGCGACCCACGGTTCCAACGAACTGACCTCCGGAGGCACCGGTGTTGTTACGTCCAGATGCAACTTTTCTGCCACACCGAAATACATCGGCATCGCGGCGGCGAACCTTGATGATTCGGGCCCGCGGGTCAACGGTGGATTCGGCGCGCCGCCACTCGTAGGGAGGCGCTGCGCGCAGACGCGTGCGCGGGCCGTCAGTCGAGCCGCTGCGTCTCCTCGAGCAGCCGCTCGAATTCGGGGCTCTCGAACTCGGCGACGGCGCGGTCGTACTTCTCGAGCCCCCAGGCCCAGAAATCGAAGTCGAGGTCCGAGATGCCGGCCGAGATCGACGCCCAAAGCGTCCAGCCGTACTTCGACATCAGGCCCCACAGCCGCGCCCGCGCAACCTTGTTGCGCGCCGGGCGACCGTAGTAGGCGGCGACGAGCTGCTCGAGTTGCTCGAGTGAGAGGTTCGACTCGCTCCAGACGTTGCCGAGCTCGAAACAGGGGTCGTTGTTGCCCGAGTACTCGTAGTCGATCAGGCGCAGGCCGGAGGGCGTGCGCATGAAGTTTTCCGCGAGCAGGTCGTTGTTGCAGGGCACGGTCCCCTCGTCGCGCAGCGCGAAGGCCTCGCGGATCGCCGCGACGTGCGGCGCGAACTCCTCGTAGCGCTCGGGCAGGCGGAAGCCGCGCTCGCGCACGATCCGCAGGTAGCGCGGCTGGATCTCGAACATGTCGAAGTCGTCGCGGAAGCGGCGCGCGCCGTGCAGGCGCCGACACGCGGCGGCCACCTGCTCGAGCAGCGCTGCGCCGCCGTCGCGCAGGCCCTGCGCGCTCAGGGTCTCGCCGTCGATCCACTCCATCACCATCGTGTTGTGCTCGGGCAGGTAGGCGACTACCGCGGCGCCGACGCCGACCTCGGCAGCGCGGACCGAGTTCTCGTACTCGTTGTCGCGATCGATCGCGAGCAGGCCCGTGTCATCGCTCCAGCGGCGCACGACAAACCGCCCGGATGCAGTCACGACCTTGTAGTTGGCGTTGGTCAGGCCGCCCGGCAGCAGGCTGATCGAGCGCTCCGGCCCGCGCAGCTCCTCAACCTGGTCGATGACCGCCTCGAGCTCGAGCACCAACGCCTCCCTTGGCGCGACCGCGGCTGACGCCTGCGGCCGCTCACGCGCGAGCGCGAAACTACCGGCTCGGCCCGGACGCGTCAATCGCGGGTGCGGCGGGGCCGTCGCCGCCACCCTCGCCTCAGCCTCTAGATTGCCGCAATGGATCGAGCGCGCGTGGTGGTGATCGGTGGCGGGATCGCCGGAGTCAGCGTCGCCTACCACCTCGCCAAGGCCGGCTGGCGCGAGGTGCTGCTGCTCGAGAAGGGCGAGCTGACGAGCGGCTCGACGCACCACGCCGCGGGCCTCGTCACGCAGTTCAACCCCTCGCCGACGATGATGCGCTTCCGCCGCTACAGCATCGAGCTGTACCGCGAGCTCGACGTGTTCGCGAACGTCGGCAGCGTGCGGATCGCCTCGAGCGCGGAGAGCCTGATCGAGTTGCAACGAGCGGTGAGCCGCGCCGCGGGGATCGGCCTCGACGCCGAGCTGATCTCGCCGGCGGAGGTGCTCGAGCGGCTTCCGGGGGCCGAGCCGGCCTCGATCCACGGCGGCGTCTGGCTGGCCGGCGACGGCCATGTCGACCCCCACATCGCCACGCACGCGCTGGCCGATGCCGCGCGCTCGCTCGGCGCCGAGATCCGCCTGCGCACGCGCGTGAGCGGGATCGAGCTCGGCCCCCGACGCGAGGTGCGAGCCGTGCTCACCGACGCCGGGGCGATCGAGACCGAATGCGTCGTCAACGCCGCCGGCATCTGGGCGCCGCAGGTCGCCGCGATGGTCGGCGCGTTCATCCCGTCCGTTCCCGTCGACCACCAGCATGTCGCGATGGCGGCCGTGAGCGGCCACGAGGTCGCCCACGATGCCCCCTGCTTCCGCGACCCCGACAATCTCGTCTACGGCAAGGGCGAATCCGGGGGCATGCTGATCGGCGGCTACGAGGCCGACCCGACGGCGCGCTGGAGCGACGGCGTGCCCTGGGAGCACGGCTCGAGCCCCGTCGAGTCCGACATGGATCGCTTCGCGCCGCTGCTCGAGGGCGCGATCCGCCGCTTCCCGTTCCTCGAGGACGCCGGCGTCATCCGCCTGCTCTGCCACCCCGACGCGATGACGCCCGACGGCAACCCGCTGATGGGCCCGATGCCGGGCGTGCCGGGCTTCTGGGTGGCAGCCGGCCTCTCGCTGAACGGCTTCGGCGCCGCCGGTGGCATGGGCGCCACGCTGGTGGAATGGATGACCGACGGCAGCAGCGAGACCGACCTCGACAGCTACCGGGCGTGGCGCTTCGGTCAGCTGTATCGCGACAGCGTGCTCGCCGCCGAGGCCTCCCGCGAGGTCTACCGCTACTACTACCGGCTGCGCTACCCGCTCGACAGCGCCCAGGCCGCGCGCGGGCGCCGGCTCAGCGCGCTGCACCTGCGACTCGAAGAGGGGGGTGCGGTCTTCGCCGCCAAGAACGGCTGGGAGCGAGCCGACTACTTCGAGCCGGGGCGGCCCTGGCGGCGCGCAGGCGAGGACCAGCGTCGCTTCGGCTGGAACGCTCCCCCCTACCTCGAGCGTCTGCGCGAGGAGCACACCGCCTTCCGCGAGCGGGCCGGCATCATCGACCTCAGCTCGTTCGGCAAGATCGACGTCAGCGGCCCGGGCGCGCTGGCCCTGCTCGAACGCGTCTGCGACAACCGCATCGAGCGGCCGGTCGGCAGCGTCGTCTACACGCAGTTCCTCAACGCGCGCGGCGGCATCGTCGCCGACCTGACGGTGACGCGACTGGGCGAGGAGAGCTTCCGGGTCGTCACCGGCGCGGGCGCGATCGACTCCGATCTCGGCTGGCTGCGCCTCGCCCAGCGGGAGACCGACGCCCCGGTGGTGCTGCGGGACGAGACCGCCGAGCACGCGGTGATCGGAATCTGGGGTCCGGCCGCACGCAGGATCCTCGCCGCGGTCAGCGCGAGCGACGTCTCCGCGGAGGCGATCCCGTATCGCTCTGCGCGGTCGATCGACATCGGCGGCGCCGCGGTGCTCGCGCAGCGGATCACCTTCGTCGGCGAGCTCGGCTACGAGCTCTACGTCGAACCCGAGTGGGCGATGCAGGTCTGGGACCGCCTGATCGCGGCCGGGCGCCCGCACGGCATCCGCGCCGGCGGCTACCGCGCGCTCGAGTCGCTGCGGATCGAGAAGGGCTATCGCTACTTCGGCAGCGACCTCACCGCCGCCGACACACCGGATGAGGGCGGCGTCGGCTTCTGCGTCGCGCGCGGCAAGGCCGGCTTCATCGGCGAGGAGGCTCTGCGTGCGGCGACGCCCCGCAAGCGCCTGCGCACGCTCCTGGTCGGCGACGGCCCCGAGTACCGCTGCCTTTACGGCGGCGAGGCGGTGCGCCTCGACGGCGAGGTCGTCGGCCGCGTGCGTAGCTGCGCCTATGCGTTCACGCTCGGCCGCAACGTGGCGCTCGCGACGGTCCCGCCGGCGCTTGACGACGACGCGCCGCTGCGCGTCGAGGTCCTGGGCGAGCCGGTGCCGGCGCAGCTGGCGGCGGACGTTCTCTATGACCCGGGCAACGCTAGGCTGCTCGCGTGAGCTCGCCGCTGACCGTCGAGTGGCTCGGTTGCGCGACCTTCCGCGTGCGGATCGGCGCGGTCACGCTGTTCTTCGACACCTTCGTCGACCGCATCGACGCCGCCGAGCCGGTCGGAGTGCTTTCGAGCGAGGTCGCGGAGGCCGACTTCATCTTCGTCAGCCACAGCCATCTCGACCACATCCTCGGCGCGGACACGATCGCCATCAACACCGGAGCCCCGGTGATCGGCTCCTACGAGACGATGCGCGTGATGAGCAACTGCGGCGTGGGCGCGGACCAGCGCTGGGCGGTTTCGGGGGGCGAGACGATCGACTGCGGCGCGGGCGCCACGGTGCGCGTGCTGCCGTCTCTTCACGCATGCCTCTGGGCGGCGCGCGAGGACGACGCCGGCGCCCCGTGCATCGGCGACGACGGGGTCCACTACCAGGAGCGCCGCGCGCGCACCGCGCAGGCGGTCGAGGCTCTCCACACGATGACGCCGGAGGTTGAGGCCTACCTCGCCGCGGAGGACGGCCGCGCATCCCATGCCGACGGCGGCCAGCTCGCCTACGAGCTCTCGACCCCGGAGGGGTCCATCCTGTTCTCCTCCAGCGCGGGCTGCTGGAGCGGCATCTTCGGAGGCCTGCGGCCGGACCTCGCGATCCTCGCCGTCGCCGGGCGGCCCAACCTCGACGGCGAGCCGTTCCAGGGGTCCCAGGCGCAGTTCATCGCGACGGAGGTTGGGCTGCTCGAGCCCAAGGCGGTCGCCTTCTGCCACCACGACGCCTGGATGCCGCCGATCCCCGCCGTCGACCTCGCCCCGGTCGCGGCGGAGCTGCGCGTGCGGGCTTCGCACGTGCCGATCGCGCAGTTCGAGATCGCGCGTCCGAGCGCGATCCTGTCTTAGAGGCCGGGCGGCTCGGCGCTGCCCGCCCCGAGCACGCGGGCGCCGCGCGCGAAGCCCGAGCGCCGGGGCGCCGCCGCCGCCGATGCGCGCGTGACGCCGCCGCCGCCGGTCAGGCGCGCCGCCACCCCCACCGGGATCACTGTCAGCAGCAGCACCGCCGCGACGACGACGTTCACCTCCGGGAGCTGCTGGCCGAGGCGGATCGCACCGAAGATCCAGATCGGCAGCGTGTTCTGCGCGCCGGCGGTGAACGTCGTGACGATCACCTCGTCGAAGGACAACGCGAACGCGAGCAGCGCGCCGGAGATGAGCGCCGTCGAGAGCATCGGCAGCGTGATCGTGCGGAAGGTGAAGAAGCCGTGCGCGCCGAGGTCGGCCGCGGCCTCGTAGAGCGAACCCGAGACACGGCGCAGCCGTGCGAGCACGTTGTTGTAGACGACGACGATGCAGAACGTCGCGTGCCCGATCACGATCGTCAGCAGCGACAGGTTGATGCCGACGTACTGGAAGGCCGAGTTCAGCGCGATCCCGGTGATGATCCCGGGCAGCGCGAGCGGCAGCACGAGCAGCAGCGACACCGCCTCGCGGCCGAAGAAGCGGAAGCGGTGCACCCCGAAGGCGGCGGCCGAGCCGAGCACGAGCGCGATCGCGGTGGCGAGCAGGCCCGCGCGGACCGACAGCCACAGGGCGCTGCGGACCTGCGGGTCGTGCCAGGCGATCGATATCCACTTCGTCGAGAAACCCTGGATCGGCCACGCCTGGATGTTGGAGCTGTTGAAGGCGTAGAGGACGATGATCGCGATCGGCACGAACAGGAACGCGAGCACGGCGGCAACCCAGATGCGCAGGCCGATGCGGGTGGCGCGGGTTTCGCTCACAGCGCCTCGAAGGCGCCGCTCGCGCGTGCGCCGAGCAGGTAGACGCCCATGATCACGATCGGCACGAGCGACAGCGTCGCCGCGAATGGGAGGTTGTTGGCGGTGCCGATGTTGTCGTAGATGACATTGCCGATGAACTGCGAGTTGGTGCCTCCGACCAGCAGCGGCGTGATGAAGTCGCCGAGCGTCAGCGAGAAGGTGAAGATCGAGCCGGCGATGATTCCGGGCAGGGCCAGCGGCACGATCACGCTTCGCGCCGTCCGCCACGCGCGCGCGCCGAGGTCGCCCGAAGCCTCGAGCAGCGAATCCGGGATCCGCTCGAGCGCTCCGTAGACGGGGACGATCATGAACGGCAGCCAGATGTAGGAGAACACCAGCCACATCGCGGTGTTCGTGTAGCCGATGTTGACGGGCCCAAGACCGACCTGCTGGAAGGCCCAGCTCAGCGTCCCGCCCTTCTGGAGGATCACGATCCAGGCGTAGACGCGCGCGAGGTAACTCGCCCACAGCGGCAGCAGGACCGCGGTGAAGAGCAGCTGGCGCCCGCGGGGCGAAGCGACGCGTGCCATGTAATAGGCGAACGGCAGCGCGATCACGGCGTCGGTGACGGTCACGAGCGCCGCCATCTCCAGCGTGCGCGCGATGATCGTCAGGTACGTCGAGGTGAACAGCTGGTCGAAGTTGGTGAACGTCCAGCTGTGCTCGAGCACGTTCGTGAACGGATTGACCGTCCAGAACGCCGTCACCAGCATCAGCGCCAGCGACGCTATGTAGATGACGAGGAACCACGCCAGCGGCGGCGTCAGGGTGAGGCTGGCCCGCAGCCAGGTCCGGCGCCAGAGCGCCGCCGAGACGCGGGCCATGCCTCCCATCGGCCGCTCCTCGCGGATCGTGCTCATCGACTCGCGAGGACCGGCGCTATCCGATTATCTGCGTCCAGGCAGTGACCCAGCTCTGGAATGGCACGCAGTCGTTCTTGCCGTTGTCACACGTCCCCAGCGGCGTCTTCCAGAACTTGATCGTGTTGAAATAGGACTGCGGCTCGTTGGCGTGGTAACCGGCGCAGGAGCCCTTCGCGATCTTGTCCATGATCGCGCAGGCCTGCGTGTTCGCCGGGGTCTCACCGTATGAGTCGGCGTCCTCCGCCTGGATCTGCGGCGTCGACATGTAGGCCATCCACTTGTACGCGCAGTTGGGGTCAGGCGCCTTGGCGGCGAGCATCCAGGTGTCGGCCCAGCCGGTGGCCCCCTCCTTGGGGATCGTCGAGGCGACGGGCGCCTTGTCGGCCGCGAGCGTCGTCTCCTGGTAGGGCCACGCTGCGCCGACGACCGTCGTGCCGCTCTGGAACAGCGAGATCTCCTGCGAAGCCGCGTCCCAGTACTTCTTGATCAGCGGGTGCTCGGACTTGAGCAGGGCGACCGCCGCGTTGAACTGCGGCTGCGTCAGCTCGTAGGGGTCGGTGATGCCGAGCTTCGGCTGGCTCTTGGAGAGGTACAGCGCTGCGTCGGCGATCTGGATCGGATTGTCGGGCACGGTGACCTGGCCCTTGTACTTGTTGCTGTAGATCACCGACCACGAGGTCGGAGCCGTCTTGAACGTCTTCGTGTTGTAGAGCAGCACGTTGGGGCCGAACTCGAACGAGACGCCGTAGTGCTTGCCGGCGATCGTGTTGAACGAGGGCGACTGCAGGAACGGATAGAGCTGCTTCCAGGACGGGATCAGCGCCATGTTCACCGGGCGCACGTCGCCGGCGTAGATCAGGCGCAGGTCGGCGTCGCCGGAGGCCGAGACGAGGTCGTACTGGCCGCCGCCGCCGTTTGCCATCAGCGACACCATGTCGCTTGAGGTGTTGGGGTACTTCGCGTTGACCTGGCAGCCGGTCTGCTTCTCGAACGGCTTGACCCACTCCGGCTGCGCGTAGCCCGCCCACGCGATCAGGTTGAGCTTGCCCTCGCCCTTGCCGATCGAGCTCGGCACCGGCAGGTTCGCCGTCGGCACGCTGAGGCCGGCGGCGACGCGCCCGGCGGACGCGGCGCTCGGGATGATCGATACGACCGCCATCGCCACCGCGGCGGCTGCGATCAGGGCGCCTGCGGCGCCGTGCCTTCTCCGGGGCTTCATGCGCTCACCGGTTCCTTTCGTTTTGATGCTCTCATGGACCCTCCCTCGTGCTGGGTTGCTGCTCGAGTGACGCCGCCGCGCTCGGCGGCTCGTCGATCTCAAAGGTCTGATCGTCGCGCCACGCCACGGCGACCTCGCGCCCGCGCGCCTGCAGCGCCTCGGCCGCGGCGGTCTCGAGGTTCTGGCGCACCGCCGTCAGCGTGCCGCCGGCGTCGAGCTCGATCACGTAGCGCGTCACGGCGCCGAGATAGATCACGTCCTCGATGCGCCCACGCTCGGAGTGCGTGCCGGCGGCGACGGGCTCGCCGGGGTCGAGCAGGCGGACCTTCTCGGGGCGGATCGTGAAGCGGCGGTCGCCGCGCTCGAGCATGTTCGAGACGCCGATGAAGCCGGCGACGAAGGTGCTCGCGGGGCGCTCGTAGACCTCGATCGGCGTGCCGAGCTGCTCGATGCGGCCCTGGTTGAGCACGACCAGGCGATCGCTCATCGTCAGCGCCTCCTCCTGATCGTGCGTGACGAAGACGAAGGTGATGCCGACCTCGCGCTGGATCCGCTTGAGCTCGAGCTGCATCTCCTGGCGCAGCTTGAGGTCGAGCGCGCCGAGCGGCTCGTCGAGCAGCAGCACGTCGGGCTCGTTGACGATCGCGCGGGCCAGCGCGACGCGCTGGCGCTGGCCGCCGGAGAGCTGGATCGGCTTGCGCGCGCCGAGGCCGTGCAGGCGGACCATCGCAAGCGCCGCCTCGGCGCGGGCGCGGCGCGGCGCGCGCGCGACGCGCTTGACGCGAAGCCCGTACTCGACGTTCTCGAGCACGTTCATGTGCGGGAACAGCGCATAGTCCTGGAAGACGGTGTTGACGCTGCGCGCGTACGGGGGCGTGCGCGTGACGTCGACGCCGGCGAGCTCGATCGAGCCGCCGTCGGGGCGCTCGAAGCCGGCGATCATGCGCAGCAGCGTCGTCTTGCCCGACCCCGACGGGCCGAGCATCGTGAAGAACTCGCCCTGCTCGATCTCGAGGTCGACCGCGTCGACGGCCGCAACCGCGCCGTAGGCCTTGCTGAGGCCACGACAGCTGATTGCGGGAACGCCTGCGAGCGACCCCGCGGGGCTCGTCTGGGCCGACGTAGCGCCCGCCCGCAGATCCGTTGCCGTCTCGCCCAAGCAGCGCCTCTCTTCGACCGCCTAAGCCCGCAAACATACCGATGGTTGGGCCGATCAGGCTACAGACGGTCCGGCTAAGAAAGCGGGGCAGTGGGCGCCATTGCGCCGCCGGGCCTCAGCGCTGCGCGGCCGCCAGCACCGCCTGCATCGTTTCGATGATCGCGACGCTCTCATCGAGTGGCATCAGCGGGCTCTCGAGCAGGCCCTCGCGCAGGCATCGCGCCACCTCGTCGGCCTCGAAGCGCAGCCCGCGACCCGCCTGGCGCCCGTCGAAGGCGACCTGCTCGCCGCTTCGCGCTGTCAGCGTGAAGCTCGACGGCGCGTAGAAGTCGCCCTCCACCTCGATCCGCGCCGCCGTGCCGACGATCGCGGCGCGGGTCGGGCTGTTCGCCGCGAGCGTGCAGGTCAGCACCGCCTGCGCGCCGCTGGGGTAGCCGAACAGCATCGAGGTCTGCCCGTCGACACCGGTGAACGCCGGCGTGACCATGCAGCGGATCTCCGCCGGCGGCCCGAGCACCATCGACGCGAAGGCGACCGGGTAGACGCCGAGGTCGAGCAGCGCGCCACCGGCGAGGGCCGGCGCGAACAGGCGGTGCTCGCCGTCCTCGGCGAACCACTGGCCGTGGTCGGCGATAACCGTGACGATCTCGCCGAGCGCCCCCTCGGCGAGCAGCTCGCGGATCCGCCGGACGTGCGGCAGAAAGCGCGTCCACATCGCCTCCATCAGGAATAGCCCGCGCTCGCGGGCCAGGGCGACAAGCTCGCGCGCCTCGGCGGCGTTGACCGTGAACGGCTTCTCGACCAGCACCGGCTTGCCGGCGCGCAGCGCGAGCTCGGCGTCGGCGCGGTGCATCGGGTGCGGCGTCGCGACGTAGACCGCGTCGACCTCGTCGTCGGCGACCAGCGACTCGTAGCTGCCGTGGCGGTTGGGCACGCCGAAACGCTCGGCGAAGGCCTCGGCCCGCTCGATCGTGCGCGAGCCGACCGCGACGACGCGACCCGACTCGGTCAGCTCGAGGTCGGCGGCGAACGTCGCCGCGATGCCGCCCGTTCCGATCAAGCCCCAGCGCAGCGGTCCGCTCATCGCGCGGATTATCGCCGCTTCTGCGCTTCGCCAGGTTGTCGAGTGAGGCGGGGGTGATTTGGGACCGCTGTCCGATGCCGTTGGAGGCTGCGCGCGCCAGCATGGCGGGCGGTAGCAGTCAGTTGTCTGCCTACGAGGAGGCTGATCGGGAGATGCGCGGAGCTGAGCCACACGTCGAGCGCAAGATCCGTCTGTGGGTCGTGCAGCAGGAGCGGGTCCGTCTCCTGAGCAGCCAGCGCCGCGCGAGCACCGCCGGCGCCGAGGAAGGGCTCGAGCCGCCCGCGCAGGCGAGCGAGGGCGCGGCGCCGGAGCGCTAGCGAGCGCCTGCGTCGGCGGGCCACGCCGACGTGTGGGTGTTCGGCCGCTGAGCCGACGCGCGCGCCGCAGCTGCGGCGGCTCGAACGCCGAAACCGCAGCGCGGCGCTCAGTTCGGGGCCCACGCGCGCCGATGACACTGGGTGGAGATCGCACGGAGCCATTTGGACGACGACCTGGAACAGGGTCCACGGCCGGATCCGCTCCCACGCGAGGAGCTCGAGAGCGTCTGCCTGCAAAACCTGCTCGCAAGCCGCCACGAGAGGGTCTTCTTCAAGGATGCGGATGGCCACTTCCTGCTTGTGAGCGCAGGCTTTACTGCACACCTGGCTGCGGGCAGCACGCAGGAGGCGGTGGTCGGGAAGACCGACTTCGATCTCTTCAGCGGGCCCCACGCCGCGGCCGCGCTCGCGGACGAGCAGCGGGTGATGGCAACCGGCGAGCCGCTGATCGACAAGGTCGAGCGCGAAACCTTTACCGACCGCGACGACGGCTGGGTCTCGACCACGAAGATGGCGCTGCACGACAGGCGCGGCGCGATCGTCGGCAGCTGGGGCATCTCCCGCGACATCACCGCGCAGGTCGGTGCCGAGCAGCTGCTGGAGGCCAACCGCGAGCTGCTCGACGCCACCGAGCGCCAGCACCGCGTGCTGTTCGAGCGCAACCCGCAGCCGGTGTTCGTGTACGACCGCCACACGCTCGAGATCCTCGCGGTCAGCAACGCCGCGGTGACGAGCTACGGGTACACGCGCGAGGAGCTGCTCTCGATGTCGATCCTGGACGTGCGGCCCGCCGGCGATCACGTGGCCTTCCTCGAGCACCTCGAATCCCGGCAACGGCAGATCGAATCGGAGGTCGCTTTGTGGCGCCACGAGTACAAGGACGGCACGGTGATCGACGTCGAGATCACCAGCGAGGACCTGGTCCACGAAGGGCGGGAGTGCCGCATCGCGCTGTGCCACAACGTCACCGAGCGCAACCGCGCGGCCGCGGAGCTCGCGGTCGCCCGCGATGAGGCTGTCGAGGCCTCGAACCTCAAGTCCGCCTTCCTGGCCAACATGAGCCATGAGATCCGCACGCCGATGAACGGCGTGATCGGCATGGCCGAGCTGCTGCTCGACACCGAGCTGACTCCCGAGCAGCGCTCCTTCGCCGAGCAGGTCGCGCGCTCAGGCGAGCAGATGCTGACGCTGATCAACGACATCCTCGACGTCTCGAAGATCGAGGCCGGTCAACTCGAGCTGGACGTCGCCGACTTCGACCTGCACGAGACGGTCGAGCAGACCTGCGCCGTCGCGGGGCTGAAGGCTGACGCGACCGGCATCAAGCTCGAGGTGACGATCGACGCGGCCACGCCCCGCCTCGTCCGCGGCGATGCCCGCCGCCTGCACCAGGTCCTGCTCAACCTCGTCGCCAACGCCGTCAAATTCACGGCGGCAGGAGCCGTGACCGTCAGTGTCAGCGCCGCTCCGCGCGCGGGCGACGGAGAGACCCTGGTTCGGATCGCGGTCAGCGACACCGGCATCGGCATCGACCCGGCGATCCTGACGAAGATATTCGATCCGTTCACGCAGGCGGACGCCTCGACGACCCGCATCTACGGCGGCACCGGTCTCGGCCTCGCGATCGTGCGCGAGCTCGTCGAGCTGATGGGCGGGACGATCGGCTGTCAGAGCGATCCCGGCGTCGGCA
>DATNHQ010000118.1:0-14913 GCA_035604915.1 Solirubrobacteraceae bacterium
CGCTCGACACCCGCAGCGGTCGGCCGGCCTCGCGCTCGTGGCCCGGGTAGCGGATGTCGTAGTAGGTCTCGTAGACCTCCCTGGTCCGCTTCAGCGTGTACGACGGCGAGCGGTAGTGCGGCCCGAAGCGGCGGATGTCCATGTGCCAGAGGTCGAGCGACGGCTCGCCCGCGAGGATCCACTCGGCCATCACCTTGCCGATGCCGCCGGCGCCGGCGAGGCCGTGGGCGCAGAAGCCCGCGGCGACGAAGAACCCGCGGACCTCGCTCTCGCCGAGGCAGAACTCGTTGTCGGGCGTAAACGCCTCGGGCCCGTTGATCAGCCGTGTGACCGTGACCTCGTCCATCGCCGGCACGCGGCGGCGGGAGTTCTCAGTTATCTCCTCGAACCGCGGCCAGTCCTCCTCGAGCAGGCGGCCGTTGAAGTCCTCGGGGATGCGGTCGACCAGGTCCTGATCGAGCGACCACGGCGCGCTGTGGCGCTCGTAGCCGCCCATCACGAGGCCGTCGCCCTCCTCGCGGAAGTAGACCAACAGATCGGGGTCACGCAGCGTCGGCAGGTGCTCGCCGGCGGCGCGCTCTCGGAACGGCTGCGTGACGAGGTACTCGTGGGCGAACGGGATGATCGGCACGCGCACGCCCGCGAGACGGCCGATCTGCGCGGCGAACATGCCGCCCGCGTTAACGACGACCTCCGCCTCGATCGCGCCCCACTCGGTCTGCACGCCGCGCACGCGTCCGCCGGCGACGTCGATGGCGGTCACGCGCGTGTGCGTGAAGATCTGCGCGCCGCCCTCGCGGGCCCCGGCCGCCAACGCATAGGTGAGCTGCGAGGGGTCGAGGTAGCCGTCGGTCGAGAGGTAGGAGCCGCAGCGAACGCCGTCGGTGACCATCAGCGGGAATCGATCGTGCGCCTCCTGCGGGCTGATCAGCTCGAGCGGCAGCCCGAACGTCTTCGCCCAGGCGACCTGGCGGCGCACCTCCTGCTCGCGCTCGGGCGTGCAGGCGAGGCGGATGCCGCCGCACGGCACCCAGCCGCACTCGAGCTTGCCGTAGAGCTCAACGCCGTACATCATCATGCGCGTCAGCGAGACGCTGCCGCGAAGCTGGCCGACGAGCCCGGCCGAGTGGAATGTCGAGCCGCTCGTCAGCTCGTCGCGGTCGAGCAGGACGACGTCGCGCTCGCCGAGCGCGGCGAGGTGATAGGCGATCGAGGTTCCGCCGACGCCGCCGCCGATGATCACGATCCGTGCTCTCTGCGGCAGCTCGCGGGGCCGGGCCATTCGTCTGTCTCCTCGGCGGTCGGGGAAGGTGGCGCGCGCACGATACATCTGATTGCCGCAAATGGCTCGGGACCTGTACCTTCTACGAGCGATGGAGCTCGCTGAGCTGAGAGCAGAGGTCGAGAGCGGGTCTATCGACACGGTGCTCCTGGCGATCACCGACATGCAGGGCCGCCTGATGGGTAAGCGCCTCGTCGCCCATCACTTCCTCGCGGAGGTCGCCGGGCACGGCGCCGAAGGGTGCAACTACCTGCTCGCGGTCGACGTCGATATGACACCGGTCGAGGGCTTCGCGATGGCTTCCTGGGAGCGCGGCTACGGCGACTTCGTGATGCGCCCCGACCTCGCCACGCTGCGCCGCGTGCCGTGGCAGGAGGGCACCGCCCTGTGCCTCGCCGACGTGTGCTGGCATGACGGCTCGGATGTGCTCGCCTCACCGCGGCAGATCCTGCGCCGCCAGCTCGCCCGGCTGCAACAGCGCGGCTGGGGGGCGAACGCCGGCACCGAGCTCGAGTTCATCGTCTTCCGCGACAGCTACGAGCAGGCCTTCCAGAAGGGGTATCGCTGGCTCGAGCCGGCCAACCAGTTCAACAGCGACTACTCGCTGCTGGCGACCGCACGCGTCGAGCCGATGATCCGCCGGATCCGCAACAGCATGCAGGGAGCCGGCATGGTCGTGGAGGACTCAAAGGGTGAGTGCAACCTCGGCCAACACGAGATCAACTTCCATTACGCCGACGCGCTGCGCACCGCCGACGAGCACGTGATCTACAAGAACGGGGCCAAGGAGATCGCCGCCGAGATGGGCATGGCGATCACCTACATGGCGAAGTTCAACGAGCGCGAGGGGAACTCGTGCCACATCCATTTCTCGCTGACCGACTCCGACGGTCCGCTGTTCGCCCGTGACCGCGCGACCTTCGAGGCCTTCCTGGCCGGTCAACTGGCGGCGCTGCGCGAGCTGACGCTGATGCTCGCTCCGAACGTCAACTCCTACAAGCGCTACGCCGCCGGGTCCTTCGCCCCGACGGCGATCGCCTGGGGCCACGACAACCGGACCTGCGCCCTGCGCGTCGTCGGCCACGGCCCGTCGCTGCGCTTCGAGAACAGGGCGGGCGGCGCCGACCTGAACCCGTATCTGGCGCTGTCGGCGCTGATCGCCGCCGGCCTGCATGGCGTCGAGCAGGGCCTTGCGCTCGGCCCCGTGTTCGAGGGCGACGCCTACAAGGCACCGGAGCTGACGCGCCTGCCGACTTCGCTGGCGCAGGCCCGCGACCTCTTCGCCGGCTCGCAGATCGCGCGGGAGGCCTTTGGCGAGGAGATGGTTGCGCACTACGTCAACGCCGCCGACGTCGAGCTGGCGGCGTTCGGCGCGGCGGTCACCGACTGGGAGCGGATCCGGGGCTTCGAGCGACTGTGAGCGTTGGCACCGCAGCGGGGGGGAGCGCCGGAGGGGTGGCGGCGTCCGGCGTGGCGGCTGCGGTCAGCGAGGAGGCCGTGTTCGCGCCGGTGCGCTCGCAGACGGCGTTCGAGGAGACGGTCGAGCGCCTGGGCACCGCGATCAAGCTCGGGCTGCTGCCGCCCGGCACGCGCCTGCCGGCGGAGCGCGAGCTCTGCCGCAAGCTCGGCATCGCTCGCTCGACGCTGCGCCAGGCGCTGCTCGCGCTTGGCCAGACCGGCCACCTGCAGGCGACGCGCGGGCGCCGCGGCGGGACCTTCGTCGCCGATCCGCCGCCGCCGAGCGAGGTGCCCTCGGGTGATGTGCTCGCGCAGTGGGGCGAGGTCTGCGACACGCGCATGGCGCTCGAGGTCGGCGTAGCCGTGCTCGCGGCACAGCGCGCCGACAAGCAGGCGCTCGACGCGCTAGCGCTGCTGGTGGAGGAGATGGACCGCCGGCTCGACGACTACCCTGCCTACCGCCACGCCGACGTGCGCTTCCACGTCGGCCTCGCGGAGTGCACTGGCAGCTCGCGTCTGATCGCCGCGATGACCGCGACTCAGGGCGAGATGACCGATCTGATCTCACACATCTCGCACCCCGAGGCGGTGTTGGCGGCCGCCAACGAACAGCACCGCCGCCTCGTCCGGGCGATGGGCGCGCATGACGGCGCGCGTGCTGCGCGGATCATGAGCGAGCACGTCGAGGGGACAACGCACATCCTCGGAGGATTGCTGCCCTCGCGGGGTTGACTTCAGTCCTGCCCGCGCCCTACAGTACTCCGGCTAAGGACGGACCACCACACCATTTCCTTCGAGGGGAGCACAATGGCGACGTCGGAAACCCTTGGCGCAGACGAACGACGGCTCGCAGAGCTGGGCTACAAGCAGGAACTGCATCGCGGCTGGAGCGGCTTCTCCAACTTCGCGATCTCGTTCTCGATCATCTGCGTTCTCGCCGGTTGCTTCACGACATACGGCCAGGCCTTCAACAACGGCGGACCGATCGCGATCTCGATCGGCTGGCCCGTGATCAGCATCCTGATCCTCACGGTCGCCTTCTCGATGTCCGAGCTCGCCTCGGCGATGCCGACCGCGGGCGGTATCTACTACTGGGCGTCCAAGTTGGGCGGTCCTGGTTGGGGCTGGTTCACCGGCTGGTTCAACCTGATCGGGCTCGTCGCAGTCACGGCGTCGGTGGACTACGTCTGCGCGCAGTTCATCCAGTACCTGTTCAGTCTCTTCCGCGTGAACTTCATCTTCAACTTCACGTCAACCAACGTGAAGTACAACGCGCATGTCGTGATGGCGCTGTTCGTCCTGATCCTGATTCTCGGGCTCCTTGTGAACGTGTTCTGGAACCGCCTGCTCACCTTGTTCAACGGCATCTCGGTGTGGTGGAATGTCGTCGGCGTCGCGGTGATCGTCGTGATCCTGATCGCCGTTCCGAGCCATCACGCCAGCTTCTCCTATGTGTTCGGGCACCGGATCAACAACTCCGGCTTCGGTGGGCACATGTACTGGTGGTACGTGCTTCCGCTCGGCTTCCTGCTGACGATGTACACGATCACCGGCTACGACGCCTCTGCGCACCTGTCGGAGGAGACCCACGGCGCCGCCCAGTCGGCGGCTAAGGGCGTATGGCGCTCGGTCTTCTACTCCGCCCTGGTCGGCTGGATCGTGCTGCTCGCGCTCACGTTCGCGGTCAACAAGGCAGGCGAAAAGGGCGAGGCGGGATTCTCAACGGTGTTTCCGATCCTGGCGGCGTCACTCAGCGTCCTCGGCGCCAAGGCAGTGGTCTTCATCTCGACGGTCGGGCAGCTCTTCTGCGGTATCGCGTGCATGACGAGCGGTTCGCGGATGACGTTCGCCTTCTCGCGCGACGGCGCCGTCCCCGGCCACAACCTATGGCGGCGCCTCGGGTCCAACCGGACGCCGACATGGTCGGTGCTCTTCATCGCGGTCTTTGCGTTCGTGATCACGATTCCGGCCTACTTCCCGAACAGCGCCGGCACACCCGTGGCGTTCCTCGCCGTCACGTCCATTTCGGTGATCGGCCTCTACATCGCCTACACGATTCCGGTGTTCCTGCGCTGGCGTGCCGGCGAGCGGTTCGAGACCGGCCCGTGGACGCTCGGGAAGAAGTACAAGTGGCTGAACCTGGTCGCGTGCGTCTGGGTCGCCCTCAACGTGATCATCTTCTGCCTGCCGTTCTCGCCGCTCGGCGTGCCCGGCCATGCAGGCTTCACACTCAACGCCGTCAACTATGCGCCCGTCGTCGTGGTGGTGGTGATAGTGGGGGTGACGATCTGGTACTTCGGCTGGGCGCACAAGACGTTCAAGGGGCCCATTCGCACGATCGACGATCCGACCGTGAGCAGCGACCCCACTGCCGCACCAGTCGTTGGGT
Organism: Solirubrobacteraceae bacterium; assembly: GCA_035604915.1. Lineage (GTDB taxonomy): Bacteria > Actinomycetota > Thermoleophilia > Solirubrobacterales > Solirubrobacteraceae > Palsa-513. Next base: position 5,130 of record DATNHQ010000118.1, read on the forward strand.
GACACGCTGACAGTCGTCGAGCCCGCCACGGAGGGCGTGCTTGCCGAAGTTCCCCGCGCGGGGGCGGCCGAGGTGGATGAGGCCGTCGCCCGCGCGAGGAGGGCTTTGCCGGCCTGGCGCGCGCTCGCGCCCGGGGCGAGAGCGCGGGTGCTGCGGGCGCTCGCCGACACGCTCGAGGAGCACCTCGAGGAGCTCGCGCTGCTCGAGGCGCGCAATGCCGGCAAGCCGATCGGCTCGGCTCGCGGCGAAATGGGAATGGTGGTCGACACGATCCGCTACTACTCGGGCGCGCCCGAGCGGTTGCTGGGCGACACGATCCCGGTCGCGGGCGGGCAGGCATTCACCGTGCGCGAGCCGCTGGGTGTTGTCGGCCTGATCGTGCCCTGGAACTTCCCGTTGAACATCGCCGCGTGGAAGCTGGGTCCATCGCTAGCCGCCGGCAACACGGTGGTCCTCAAACCGGCCGAGCTGACGCCGCTGAGCGCGCTGCGATTCGCCGAGCTCGCGCTCGAGGCCGGTATCCCCGAGGGCGTGGTCAACGTCGTCGTCGGGCCGGGCCGCACCTGCGGTCAGCGCCTGGTCGAGCACCCCGACGTCGCGAAGATCGCATTCACCGGCTCGACCGAGGTTGGCCGCTCGATCGCCGCCACGGCGGCGGCCACGATCAAGCGCGTGACGCTTGAGCTGGGCGGCAAGTCCGCCAACGTGATCTTCGCCGACGCCGACCTCGAGGCGGCGGCGGCGGCGGCGCCGTGGGCGGTCTTCGACAACGCCGGTCAGGACTGCTGCGCCCGCTCGCGCGTGCTCGTCGAGGAGTCGGTGTTCGATCGCTTCACGGCGCTGTTCGAGGAGCACGTGCGCGCGATCCGCGTCGGCGACCCGCTCGATCCCGCGACTGAGATGGGCCCGCTGATCTCAGGCGCTCAGCGCGACGCGGTCGCGTCGTTCCTCGACGCCGGTGATCCGGTGCTCGCTCGCGGCAGCGCGCCCGAAGGCCCCGGCTTCTGGTTCGCGCCCACGATCCTCGCGCCCGAGTCCCGCGACGCCCGCGTGATGCGCGAGGAGGTCTTCGGACCGATCGTCGCGGTCGTGCCCTTCCGCGATGAGGCGGATGCGATCGCCCTCGCCAACGACACGATCTACGGGCTCTCAGGCTCGATCTGGACGCGCGACGGAGCGCGCGCCCTGCGCGTCGCGCGGGCGGTCGAGACCGGGGTCCTCTCGATCAACTCCAACAGCTCGGTGCGCGTCAGCACCCCGTTCGGCGGCTTCAAGCAGTCCGGCTATGGGCGCGAGCTCGGCCCGCACGCCCTGGACGCATACACCGAGGTCAAAACGATTTACTTCGCAACCTCATGAGGCTCAAGGGCAAGGTCTGCGTGATCACGGGCGCGCGCGGCGGCATCGGCGCCGCCACCGCCGAGCTGTTCGCGCGCGAGGGCGCGACCGTCGTCGGCGTCGACCTGCTCGCCGGCTCGCCGGGCGAGCTCTCGCTCGAGGTCGACGTCACCGACGAGCAGCAGGTGATCGACATGTACGCGCGCACGCGCGAGCAATTCGGGCGCATCGACGTGCTCTTCAACAATGCCGGGATCTCGCCGACCGACGACGCCTCGGTGCTCGAGACAAGCTACGAGACCTGGCAGCGCGTCCAGGACGTCAACCTCAAGAGCGTCTTCTTCTGCTGCAAGCACGGCATCCCACACCTGCTCGAGAACGATCCCTCGGGCGGCTCGGTCATCAACACGGCGTCGTTCGTCGCCGTGATGGGCGCCGCCACCTCCCAGATCTCCTACACCGCCTCCAAGGGCGGGGTGCTGTCGCTCTCGCGCGAGCTGGGCGTCGAGTTCGCTCGCGCCGGCGTGCGCGTCAACGCGCTCTGCCCGGGGCCGGTCGACACGCCGCTGCTTCAGGAGCTGTTCGCGAAGGACCCCGAACGCGCTGCGCGGCGGATGGTGCACCTGCCGATGGGTCGCTTCGCCCGCGCCGAGGAGATCGCCGGGGGCGTGCTGTTCCTCGCCAGCGACGAGTCGACGTATGTCAACGCGACCACATTTCTCGTCGACGGCGGCCTGACCGGCGCCTACACGACGCCGCTGTAGGACGCCGCCGAGGCGGCCTCGGCCGCTACCACTCGGTGAGGCCCCAGATCCCGGGGTAGAGCAGCTCGTCCTCGCCGCCGATCGCCGCGAAAGCGGTCACGGCAAGCTTCAGCTCGGCCATCGCCTGATCGCGGGCGCCGGCCCGATGCAGCACGTCGGCGAGGTTGTTGCGCAGCGCCGCCTCGTGGTGAAGGTCGCCCTCTCCGGCGCACTGCCCAAGCGCCTCGCTCAGCAGCTCCTCGGCGCGGGCGAGCTCGCCCGCGGCGGCGTGGTCGCGGGCGAGGTTGTTGAGGGCGGCGATGCGGATGCCCGGATGGGGCAGGCCGGCGGACAGCTCGAGGCTTCGCTCGAGGTACTCGCGGCCGCAGCCGAGCAGCCCGAGGATGTTGTTGGCCTGTGCGGCAGCGGCGCTCGCTCCGGCGGCCTCAGCGAGCGCCAGCGCCTCGAAGCCGAGCTCGCGCGCCTGCTCGAGCTCGCCGCGGCGCCAGGCGATGCGGCTGCGGTCGCAGCGCACCGCGGCCTCGTCCGCCCCGAGCGCGAGCGCGTCCTCGTAGTGGCGGTCGGCCAGCTCCCACTCGCCGCGGCGCTCGTGCACGCCGCCGAGCTTGTGCTCGATCCGTCCGGCGACGGCGGCGTTCGCCTCGCTGGCGGCCGCGGCGGCGGCGTAGGCGACGAGCGCGCTGTCGTAGGCCCCGCGGAGGACGTGGAGGTCGCCGATCGTCTCCTGCAGCGCCGCCGAGTCGGGGTGCCCCAGCGCGATCGCCGCCTCGAAGTGGGCGATCGCCTCGAGCGCGGCCGACAGGGTGCGCGCGTGCGCGCCGGCGTCGGCGTGGGCGAGCGCGGCCGCAGCGTCGTCGCCGGCGGCCTCGAGGTGGCGGGCGACGAGTGCCGGGTCGCGATGGCTTTCGGCGAGGGCCTGGGCGATCCGCCGGTGCAGCAGGCGCCGTCGCGCAAGGCCGATGCGATCCTCCGCCACCTCGCGCAGGCGCTCGTGCCCGAAGTCGTAGGCCAAGTCGCGCTCGCGGATCAGCCCGCGCGCGCCGAGCTCGTCGAGCGCCCCTGCGACCTCCTCCTCGGAGCGGCCACTCGCGATGCGCAGCGTGTCCGCGTCGAAGGTGCGGCCAATCAGCGCCGCCGCGCTGAGCACCTGCGCGGCGGTCTCTCCGACGGCGTCAAGGCGGGCTTCGAAGACGGCGCGGACGCCGCCGCTCTGCGTCTGCGCGCCGGGCGCGAGCAGCTCCGCGACGAACAGCGGCAGCCCCTCGCTCTCGCGGTAGACGCGCTCGGCGGCCGGTTGCTCGAGCCCCGACCGCAGCGCCAGGCTGATCACGTCTGCGCGCGCGAGGCGTCCGAGCGCGACGCGCTCGCCGAGCTCGGCAAAGCGGGCGTAGATTCGCTCGGGGTCCGGCTCGTCGGTGCGCCGCGCGCCGAGCAGGAGCAGCGGGCGTCCCTCGAGACGGCGGGCGAGGTAGGAAAACGCCTCGAGCGAGGCCGGGTCGCACCACTGCAGGTCGTCGATCCAGACCGCGCCGGCCTGCTCGGTGAACGCCCCGAGGATCAGCTGGCCGATCGACTCGAGAAAGCGCAGGCGCGCGCCGGGCTCATCGAGGCTCCCGGGCGGCGGCGTCCCGAGCTCGGGCAGCAGACGCGCGGCGTCGCCGCGCTGCGCCTCGGCGACCTCGCCGTCGCTCAACGCGACCACCTCGCGCAGCAGCGCGGCGATGACGCCGTAGGCGAGGCCCTGCTCACCCGGGTGGGGCTGGGCCGCGACGACGCGCCCGCCGCCGCGTTCGATCGCAGCGAGCGCCTCCTGCGCGAGGCGCGTCTTGCCGATGCCCGCCTCGCCCTCGATCACGACGAGGCCGCCGCGGTCGCCCGCCGCGCCGTAGGCCGCGAGCAGCCGCTCGAGCTCGCCGCCGCGGCCGACCAGCGCGAGCTCGCCGGCGGGCGCGGCGGGAACGCTCGCGATCGGTGCCGGCGCCGCGCCGCCGTTGATCACGTTGTAGAGGTCGGTGGTCTCGCTGAGCGGAGCGACGCCGAGCTCGCGGTCGAGCTCGCGCACGCACTCGCGGTACTGCACGAGCGCGTCGCCGCGGCGGCCGGCGCGCGCATAGAGGTCGATCAGGCGGCGGTGGGTCGGCTCGTGCAGCGAATCGAGCTCGAGCCGCTGGCGCGCGGCTGCAATCGCCTCCTCGAAGCGGCCTTCGTGGGCGAGCGCGTCGGCGAAGCGGTCGAGCGCAGCGGCCCGCTCGCGCCGCAAGGTCTCCTGCGCGCCGCGCTGCCAGTCGTCGAACTCGACGCTGTCGCGCAGCGAGAAGCCGGCCAGGAGCTCGCCGCGGTGAAGCGCGACGGCGGCGCCGAGCGCGTCGATCCCGGCGTTCGGGTCGCTCACGAGCGCTCGGAACTCGGCAACATCGAGGTAAGCGCCCTCGAGGTCGAGCGAGACGGTCAGGCGGTCGGAGCGCAGGCGCTCCTCGCCGATTGCGCCGCGCAGCGTCGAGAGTGTGCGACGCAGCGCCGAGCGCGAGCGCTCGGGGTCCGACTCTGGCCACAGCAGGTCTGCGAGCACGGCCCGCGCATGCGCGTGACCGGTCAGCGCCAGGAACGCCAGCGCGGCCGTCGCCTTGCGCGTGTCGACCGCCAGCGGCTGGCCGTCGACGGTGATGCGCGGGGCGCCGAGCAGTGAGATGCTGAGTGACTTCACGCCGTGAGAGGATGGCATGAAAACGCAACGACCTGAAGCAGTCGGGTGTTGCCGTAACGCTTACGGCACGGCGGCGCGGCGGCCGCCGCGATCGCGGGCGCCCGGCCGGCAGGGCGCGGGAAACCCGTAACGGTTTCGGAACGGCGCGGCGGTAGAAACGGGGTATGTCAGTGACCGAGCGAACGATCCGGCGCGTCGCCTGGAGGCGCTCGCGGGCAGCGACCGCGGCCGCCGCGGCCAGCGGCGGGGAAACGAGCCCGAGCGAGCTGCTGGCGGCGGCGCACGAGCCGCTCTCGGCGGCGGAGGCGCAGGAAGCCACGGAGAGCTTCGAGATCGCGCCCAACGACCCGCTCGTCGCCTACTTCCAGGGGTCCGTCGGGGCGGTTGACGTCAACGCGCTCGACCTCGACTCGCCCGCGCTCACCGCGCTGCGCGCGGAAGGCGTCTCGCTGGTCGTTCCGCTGATCACCAACGGCGAGCTGATCGGGCTGCTCAATGTCGGCCGCCGGCTCTCAGACCAGGACTTCTCAGCCGACGACCGCCGACTGCTCGAGACCCTCGCCGCGCAGGCCGCCCCGGCGGTCCGCGTCGGCCAGCTCGTGCGCGAGCAGCAGGCCGAGATCCGCGCTCGCGGCCGCATCGAGCAGGAGCTCGCCGTCGCCCAGCTGATCCAGCAGAACTTCCTGCCGAAGCAGCTGCCGGCGCTCGGCGGCTGGGAGGTGGCCGCCTACTACCGCGCGGCGCGCGCCGTCGGCGGCGACTTCTACGACTTCATCGAGCTGCCCGACGGGCGGCTCGGGCTCGTCATCGGCGACGTAACCGACAAGGGCGTCCCCGCAGCGATGGTGATGGCGGCCACGCGCAGCGTCCTGCGCGCCAGCGCGCAGCGCCTCGTCGAACCCGGCACCGTGCTCGCGCGCGTCAACGACAACCTCTGCCCCGACATCCCCGAGAACATGTTCGTGACCTGCTTCTACGGTGTGCTCGACCCGGCCAGCGGCCACCTGCGCTACGCCAACGCCGGCCACAACCTGCCCCTGGTCGCGGCCGGCGGGGAGTCCTCGGACCTGCGCGCGACCGGGATGCCGCTCGGGTTGCTGCCGAGCATGAGCTACGAGGAGCGCGAGACGACGCTGGCGCCGGGCGCCAGCGTGCTGCTCTACAGCGACGGCCTCGTCGAGGCGCACGACCGCGAGCGCGAGATGTTCGGCACGGAGCGCGTGGTCGAGCTGCTTGCCCGCGGCGGCGACTGCAACGCCCTGATCGGCGAGCTGCTCGGAGCGCTCGACCGCTTCACCGGCGAGGAGCTCGAGCAGGAGGACGACATCACCCTGGTCGCCCTGCGCCGCGCGGGCGGTGAGCCGGCGGGCGCCGCTGTGCTCGACGATTTCAAGCTCGCCAGCGAGCCGGGCAACGAGCGCGAGGCGATGCGGCGGGTCGCCGCAGCCGCGGCGCCGTTCGCGCTCACGCCGGAGCGCCGCGAACGCCTGAAGACCGCCACCGCCGAGGCGACGATGAACGCGATGGAGCACGGCAACGGCTACCGCCGCGAGCTCGACGTGGCGGTCCGCGTCAGCGCCGACGCGCGCGCGCTGACGGTCGCGATCTCAGACTGCGGCGGCGCGCGCGCGATCGCCCCCGCCGACGCGCCGGACATCGACGCCAAGCTCGATGGCCGCCAGTCGCCGCGCGGCTGGGGCCTGTTCCTGATCGAGCGGATGGTCGACGAGCTGCGCCAGCGCAGCGACGGCGACCGCCACACGGTCGAGCTCGTGATGAACCTGGAAGGAGGTCGAGATGCCGAACGTGACACTTGAGGCGACGACCCACGCCGCCGACGGGCGGGCACGCATCGAGCTGCGCGGAGACATCGACTCCTCGGCGCGCGAGGCGCTCGGCGCCGCCTACGCGGAGACCGCCGGCGCGCACGAGGTGCTGCTCGACTTCGCCGCCGTCGACTACATCAACTCGACGGGAATCGCCCTGATCGTCGGCATGCTGGCGCGCGCGCGCGCCGACGCGCGGGCGATCACTGCGCGGGGGCTCTCCCGGCACTACCGGGAGATCTTCGAGATCACGCGCCTATCGGACTTCATGACGATCCTCGACGACGATCGCACCGACCAGGGAGACCCCACCCATGAGTGACACAGCCACACGCCTGCAGGTGCGCAAGCCGACCCCCACCGTCGCGGTGATCGAGATCGCCGGCGAGGTCACGCGGGACTCGGACGCAGCGCTCAAGGAAGCCTACGATCAGGCCTCGGAGGGGGCGCGCGCGATCGTGCTCGGATTCGACTCGCTCGAGTACATGAACTCGAGCGGGATCGGTTTGCTCGTGACGCTGCTCGTGCGCGCGCAGCGGAACCGCCAACAGATCCTCGCCTACGGCCTCAGCGATCACTACCGACAGATCTTCGAGCTGACCCGCCTCGACGAGGTCATCGCGATCCACGACAGCGAGGCCGCCGCGATCGCGGCCGCCGGCTGACCAACCGAAAGGGCACAAGATGAGCACTCATCCCGACAACCGGGACGCTTCCGCCTGGGCTCGCCCGGTCGAGCGACTTACCGCCAGCGACGGCCACATCAACGTGACGGGGCGCCGCCCGACGGCGCCAATGAACGGCTTCGGCCGGATGTGGCAGAAGACCTACCGCGCGCCGGTGGGCGACGCCGCCGAGCTGGCGCCGGAGCAGGTGATCGCCGCCTGGAAGGAGCGCTTCTCCGAGTTCTGGCCGGCGGGCAACCGCTTCTTCGCCCCGCTCGCCGGGATCGCGCCAGGCGAGGTCGCCGCGCTCGACCTCGCGATGCCGGGCGGGCTGAAGCTCTCGACCGGCGTGCTGGTGCTGTTCTCCGACGAGGAGTCCTTCACCCTGATGACGCCGGAGGGCCACATGTTCGCCGGCTGGATCACCTTCAGCGCGTTCGTCGAGGGCGGCTCCACCTACGCCCAGGCGCAGGTCCTGATGCGCGCGAGCGACCCGCTGTACGAGGTCGGCATGAGCCTCGGCGGCCACCGCCAAGAGGACGCCCACTGGATGCACACGCTCTCCTCGCTGGCGGCGCACTTCGGATCCGCCGCGCCGGTCGAGGTCCAGTCGATCTGCGTCGACCGCCGCCGCCAGTGGTCGCGCGCGGGCAACGTCTGGCACAACGCCGGTATACGCTCCGGGCTGCACATGGTCAGCGCGCCGATTCGAATGATGTCGCGCCCCTTCGCCCGCGGAGCAAAGGCGTGATGGTTGCCTGACGCCGTCGTCGTCGGCGCCGGGCCGAACGGGCTCGCCGCCGCGATCGAGCTGGCGCGAAACGGCCGCTCGGTCCACCTCATCGAGGGAGGGGCAAGCGTCGGCGGCGGCACCCGCACCGAGGAGCTGACGCTCCCGGGCTTCCATCACGACGTCTGCTCGGCGGTGCACCCGCTCGCCGTCGGTTCGCCGTTCCTGCGCACGCTGCCGCTCGAGCAGTTCGGCCTCGAGCTGATCGAGCCGACCACACTGGCGGCGCACCCGCTCGATGACGGCGACGCCGTCGCGCTGCTGCGCTCGCTGGATGAGACCGCCGAAGGGCTCGGCCGCGACGCGCGCGCCTACCGCAAACTGGTCGGCGCCTTCGCCACGCACTGGGATCAGCTCGCCGAGGCGATGCTCGGCCCGCTCACGCGACCGCCGCGCGCGCCGGCGCTTGCGGCGCGCTTCGCCAGCCGCGCCGCGCTGCCCGCGGCGCTCTGCGCTCGCATCCGCTTTCGCACGCCGCGGGCCCGCGCGCTGATGGCCGGCATGGCCGCGCACGCGATCCGCCCGCTCGAGGCCACCGGCACGACCGCGTTCGCGCTCGTGATGCTCTCGCTCGGCCACTCCTGCGGCTGGCCGGTCGCGCGCGGCGGCTCGGCCCAGATCACCGCAGCGATGCGCGCGTACCTCGAGTCGCTCGGCGGCACGGTCGAGGTCGGGCGGCCGGTCGCCTCGCTCGAGGAGCTGCCGGACGCGAGCGCGGTCCTCTTCGACGTCACCCCCCGCGCGCTCGCGGAGATCTGCGGCGAGGCGCTGCCACGCCGCTACCGCCGGGCGCTGCGGCGGTTTCGCTACGGACCGGGTGTCTTCAAGCTCGACTACGCGCTGTCGGCTGCCATCCCCTGGAGCGCCGCGGCCGCCCGCACCGCCGGGACCGTGCACCTGGGCGGCACCCTCGAGCAGATCGCGGCATCGGAGCGCGCGGTAGCGCGTGGGCGCGAAGCGGAGCGGCCGTACGTGCTGGTCGCCCAGCAGTCGCTCGCGGACCCGACGCGCGCCCCCGCCGGCCAGCACACGCTGTGGGCGTACTGCCATGTGCCGCCGGGCTCGACCGCGGACATGACGGCGGCGATCGAGGCGCAGATCGAGCGCTTCGCACCGGGCTTTCGCGAGCTCGTCCTCGCGCGCGCCGCCCGCGGCCCGGCCGAGCTCGAGGCGGAGAACCCCAACTACATCGGCGGCGACATCGGCGGCGGCGCCAACAACCTTCGGCAGACGCTGGTGCGCCCGGCGCTGCGCGCCAACCCCTACGCGACGCCCAACCCCAAGCTCTTCCTCTGCTCGGCGTCGACCCCGCCGGGCGGGGGCGTGCACGGCATGTGCGGCTTCCACGCGGCGCGGGCGGCCCTGCGCGGCGCCCTGCGCTGAACACGCCGGCGAGCGGGAGAGCGCTCCTTCGCTCCCCGCGCTCCCCGCGCCGGCCTGCCCGGCTCGCCGGGCGCCGCGCCGCGCCGCCGAAGGCCGGCCGTCGGCGGGGAGGAAGCGTTCCATCGCGCCATCCCCGCCTGCGGAGGGGAGGCGCTAGCCCACGTGTGCCAAACCGCCGAAAGAGCTCACCGCCATCGTGGCAGCGTCCGCTGCCGGCGTCGCTGTATGTGGCCGGGGTGCCGTTGGGCGCGGCCGGGCTGCTCAGCGAAATCGTGGTGAAGCGCGCCGCGGGCCGCGCGCTCCCGAGGCGCACG